>MFBQ01000001.1:0-11430 GCA_001776475.1 Candidatus Curtissbacteria bacterium RIFCSPLOWO2_01_FULL_41_18
GGTAATTGATGTCAAAGAAACATTGGGTGCCAGTTCGCCAAGAGTTACCACCGCCGGTTCCATGAGGGGTCTTGTTGATTCAGCAATAGCTGGCAAATCTTCTTCCGCTTCTGTCAATTCCAAACTTAAAGTAGCGGTGGCTTTTTCTAAATTTGATTCAGTTGCTTGGAAAGTATCTTTATCGCCGTCTCTTCCCCTAGCGCAAGACGATAAAAGTGCCAGAGAAGTTAAAATTAACGAAGGTACAAAGGGATTGAATCTTTCGCGGCTCTAGGTAGCGTCTATCTTATCATAAATGATCAAGATGCAATATCAAAATCTATCATAAACATAATTTTATATTACATACTATACAGATTGAGTAAATTTTTGTTGCCTTGCCGTTTGTATTCTTACTCTGCTACAATCCTTCCCATGACTCTTCTTGCCAAACACCGTGTCGCTTTTAGCCTGGCGGCGGCCGCATTTATTCTAATCTTTGCCGCTATCGCCATTTTTTGGGCCCGCGGCTTTAAACCTAATTTTAAAAACGGAACTATCGAGCGAACCGGCCTTATTGTCGCCAGTTCAACCCCCACAGGCGCCCAAGTCTATCTTGATGACAGGCTAACTTCCGCCACCGATACCAATATTGCCTTCCTGGCGCCAAAGACCTACAAGGTGCGCATCCAAAAAGACGGCTACACAACCTGGCAGAAAGACATCGAAATAAAGGCAGATCTGGCAACAGAAATTAAGGCTTTACTTTTCCCACTCGCCCCTGAAATCAAGCCCCTAACAACAACAGGTGCCACCGGCCCTACTCTTTCACCCGACTATTCCAAAATTGCCTATGGCGTGGGCGGTGACCGCGGAGGTCTTTATATTATCGAAATGTCCGATACTCCTTTTCCTTTCCGACAAGGACCAAAGCAAATTGCCAAAAACCAAAATGTATTTGACTTTTCCGCTGCCAGATTTATCTGGGGACCCGATTCAAAACAACTTATTGCCTACTTTCAAAATCAACAAGGCGCATCAACTGCCAATTTATTAATTGCGACTGATAAAACCAACGATGAGCTAAGAGATATTACCGCCTCACTGGCAGCAACGCTTTCAAGTTGGCAACAAGACCTGATAACAAATGCCCAAACCCAGGCGCTTTTAGTTCCCCAAAACATCAAAAGTGCTACCCAAGAAGCAGCTGTCGCCAGCCCCTCTCCAAGCCCTGGCAACCTAGTAACCCAGCAACCTGGTAACCAATTGAATTATTATCCTACAGGCTTAATTTTCTCGCCTGATGAGGAAAAAATCTTGTATAAGGACAAGGCGGGCCAATACAAAGTCTACGATTTGAAGGCGAAAAAGGAATCTACATTGCCTACTTTTAATGATCTGGCCAGTATTTCCTGGTATCCGGACTCAAATCATTTAGTTGTTGCCCAAAAAGATCTGATTTCAATTATCGAAGCAGACGGCGCCAATAAGATGACGATTTATACCGGAAAATTTGAAGACGGCTTTGTTTTTGCCCATCCCTCGGGCACAAAGCTAATTATTTTAACAACCCTGACTCAAACCGAAGGCACACCAGCAAATCTCTACTCAATCAACCTGAGATAGAAATGACTAGTGCACGGTGATAAGTGAAAAGTGAAGAGCGGGTTAGGATTTCGAGTTTATGACATTGATCATTCGGGAAAGCATTTTGATTACTTCTTGATACTTTTCAGTAAAATGCTCTGCTTTTTGTTTTGAAACATCACCAATTTCTTCTAAGACAATAATCCAGTACAAAGTTTCGCCAGCGGAGCCTCGCGAGACCTCAAGAAAAGAAACGTAAGTTTTGCCCTTGTGAGTATAGAATCCTTCGACAATGTTCGCCGAAACCGAGAATGCTGATCTTAAAATCTGCCTCCAGATTTCGTAGTTTAAGCTTGTCTTTTTGGTATTTTGGGATAGTTTAAAGATTTCGATCGCGAGTTCATGGGCAAGTCGCCAAACGAGAAGATCTTTAAAAGATTTTACATCTTGAGTCATTCACTTATCACTGTACACCTATCACTTTACACTTCTCACTGTGCACTTATCACCGTACTTACTGGCCGCGCAATCACCAAAAGCCTTTTCCAAGTCGTACCCGGCGGATAACAGGTCTGCAGCACCAGAATCTGCTCACTGGTTTTCATCGTAAAGTAACTGACGTCTTCAGGCTCCGTTATTTTCGTTTCAGAAACTATATAGTCATACCGTTTGCCGCCAAAGAAAATAACTATACCATCCCCGGGCACCATATCTTTAAGTAAATAAAAAATGGCGTTAAAACGCGGGACGTTGAAAATAGTATCCGTTGAATGGGCAAAAAGATAAGTGACACCGGGCTGACCCGGAAAAGAAGTACCCAGAGCGTGGGCAACTCCGCGCTTCAGGGCTTCAGTATAAACGGCTTTTGAGGAGGCATCGACGTTGGGAATTATCGGAGCATCTGCCCCAATTTTTTCAACAATAATCGAAAAATTTGGATCCTTGGGCACTAAAACCTTGAGGTTAGAGTCACTTTTGCCCAAAAGCGAACCGAAAGTTTGGGTGGCGCCAATTTCTGACACTGCCTCAAACTTTTTGCCGGTTAAGTTATCCCAAGCGTAGCGGGCAAATGCCGATCCCACCGGCCAGAAAGTAAAAATTATCGATACAAACGCACCCAGCATCAGCACATTACCGATGGTGCGAACTACTAAAACTTTTTTATCAATGACGTATTGCATACACAGTATTAAGAGATTTTTGTTCGGTGCGAAACTAAAGATCGATTCTTAATTCATAATTCATAAATCAAGTTGAAGTGCCCTAGGAGGGAGTCGAACCCCCAACCTTACCCTTAGGACGGGTCTGCTCTGTCCAATTGAGCTACTAGGGCCAAGTCTAACTTGGCAGCCGCGTCTGACGCGGCCCAAAATGCAAAATACAGGATACAATATACAGGATACTACTTACAATTATTTGAGGATTTTAAGTTCGCGTCAAGAATAAGCTTTTCAGTCGAGACATAGATAATATTTAAATTGCAGAGCGTTTGCAAAGAAAGAGCCGATTTTAAGACCAGCTCGGCGCTATTTTTATTTTCCACAAACCCGCCAACAGTCGTACCTTTAACAAACACATAGTAATTTTGCGAATTTTTGTCAAACTCAATCCTGTAACTTGCGGTTTCTATTGGAAAATTGCTAAAATTTGCCGAAACCTGGCCAGCCGGCTGGCCGCCTCCCGTAGCCACATTTTTGTACTCATTGACAATCTTTGGATAATAGATAAATGAAAACCAGGCCAGTGTTATGGAAAAAACCACGACCGAAAACTGCATCACAACGTTATAAATTTTCGCAGTGGAGTTCATTTAATATGAAACTGCCTGGCTAAACTCCAAAATCGAAAGAAAGAGCGCAATTAGTCCAAAAACCAAAAGTGCCGCCGCAATGTGCGGTTGAGTAATAAATTCTGAAAAGCTCATTGCCGAAGTCCTTTTTGATCTTACAGTGACTTTCTTTTTGGCCATAACAAGATTGATATGCTGTCCAATTTAAGCTTAAAGCCCTAAACTATCTTTGTCAAACCCTGTTTGATTCGAGTCGGGGTGCTGGGAATTGAACCCAGTGTCTCTACGTCCCGAACGTAGCGTGTTACCGATACACTACACCCCGATTTTCCCTAAAATTATACTATGATTGACCCTTCGACTTCCTTCGACAAAGCTCAGGACAAGTCACTCAGGGCAAGCAATTGATTATTAATAGTTAACTTTACACTAAACTCTATCCCCTGTACACTTAAATTAATGCCCCAGTATAGTGCAAAGTGCAAAGTGCAAAGTGCAAAGTCGAAAAAACTACCTAATCACTATGCACTAATCACTCATCACTTCAAAGTGAAACGTGCTTTCACTTTGATCGAGCTTCTGGTGGTTATCTCTATCATTGCTCTTTTGGTTGCCGGTGCGACTGTTTCCTGGACTAATGCCCAGAGAAAAAGCCGGGATGCCAAAAGAAAAAGCGATTTTAAGAGCGTTCAGACAGCACTGGAGCTCTACTTTCAAACTAATAGTAAATATCCCGATTCGAGTGGCGGCCAGATTCGGTGCAATGTCACAGGAGATAGTAATAACCGTGCCTGGGGCGCCAAATTCTCCTGCACACCCTCTGCGGGTTCAGAAATCATCTATATGAATCCGCTGCCTAAAGAAACTGTCTTTACGAATGCAAATGAAGTCTATTACTATCAAGGCGCCGGCTCTCCGCCAACGTCTTACACATTAAGTGCCAAACTGGAAAACGCAAATGACCCTGACATTGCCGCGGGAACTCTTCCCTGCACGCCTCAAACCGGCAGGAACTATTGCGTCATTAACCCCTGAAAACCAGGTATTCTGTATTCTGTATTAAGTATTAAGTATTTTGTATAAATCTCAAAATGATCTAGCGCTTTTGATTGTGCCCAGAAGCAATTTTGTTACTACTGTCGATTGCTCAAAAACTTGTTTAAATGCTCCTTCACTAAGATAACCCAAGTCTTTTGATATGATCAGTTGATTCTGAGACTCTGCCAAAGAACCCAAAGCCATTCGATAAAACTGAATCTTTTCTTTTCTGCTACCTCTAGAAAATCCTTCACTAATATTACTTGTAACCGAAACTGCTGCTCTTCTTAATTGGTTCACTAGTCCAAATTTTTCACCAGTAGGAAAATTTTCAGTTAATTTATATACAAGAAGTACAAATTTATGACCTTCTTTCCAAACATTTAAATCGGTAAAAGATTTTATCTTGTCCATATACCAAATACTAGATACTGTATACAAAATACTAACTTATGAACACCAAGTAAGCGGCAAAAACGGCAATTGCCGCAATAATTAGATATTCCAAATAGAGGCGTGATGTCGCATCTTTCTTTAAATTATGAAAGGCAAACCCCCAGATTAAATAAAAAGCCGAAAGCAGTAGAATTACCAAAAACTGGTACATGCTATCGAACCTAAGTTTGTAGACAATAGCCGCTCCAACAGCCAGTACAGAATATAAACAAACATATGCCAATGTATCAAATCGCTTCATTAAATCACCGCTCCCTGAACCGCGTACCAAAGCGCCAAAAGTACAAATCCCAAAATACCTAAATGGGCAACTGCACTGCTTCTAACAGTCAAATCAACGCGTCTTACAGTAATCAAAACCTCCAGGGCAAAAAGCGCAAATATAAAACCTATTAAGCCCAAAGAGGCCACTTTGGCAACCGAAAACTGGCGGCTGGCTAAAACCGTAGCCGTAGTAGCAACCGGCGCGGCTACCTGGGGTGCCTGGGCGATTGTCGTCGGCTCAACACTCGGGCCTGGGCTGGCAACTGCCTGAGGCACTTGCGAAACGCCGCCGCCGAACATCTGCACCACCAAAATCCCTTCTTTTCCCTGCAGACTTCCCGACACAACAGCTACCCCAACTTCGGCGAAATTGCCATCTAAGATATTGCTTCTATGCGTTGGCGAATTCATCCAGGCGCCAACAACCGAGCCAGCATCGCTAAAATCCCGTGCCAAATTTTCTCCGGCGGTAATATACTTATAACCTGCCCCACTGATAAAACTCCAGGGTGTACGGCCGCTTGGCGAATTGTGCGCCCAGTAGTTGACGGCAAGCATGTCGGAAGCTTTGGCGCCGGCTGCCGCAGCCAAGTTGCCGTTAATAGAAAGGGCTGGCAAACCATTCTCGGCCCGCTTTTGATTGGTCAAAGCAATAATCTGGTCGGCACTGTAGCTTGCAGTTCCCAAAATTTGCGGCAAAGTCGCGCGCACAAAATAAAAACCAATAGTCAGAAATACAAAAACCTGAAAGTAGACAAATAGAGCCGTTAGTGAGAGAACATGGGCATGATGCTGCCTTGCCTCGCCAGAGCCATCAGTGAAGGCGGGTCCATCCTCATGTACGTAAGGCACAAAGTGTTTATGCAAAGAAACCACCCTTTGAGCTATTTTTTTACTCGCAGCAAGCCTTGAAAGTTGGTAAGCCACATAAATAGTGTATCAGAAAAATCAGCTAAATCGGAGGGTCAGACCCCCTCCACACACCGGGTGTGTGATTTGTGATTTGGGGTGGTTAGAGTTCACAACTGATTTCGGTTTCGGCATCACAAGTATCTACTCCAAGGTCTCCTCTGGCTATATCGCTATCAGAACCCCCAAAAAGGGTATCGTTGCCGTTTCTACCGCGTATTTCATCGTTGCCCTCACTACCTTCTACATAATCATTACCGTTTCCGCCATCGGCTTTGTCGTTGCCCGAGCCTAAGATAATATCGTCATTGCCATTGGAACCTTCTACCTGATCGTTACCCCCACCCGCATCGATTTCGTCATTGCCGTTAGAGCCATAAATTCTGTCATCGCCATCGTTACCAAAAATGACATCGTTACCGTTGCTGCCGTCAAGCTTGTCGTTATCTTCACCTCCGATGATACAATCATCTCCATTTGAACCATTGACTTTATCATCTCCTTCAAAGGCTATAATCAAATCGTTAAAGTTTGTGCCTTTGATGTTGTCGTTGCCGGATGTTCCGAAAATTGGATTACCGCTGAAGTTCATATCACTACATTCTGCCGGTACTTCAAAGGCGATGCCGGCAATTAAATCAAAAACTACAGACGCATTTTGAAATTCGTTCTCCGCGGACTCTTGAAATGTGACTTTAAATGTATAAGTTGTGAATGCACTCGGCGCTAAGGTAGAAAGAGGAATGCCGTCAATCCCACTGCTGTCTGTAAAAAATTGGGAAAGAGTGGCGGAGTAAAGAGTTGTTAGACCTTCCGTGATTTTTATATCAAGAACAGTTGCTAGATCACCGGTTTCAGAATTTTTGACGCCTCTTACACCGACCGGCCGGGCAGTTGAGGCATTATTTATAACGCTGACTGATCTTTCTTCTGTCTGGCCGGGCATCATGTTGTTAACCACAAAAATCGGCCCCACGTCACCAGTACCAATTCCCCAATCAACCGAAAGATCGCCAACTGCCTGAGCAGTGCTGTCATTCTGCAGAAAATTTGGAGAGGCGAGATTGAATGCCAAAGCAACAATTATTCCAATCACAAAAATCTTAAATATTCTGAATTTTAATTTATGTTTCATTTTTTAAAATCCCGATGTGTTAAGCTAATCCACACCAGGTGTGTCAAAGTAATTTATTTTGTTAAATTGTTGCATTGTTAAATTGTTCATGGTGCTTCTGGTGAGCTTGAACTATTTTGCGGTTGAGATACAGTTCTCAAAACGAAATCGGTAGCGTTATTATTGGAATCAAAACCATTACCCTTAAACTCGTCAGCTCCTCCAATAGCCATGGAGGATGCCGTAGAAGTGGATAATGCTTTTCTTTCCATGCTTTGATTTGCCCCAGGATTGCTGTTGAATTGTGTGCCTTCTTTTAGTGATGAAGCTCCTGGGTCCCAGCTTAAAGCATCGATAATTGTTCCAGTATTCAAATTTCCCTGACGGAGAGCAACACTATTACTTGCTGCTAAAGTGTCTGAGGATGTTACATCAGGAATTACAGCTATAGTTGTAAAGTCATCATTTGCCCATAAAAAGTATCCATGTGCAGGTACAATATGAGAAGAAGTGAATGTAAATATGTTAGTATCATTTGGGGCATTACCAGTTCTTTTTACCAACCTATACCCATTTAGGTTAAAAGGTGATGAGGTCGGGTTATAAAGTTCGATAAAGTCATTGTCATTAGCTTGACCAAGCCCCCCATCAATTTGTACTTCGCTTATTACAATGTGGTTAGTGAAGATTTGTGATGCCTGAAATGTGTTATTAATGCTGGTTGCTGTGTCGGAAAAGAAGGCAAAGGAGTTGTGGAAAAACATGATACCAATGACCAATGGCAGAAGAACCCTCAAGATAGGTAAGTTATTGTTCGACCGTAGTGGAGAATTTCCGCTGTCATTCTGAGGCTGAAAGCCGAAGAATCTAGATCCTTCGCGGAGTTTATCCTGAGACTCTTCGCTTCGCTCAGAGTGACAGTCGAAGGGCTCAGGATGACGCAAAAGGCGTAATTCTTTAACAATATTTATTATTTCTAAAATAATAACTAGAAGGGCCGGGAAAATTACTAAAATTGGAAAACCGACATTACTTTTGGCAAAGGCGAAAAGCCTGCCAAAATAAGGTAATCGGAAGGTGCTTTTTCCGATAATGTTTTCTTCGGCGACTAAATTATTATCCGCGGCGTTATTGGCATCGCCTTTAGTCTGGTAAAAAACTTTACCGTCTTTTATTTCTTTGCCAACAATGCGGTGGGTTGTAAAGAGTTTAGAATTTTCGTCACTTTTAAAGGCAATGACATCTCCTACTTTATATTTAGCCAGTTTAGTAGATTGTGGCGTGATTAAACCTGTTTGACTTGTGACCACAACCAAATCCCCCACTTTAATAGCGGGTTGCATGCTGCCGCTTCGCACAATCAAAGCTTTATTGCCAAAAGCCGGTATGGCAATGTAGGCAATAGCGATTGCCGCCAGAACCAGCAGCAAAGACAAGCCAAAATTCGCGCTTTTAAAAATAAGCTTCATGTTTCTTCTTCGTATAAGACTATTCTTCAGTGATTTGTCATCGCGAGTCCCGATGGAATCGGGACGTGGCGATCTAAAAAGATTGCTTCGCTACGCTCGCAATGACAGCTCCATCGCAGAAGTTTAACACCGTACTTTTCCTCCACCAATGTCCGACCTTTAAGACAAGTAAACCCTATGTGTCCACCTAGCTCAAACCTGGTTTGTACAGTCTATTATTGCGATGCGTCTTGGTTCATGGTGGCAGTCAAGGTCATATTGACCGAATCACCTTGATGTTGATCCACGGTTTGTGTTGGACTCAATCGTCCCGCAATTCTCAAAACGTGATCTGCACTCTGAGTTCCACCAAACGAAAGGTCGTCAAAATCGTCAGCAACCTGATTCTCCAAATCGTCCAAGTCTATAATCCCGTTACCATTAGTCTGGGTTACTCCAGGAAGCAGGTCGGCATCAACTGAACCATTGCCATCAGTATCCCAACCAAAAGTTGTAATTTCGATAACTCTATCAAGTGGAATAGTAGAGACTGTTCCTGGACCACTTCCGGCATCAGTAACTACATTGCTGAACTGTAACTCGATATGGTTTGCGGCTACAGATCCGGTATTTGTAACCCGAAGATCGCCGGTAAACGTATCACCAGGTGCAGATGCTAATCCCCATGTTCCCGAAACGCTATCAAGATCTTCCTGATTGTTATCGGAAAGTTGCATATTTAATGTTCCTGAGTTGAAGACGTTATCGCTACTTGTTCCACTGTCACTAAAAAACGCAAAGGTCGCGCCGATGACAAGGGCTCCGGCTGCGGCGATTGAAGCCGCGCTAAGTAAAATTCTCGAGTTAATCATTTTTTCACCCCCTTTCGGTTAAGGATAAATTACAAAGGATAAAGGATTAAGTTAAAAATCTTTCCTTGTCCTTAGTTTTTTAATTGATGCTGTTAAAATTTTTACTATTGCCTCTGATTCTTCAATAATCTCTTGCATTCTTTCTTTGAATTGCGGATTAACTTCTGCGATTATCAATAGCCAATAGCGTGTTTCTCTCGCCTCTTTTTTGGCAATATTTGTACAGTTAACAAATTCAGGTCTCGTGTTTGCTCCCTGAGCTTCTTCTAGGTTTGCACCGATTGATGTACTAGATCTAGCAACCTGATTTATTAAGATTCTGTTGATTTCGTCTTTCGGTAATTCTTTGCATAACTTCAGAACCCTAATCGCAAATTTGAAGCTCCGCTCGCGTATATCCTCCGGCATAAAATTTCATCCTTTATCCTTTATCCTTCATCATTAGAGGATTGAAGAGGATTGAGGTGTTTGCAGGCGAAAAAAACTTCCACTCCAATGTAGATATAAAAGAGACTTAATGTCAACCCTGAAAAAAGTTTAATGAGGGAAATAACAAAACTGGCTAATTAGAGTTCGAAGAACCAGGATCTAAAAGCCGTCGCTTTTGAAGCAAATTTTGAAAAAGCCACAGAAACTCCTCTAATTCTTCTTTTTCTGCCGTAGGCGACAAGCACTTGATAATATTTCGGCGACAGCCTCGATAACCTGTAAAGGAGATAGGCCATACCCATTGTGCCAAGAGCCGTATATATCAGCCACCAGTAATTTGCCAGTGCGTTGCCGGCAGCTTCCGGATTGCCGCCGCCTACCACGGTTGAAGCCGCCTGCACATCGCCCTTGCCAAAAGATGAAACAAGACTGCCAAGGCCTATTCCCACCTGGAAACTGGTTTGGGATTGGCTTGTGATGTCCTGGTTGTCGGGCCCAACTTTGCCTTGTGCTTCAACAACTGCCTGATAGATTCCGTGAGGAGCAGTATCCGCCAGTACCAAGCCAAAGCTGATCTTAGCTGTCTGTCCCGGGTTTAATTTGCCGATATCGAAGGTTTGGACTGCGCCAATTTCACCATTGGAATCGTAAAGGTTGAATATCACTTTGCTGTCATAAACAGGGCCGGTTCCCGGGTTTTTAGCGGTAATAAAGAACGTGACGGTATCACCCGGGTTAACATGGGTACCAACGTTGGAGGTCATTGAAGTTTCCAACTGGCCGCCGGCAACCCGCACGTCCTGATCTTGTGTTTGAGCAGTGGCAACTTCCGCTACTGGTGAAGGCAGCGGAAAATGGTCAACTCCTCCGATATCGCCCTCGAGTGTTCCAAAGATATTAATAATGCCGAAGAAACCGAAACTGTTTATGATGTTTGTGTTGACGAAGTTAAGAAGATTAACTATTGAAAAGGCATTGCCGGTCTGGATACTGCCGCCTGCGCCAAGACTGTTGCCTCCGGTGTTGGCCTGAGCTGTAATTTGGTTAGTTAAAAGTGCGTTATTTTCCTGGCTGGCTGACAAAAGACAGCAAGTTGTTCCTGAAAAGTTCGGATCGGAAAAGTTGAAAAGCATCTGTCCGTAAGTCGGGTCTTGGGCGCCCGTTGCCCCCCAACCCCAGAATGTGCCGTTCCAGAAACCGAAGTTATTGATTAAAAGCCAGAAATAATTGCCGCCTATTAAATTACTGTTGGCATAAGTCTGCAGATTGACAAAAGACGTGGCATCCCCGGTTTGGATATTCCCGGATCCGTCAATATTGTTGTTACCGGTATTGGCGCTCGAGCCAACGTTATTGGTAATCTCGGCACTATTGGTTTGGGTAATGTCACCCGCCCCAAGACTAGAAGCTTGCGACGCTTGGGGCTCTGGCAAAACAATGTTGCCTGTTAAATGGCCGAAAATATTAATTAAAACAAAATTCCAGTTGGCGTTTATTAGATTGGCATTAATAAAGTTGATGATATTGACAACAACGCTTGCAGAG
>MFBQ01000001.1:11455-21311 GCA_001776475.1 Candidatus Curtissbacteria bacterium RIFCSPLOWO2_01_FULL_41_18
CGTCTATTGAATTTTGACCGCTGTTGGCAACCGCCAGAACAGTGTTGTTGACTGTTGCGGTATTTTGCTGGTTAACGACCAAGTTGGCGGAAGACGAAAATTCCTGGGCCTCTGATTTCGTCAGATCGATATTGCCGTTTTCGTCAACGTATATGTTAAGGATCACCCAGTTGATATCAGAGTTTGTCAAATTGGTATTGGCAAGGTTGACTATATTAACTTCGCTGGCGGCATCCCCAGTGTCAATGGTTGACGATACGGGATCGTTAGAACTTTCATCGGAGGTGTCAGGTGTAGTCGAATCAGTAGCTTCCGGAATTGCTTCAGGGCTTGGTGATGGTGAAGGTTCGATAGTGTTGTTGCCGGTGTCGGCAACATCGGTCACCTGGTTGTCAATGCCGGCATTATTAGTCTGATCAACTTCCGTGGGCAGGCAGTCCGAAACACAGGGATCTGGGGAAG
Organism: Candidatus Curtissbacteria bacterium RIFCSPLOWO2_01_FULL_41_18; assembly: GCA_001776475.1. Taxonomy (GTDB): domain Bacteria; phylum Patescibacteriota; class Microgenomatia; order Curtissbacterales; family GWA2-41-24; genus 2-01-FULL-41-18-A. The sequence goes on from MFBQ01000001.1 coordinate 11,918, forward strand.
GTGAAGGGTCAGGTGTCGGCGATGGATCCTGATTTTCGTTTGACGATACGGGATCGTTAGAACTTTCAGATCCGGTATCTGAAGATTGCTGTTGTCCGTCAGGCGGCGGCGTTTCCTCGGCCAAAGCAACCTGTCTTGGCACAATGCCAAGAAGATAAATAATTATTACAATAATTAGTACTAATTTTTTAGTCCGTTTCATTTCTCAGTTTTTCTTACATTTGTCATCGCGAGTCGAGTCTCCAATTTCAATGTCATTGCGAGCGAATGTAATCGAGTCTGACTCGATGTAATGAGCGTGGCAATCTAATTTGAGGTTAGATTGCTTCGTCTCCCTCGATTTCACTCGGGATCCTCGCAATGACAAGGAAGTGTTTGCAATGACATTTTTTTAATTTTTAACTTTTATTTTTTCTAACTTTTCACTTTTCACTTTGCACTTTTCACTTACCTATCCCATCCCAGGAGAGGGAGGCATACTTGTCCGCCGAAGCCTCGGCGAAGGAGGATGCCTTTATCCCCCTCCGTTGGATGAGAAAAACGTTAGTTAACTGTAGCAACGTTTGAGTTAAGGATGTTGCTGACAGAAACTCCAGTGAAAGCATCACCGGTCTTGATCTTGCCCCATTTGACGTCGTCACCGGCTTTGATCTTGTTGTCACCAGTATTTGAATCTGCTGTGACGTAATTCTTGACCTTAGCCTTGTTCTTTTGGTTAATGGTGACGTCATTGAAACATTCACAGCTGTCAACTGTTGCTTCGTTACTGTTTAGGACATTAGTAACGTCAACTCCAGTGAAAGCATCACCGGTCTTTATCTTGCCGCCTTTGACGTCATCATTGGCTTTGATCTTGTTACCACCGGTGTTAGAAGTAGCTGTGATGTCATTCTTGACATAAGCCTTATTCTTTTGGGTGATGTTTAGATCATCGCTCGCAAGAACTGGTACGGCGCTTGCCAAAAGAAGACCTGCTGCAGCTCCAACGGTTGCTAATTTTTTAATTGAAATCATATTTTTGTTTCACCTCCTTCCGCCTTTTAGGCTTCAGGTACATTAAGTAAAGTTTCGAACAAACAGAAAACTTTTAGAAATTGTCATTCTCAACTGACGTCTTCGTCATCCTGAACTTGTTTCAGGATCTCTGTTCGCATGTCATCCTCGGACTTGATCCGAGGATCTGGATTCTCGAGCAGGTCGAGAATGACATATGGTTTCTGCTTGAGCTTAACCCTCCTTCGCCAAGGTCATTCGACTCTGAGAGTCTCAGACTCGAAGAGCTTCGGAGGGCAGGCCCCCTTCTTTGGGTGGGAAAGCCCTCTTTTTCCAAGGCTGAGAAATACTCCGGGTTGTCCGAAATTGTTAAAGTACCCTTTAGATTTTTCCGCTTTGCGTCTTAAACGCAAAACGGAGGCTCCAACTTAAGTAAGAATGATGAAGGATAAAGGATAAATTTCATCCTTAATCCTTACCACTTAATCCTTAAGTAGAAACCTCCGTTTGCGGTCGGCTTGCCTCGCCGAATTCGTCTACTGACGAAGAAGGCGGGCGTTATTTAGTTGTCATTTGTCATCGCGAGTTGAGTTCGACTCGACGTGGCGATCTACTTTAAGATTGCTTCTCCTTCGACAAGCTCAGGATCGCAATGACGCTTATATATTGGGCAGATTATTATTAGGGGTCTCCTTCGTCCTTCGCTAAACTCAGGACTTCGGATGACCGAGGCAGTTTTATCTTAGCTTTGTATTATACAATAACAACGCAAAATCCGCTTGTCAACCCCATAAAAAGTAAGAGGTTAGGTATGTTGTCATTGCGAGGAGTTCTCTCCTGTCATTGCGATCCTGAGCTTGTCGAAGGAGAAGCAATCTTTTTAGATCGCCACGTCCCGATTCCATCGGGACTCGCGATGACATATCATTGTAAAGAGTTAACAGTTGCTTTAAAGAACTTAATAATTTCTTGCCAAATCCCGGCGAAAAAGCCTTGAGTTTCTTGTGTGGAGGTTGAAGCTGGAGACGGTTGTTCTCCAAGTACGTCCGGCGACACCTCCGAGGTGGGCTCTGACTCCTCGGAGGTGAAAGTTTGATTACCTGTATTAACTTGGTTGTTGATTTTGACATTAACTTGCCCTGAGCCAGTCGTTGGGCCGACTTCGATTGTTTGGACAAAGTTGGCAACAGAACCTGCCGAAACAATGTTTGCCTCTAGCGAATAAATACCGGAAGAACTTGGGGCCGGGAAATTAACCAAAAACTGGTTGCCATTTTTGGCCATAGAATAACCCGTAAGAAAATTGTAGTTGTTATCCCTGACATTTAAGACATGCTTGTCGCCGCCCTCATTGTCGGCAGTCACCCTGACGTAAATTGTTTGGCCGGCATTAAATTTGAGGGTTTTATTGGTAAAGGCGGAATCTTGCGCGATTTCCATGGCAGAGCCGGATGTTGCGGAATCAATAATCTTTCCTATATCAATGTCACCAAGAAAATTTGAAAAATTCAATGACATAAAAACCACTAGAGCGGGAATCATCTATCGCCAGTTACCTCTTGCGCAAGTTCTTGATCTTGTCCATTGTGTTTGACAGTAAGAGTTTTTCGAGAATTTTGAGGGCTGGCCCGCCTAGACTCGACGAGGCTGGCGACTTTGGTTATGGTGCGCTCGGTTATTTGGGTGACTTTATAATTTTGGATGTAAATTTCAACAGAACCGAAGGCTTTGTTTTTTAAAGCGTCAACAATTTGACCAATAAGTTGGGGCGTGATGTTTTGAGTGGAAAAATCTTGATCCGTCTGATCCATTTTTCAGAACGGGCAGAGTAGGCAGAAGCGAGCTTATTTATATAACTTTGAGGACGGATTTGTCAAATTTTCTGGCCACAATTGTCATAGTAACTCTTCCCTGTCATTGCGAGGATCCCGAGTGAAATCGAGGGAGACGAAGCAATCTCAGGCTCATTTGGTTATCCGCAGGTACAGATCTTCAAAATGAGGATTTATCGATATATTAAGCTTAAGCTTCTTTCCTCTTGAACCAGCTTTGATCTGTTTTTCTCTCTTGATTGCCTCAAGAGGACTGTCAAAAATCTCGCAGTAGACCAGTTTTTCAACATTATATTTGGAAGTGAAAGATGAAACGACTTTTTGTCTGTGTTGCCAAATTCTTTTAACAAGATTATTAGTTACGCCGGTGTAGAAAACTCTATTAGTTTTATAATCGCTTAGCAGAAATCCCCACTTTCTTAAAGTGGGGATGAATGCTAAATTAGCGATTACATACTTCCGAGGGTGCTGGCAGTTAAAACTTGTGGGTTTTCTGCTAGCTCTTGTAAACTTGAAGACAAAACCGAGGACTCTTAGTCCTCGGAAGTTTATTGGTTGCGATATAAACGAAATAATTTTTAGAATGCACAATCCCATTTTAGAGATTGCTTCGCTTCGCTCGCAATGACTAAGGTGGCTCTTTGTTAAAATCGGTGATCGATGTCATTGCGAGGATCCCGAGTGAAATCGAGGGAGACGAAGCAATCTTATCTTGTGTTTTAGATTGCCGTGCTCCTTTCAGTCGCTCGCAATGACTAAGGTTTGGGAATTTGTAATGACTAGGGAGTTGGTTAGCTTACAATGACAAAAGCTGTCTTATAGCCTCAAGATGGTTTCTAGTGGGGTTAAGCTAATTGACAATAAGCGACTTGCTGGTAATAGAGTTAGCTTGATCGAAAGTGTAATCGGTTTTGGTAACATTGGTGACGTTTGATGTGTAGGTGCCGGTTTCCCTTGAGCGCAGCCTGAAGGTAATAGTGCCATTATCGCCAGTTTTGCCGGAGCCTGATGCCAGACTTCCTGATGGAAGGGTAATCGTTAAGAAAACATTGGCGCTTGGTACTGGATTGTTATTTTGGTCTAGAACCGTGATTTTTGTGTAGACATTGCGGTTCCAGAAGAGCGATGTGTACCACATGGAGATATCTGAAACGTGCATGATTGATGAGGGAACTGGCGATGGGCTGGGGCTTGGAGACGGCGAAGGTGTTGGACTTGACGATGGAGATGGACTTGGCGATGGTGACGGCGAAGGTGAATTCCCACCTACTGCCCTGTAGGCATTAATCCGGCCATAAGTCCACAAACTACCGGTGCCGGAAATGGGGTCGGCATTATTTTCAATTTGCGAGCGCACACAAGAGTTGGTGGAACAGGTACCGGTTGCCCACACAAGACCTGCTAAACCTGCTACATGGGGCGTGGCCATGGAAGTACCGGATCCATAATCATAATTTAGCGATTTGTTGATTTTGTAAGGATGATTTGGGAAGGTTGAATAGATGTTGACGCCGGGAGCGGCCACATCCACCCAAGAACCATAACTTGACCAGCTGGCTTTGGCATCGGCAGAATCGGTTGCGGCGACTGCTATGACACCTCGGTAATATGCCGGATAAGTTGGAGAACTATTGCCGCTGTTACCTGCTGCGGCAACTACTACTACACCGTTTGCAACCGCATAGTTTACAGCACTCTGAAGGGTCGAAGAGCCGCTTGATCCGCCCAAGCTCATGTTAATAACTTTGGCGCCGTTGTCTGTAGCCCAAATAATGCCATTAGCAATCCAGGAATAATAACCGGAACCGTTATCATCCAGGACTTTAACATTCATCAATGAGGAATTGTAACCCAAACCTGCCACACCGACACTATTATTAGTAACGGCCGCTGCGATTCCACCGACATGGGTACCATGGCCGTATTTGTCATCAATGGTGGGGCTTGTCGTAAAGTTCCGGTTGGCGACGATTTTGGCAGAAAGATCCTCGTGGTCCTGGTCGATACCGGTATCTAAAATTGCAGTCTTAACGCTTGAACTGCCGGTGGTAACGTCCCAGGCGCTTGCCCCGCTGCCGTTTGCGGCCACTATCTTAAACATCCCCCATTGCGCCGACAGTGAAGGATCATTAGTGACAGTTAGTGCCGTCGCTACAAAATCCGGCTCGGCAAATTCAACGTTTGGTATCGCCGAAAAAGCACTAGCTATCGCCTCTTCCTGGCCTTCAGGCACCTTAACAACTAATATCTTTAGCCTCTCAATCCGTGCGGAAACCTGTGCGTTGTGTTTGCCAAGGTTTAAATCAACAACACTTTGGGACGTGCCTTCTCTAAACTTAACCAAAATTTGTCCTGGAGCTTTGCCACTTTTAGGAGAAGCTGGCGCCAAAGCCAAAGCAGGTGTAGCTAGGCTAGCCAGAAGAAACGAAAGCAAAATTGGCAGGAATTTTTTTATCATCAAGATTCACTACAGATTATATCGCGTTGTCAACCTTTTTGGCTACTACCACAAATCTTGAAGTATCTAAAAAGCCGGTACAGGTATAAATTGTCAAACGCGAGTCGGCTGTTTGATTTAAGATTTCAACCTGGGTCGGCTCAATCACTTTGGTTTCAAAAACCGCATACTTTACAAAATCTCCGTCGCGCCTGACCAGATAGAGGGTATCGCCATCGGCAACTTGCGGCAAATCGCCCAGGATGTCACTTCGATTATGGCCGTAGATTACCGTGTTGCCTACTTGGCCCGGGATTGCCGAAGAGGTCAGATAAGAAACTCCTGTTTCGGAGATTATCCAACGGTTATCCACAACGTAGCCGTCGGAAACATACAAAATTTTGGCCAGTTTTGGAATATAAAGTTTGGTGGGTTTTGGCAGGTACTGCGAACTCTGAGAAGTTTCTTTTTGGTTAGGGGCTTGGGCTACACTTTTGTTGATGGCAGCAAAAAGTATAATCCCAGCCCCTAAAATAATCAAAAATAAGCTGAAAAAGTAACGGGTGTAAGATGGAAGCTTTAGGCTTTTTGCTCTTTTCTTGCTAGAACGTTTTGTGCTTGCCATAGACCAAGGGCAATTAGGCCTGCTCCGGCTGAAAAGGGAATTGCGCTAGAAGCGACACCGGTAGCACCAAGAACCTGACCACCGATTGCCCCGACTTTAACTGTGTCGGATGTTGGGCCGCCGCAATCAGCGCTTGCTTTAGCAATTATCGCAACCCAAAGGTCGCCGCCTGGCAGGTCTTTTAAGGTGTACTGCGAAAAATCTCCGGCTACCTCGACGCCCCAGATAAGATTATCAGCCGTTGGCCCGTAAGCTATATGGAAACCTGCTGCATCGCCCTTGTTTGCCCAATGAACTGTAACTTGGCCAGGTTTGATGTCGGAAAACCAAACTTGGTCTACCTTTTGAGGTCGATCCGTTGGACAAGCCGGCGTTGTCACATTACCACCAAGACTTGGTCCAGGTTCCCCTCCGACAGGCGGAGTTGGCACTGGTGATGGTTCGGGTGAAGGACTCGGTGATGGTGAAGGTGATGGGCATGGTGTCGGGCTAGGATTATAATGATGTGCTTCGACATCTATGTTTAAGAAGTCCCAAAAGCTGACTTGCTCCTGATTGTCACATGGCTCGGTTGATGGCGATGGCGAAGGGCTTGGTGAAGAATGACCACGACCTGCCACTACTGGTTGCAAGACGTTTGCTGTAGCGAAAAATGCCAGAACTAGTCCTGTTATAAGGGGCAGAAAGATTTTGAATAATCTTCCGTTCATTTAATATTTAACTGGGCAAGAATTAGAGGCAGTCCTCCTACGTTAAAACTTCGGAGGATAAATAATATTTAGATCTATTTGAACAGTAATGAGGCAGTAGTTTGAGGCAGTTTGCGCATTTTATAGTAAATGTTATAAGTTGTCAAGCCCCTAAAATGCCACCCCGCAAGGGGACCCCTTGCAAATTAATTGTCGGCGTAATAATATGACTAATATCAATGGCGGGAAAAAACGAAGACAAAATTTATATTGAAAATGCTTACTATCATATCTATAATCGCGGCGTCGAGAAAAGAAAAATCTTCCAGGAAGAACAAGACTACGCTACATTTCTCTCTTATCTCAAAACGTACCTCATACCTAAGGGTGAGAAAAGCCTTTCCGAAAAATTAGGAAATTCTCAATTATCTTATAGGGAAAGGGATAAAATTCTTAAAGCACTACGCCTTAATAATTTTGCCGGTGAAATTACCCTCCTCGCTTATTGTCTAATGCCAAATCATTTTCATCTTTTAATTAAACAAAAAAGCAGAAATGCCATAGACATGTTTATGAACTCTATAGGCACACGTTACACTATGTACTTTAATCGAAAATATTACAGAGTAGGACCGCTTTATCAGGGTACCTACAAAGCGGTTCTGATTGAAACAGATGCCCAGCTACTTCATTTAACCCGTTATATCCATCAAAACCCTCTAAAAATAAACCAGCACGATTCTTCACAATCTTCACAATCTTCACAATCTTCACAAGGGGACCCCTTGCGAGCATTATTGAATCAACCGTCATCATACTTTAACTATCTGGGCAAGAGAAAAACTGAATGGTTAGATCCAACTGAGATTCTCGCCTACTTCTCTAAATCTAACCCGAATTTGTCTTATAAAGATTTTATGGGGGTTGAAGAAAGTATAGAAATAATCACAGGCTTCACTTTAGACGAAAATCAGCCCCGCAAGGGGTCCCCTTGATTATGATTATTGATTATGAATTTAGACGTACGCCTTTAGCCATTATTTCTCATCCCCACCATAAAGAAAGGGAGAAACTGCACTTTGCCAATCAAAAACCTCGCCTTTTTCAAAAAACCTTTCTTGCTCCTTGCGCGCCGCTTCTTTTGAATCCGAAACATGGACAATGTTAGCGCTAACGCTCATCGAAAAATCCCCGCGAATACTTCCAAGCTCCGCCTCTCGTGAATTTGTGCTACCTGCCATTTTGCGCACCACAGCGATAGAATCCACACCCTCCAAAAGCATACAGACAATTGGGCTGGCTGACATAAACTTCTTCAAACCTTCAAAGAATGGCCTATCCTTATGATGGGCATAGTGTTCTTCCAAAAGGGTATTGGAAGCTCTCATCATCTTTAGTCCAACCAATTTTAGACCTCTCCGCTCAAACCGGTGAATAATCTCCCCCACCAGCCCCCGCTGCAAGGCATCCGGCTTTAGAAGTACAACTGTTCTCTGCATGGCTATAGCTTAAGTTTAATGGGAAACAGGGAAAGTGTAAAGTGCAAAAAGAAATCTAAGAAAACTTAGTATGCACCCGGATCACTTCTAACCTCAATTATACTTGCTATAAGCTCTCTAGAATCTTCGAAGAGTTCTAGTTGTGAAATCAATCTTGCTAACTCTCTATCCTCTGGCAGTTTTCTATCGGGCCAACTTGCCCTCACATTACTTACGCTCAACTTCGATTCACCTTGTTTTATCTCCAAGTCTACGGAATCCAACCCACTACTTTTATATACTGCAATTCTAAATTTTAATTGCATAGGCTGATCAAGATCAAATTTTAATGCATTTAATGCTGCCTGCATTGTCTCCGGTATAACATTGTTGGCCAACTGCCAGTTATCTATATTTACAAATTCAGTTTCATAAATAGTAGTTGTTATTAAATCGTGAGAATGTTTACTCTTTCTAAATCCACGACTAGTTAGACTAAAATCATTTTCAGAAAAAGAGGCAAAATAATCCTCTACAGCTTCGTTCCTATCTTGGAGGAAACCTCGAAGCTGCACCCTCTCCATTCGCATCCGTGTTCTGTCCATTACTGCGGTTGTATCTCTTTCGCTTGCCATGAATCTTTGATTTATAAAGTATACTGCCTATGTCAAGGTTTACTGAGAGTCAACTGCCTCACACATCGGAGGTGAAATTATATTGACACATCGGGTTTATCGGTTAACAACAGACCTACAACTTAAGTATCTTCTCAAACCTTGTCTTCTCCTTAAACGGTCCTATCACCGCCAAATTAAGTTTACTTTCGGCAAACAAGAACTGGGCGACGCGTAAAACCTCATCGGCACCAACCTCATCGATTCTTTTAAGCTCCTCGGATAAAGTCCTTACCCTGCCTTCCAAAAGCTCGTCGGAACCGTAAGAAACTGCTACCGTCCGTGAGTCTTCCCAGGCCAGAATCACCCTACCCTTTATGTATTCCTTGGCTTTTTTAAGCTCCCTATCGGAAACTTTCCTTTTGGCAACGTCGGCAAATTGGGAAAGAATAACCGAAATTGCCTCCTCAATTCTTTTAATATCAACACCCGCGGCTGCTACCAGCGTCCCCGTATCCAAATAACTCTCATTATCCGCCCGCACGTAGTAGGCCAAGCCCCGTTTTTCGCGCACATTGATAAAAAGCCGTGATGACATTCCCCCGCCTAAAATTGTCGCCAAAACACCTGCGTTGTATCTGTCCGGATGGCTAAGTTTAAGGCCCCTAAATCCCAAAACCAAATGCGCCTGATCGGTTTTTTTATAGACAACCTTTAAGGCCGGTT
>MFBQ01000002.1 GCA_001776475.1 Candidatus Curtissbacteria bacterium RIFCSPLOWO2_01_FULL_41_18
GTAGTCTTGTAAATTGCCTACCTCCAAAACACTTTCTTGACGGGTAGCGTCCAGTACGACCCGTCTGATGTTTTGCGGTTCAATTTTGGTTCCAAGTTTGACAAAAAGCGGGATTTCTTCGTCTGTAATATCGGTATCGATGGATTGTCCAAATGTTTTGGCTAAATCTATGATCGTTTTGGGACTAGTAAGCGTTTGGGATGATAAAACTTTCTGGCGGAAAGCCAAAATGACTTTGTGTTGACGTGCGGATCTGGCAAAGTCGGAGCCTTCATTGTTTGTTCCGTAGCGGGATCTGACAAATTTTAAAGCAGTTGTCCCATCCATGTGGGCCTGACCCTTTTGAAAGCTGAGCGTTTCGTAGCGGCATGTAAAAGGGTCATTATCTGGAGTAATCTTGTCAAGCGGCATTGCCGATCCGGTTGCATCCTTAACAACTTGCTGGCGGGCACCGTCCTTTTCCTCAGTTTCCAGTGTCAAACCGCAAAGGTCGTCCTCCTTGCCCTCAATTGGATAGTGGGAATCAACAAAAGAGTTTTCGACATCGATATCCAGACCACCAACTAAGTCAACTGCTTGGACAAATCCGCCAAAATCAACGCGAATTGCATAGTGAATCGGAATACCCAGAAGCCGGCTGAGGGTATCTTTAGCAAGCTTTAAGCCCTGCCCTTTTGCCTGACCAAAGGCATAGGCGGTGTTGATTTTGGCGCCAATGTCTGGAGCCCAAAGATCGCGGGGGATAGAAATTAGTAGGACATCTTGGTCATTTTTGTCGATGGAGGCTAAAATCATGGTATCTGAAAGGTCAGGACCGTCATGACCTGAACCGCTTGTTCCTAAAACAAGTAAGTTGGTTCGACCTTTGTAAGAGTTAAGACCAGTGTTGGTAATTAGCTGGACAACAGTTTTCGGACCTTTTAAAACAAGTTTTTCGATGTTTAGGAGGCGAAAAATTGCTAAAGTGAATATAGCCAAAATAAACGTCAAAAAAAAGATTTTGAAGATATTAGTTTTCTTTTTCGGATGAGGTCGTACGCCGATTTCTCTCATAGAATTAAAATTATTTGAGGGCTTCCAGAATGCCGATGAATTTTTGAGGATCTAGACTATTTGTCGCCCCAACCAGTACTCCTTGGACATTGTCCACGACAAATGATTTGACGTTTTCGGCTGACACTGAACCGCCATATAAAATAGTGTACTGGCCGCGAGCTCTTAGCTTTTGGGCAACGACTTTGACATTTTCGGGGGTGTCGGGATTGCCTGTGCCGATTGCAAAAACCGGTTCATAGGCAACAATTTCTACATTGTCGGGAATCGGCGTTTGTTCGTTTTGGACACAAAAAATAGGTTCAAGTCCAGCTTCCTTCGCTCTTTTGACCTTTTCTTTTAAAACATCGTCGTCCTCTTTAAGAAGAGTTCTTCTTTCGGAATGACCGATAATTACGAATTTAACAATATCGGCAATCTGGCTTGCAGCCACCTCACCTGTATGATTGCCCCGTTCAAAACGGGAAATATCTTGAGAACCAAGTTTGATATTGATTCCATCGTGAGAAATTTTCTGATAAACTACCGCCAAAAATGGATAGGATGGGCAGAAAATAATAGTGCCGTCAAATCTCTGGGCAGATTCTGCAATTTCATCGACCCAGGATATTACTTCTTCCAAAGAATCATTTTCTTTGTGATTTGCTACGAGCAAAGGTAGTCTTTCACTCATGTTTGGAGATAAGTCTGACAAAATTTTCTTTCTGGGTGGCACCAATTATTCTTTCGACTTCTTGATTATCTTTCATAAAAATGTACGTCGGAATAGACATGACCTGGAATTGAGCTGCCTTTTCTTGATTTTCGTCGACGTTGATCTTTTCAAATTGCACTTTGCCGACAAATTCCTTTTCAAGTTCATCAATTAAAGGCTCCATGAATTTACATGGTCCGCACCACTCGGCCCAGAAATCTAAAACCTTGATCATGTTGTGATATTATTGCTCAAAAGATTCGACTTTACAAAATTTACCAACGATCACTGTTATTTTAAATGATTATATCTTTGAGCAACAAGAGGCTGAAGCGTAATGAGTCACAAATTACTTTCCGATCTTGATCTTGCACAGATTGAAGCTGTTAAACAAACTGACGGGCCGGTTTTGATTTTGGCCGGAGCCGGTAGTGGCAAAACAAGAGTGCTGACGTACAAAGTTGCTTACCTAATTTCGCAAGGGGTAGATCCTGCCCATATTTTAGCGGTGACTTTTACCAATAAAGCAGCCAATGAGATGCGCGGGCGGGTGATTAGGCTGCTGGGTAATTGGACAACTGGATCCAAGAAAAAAGATAAACCCAAAAACCTAATAGCCCAAAAACCTAATAGCCTAAGCCTGCCTTTTGTTGGTACTTTTCATGCTTTTTGTGCCAAGATACTTCGAATTGAGGGTAAATACATCGGATTGCCAACCGGTTATTTAATTTATGATGACGATGATTCGCTTTCCTTAGTTAAAAAAATAATGAAAGACGTGGATATTTCGACAAAAAATTTCCGCCCAAGTTCTATTCTTTCGGCAATTTCCTCTGCCAAAAACGAAATGATCGATAGCGCTGCCTATTTTGATGTTGCCCGAGGACCATTTGCTGAAACAGCAGCAAGAGTATATGTACTTTATCAAAAAGAACTTCAAAAAATCGGTGCTTGTGATTTTGATGACTTACTTACCAAGACTGTCGAGCTTTTTGAAAAAGTCCCGCAAGTACTTGCCAAATACTCGGGCAGATTTAGATATGTATTGGTAGATGAATATCAAGATGTCAACACTGTTCAGTATGTTCTCACTAAGCAGCTTGCCTCCAAATATGGAAACCTGACTGTTGTTGGCGATGCTTCGCAAGCCATTTATTCCTTTCGCGGCGCCGATTTTCGCAACATTTTAAATTTTGAAAACGATTTTGGCGATACGAAAGTTTTTAATTTGGAGCAAAATTATCGCAGCACTCAAACAATTTTGGATGCAGCTAACGCGGTCATTGCCAAAAACAGCTCTCACCCTGTTTTAAAACTTTGGACAAAGAATAAGTCCGGAGAAAAAATTAATATTTACAATGCGACAAGTGAGGTGGATGAAGCAAATTTTATTGTAGAGAGGATTTTAAATTCTAGCAAACACTTTGGCGCTTTTTCAGTGCTTTACAGAACCAACGCCCAATCACGGGTAGTTGAGGAAAGCTTATTGCATGCTTCCATCCCTTATAGAATTTACGGAGGTACTCGCTTTTACGAGCGAAAAGAAGTTAAGGATGTGCTGGCTTACTTGCGGCTGATTGCTAATCCTGCTGATTCAATCTCTCGAACTCGAATTGAAAAACTAGGCAAGGGCCGACTAAAAAAATATTTGGAGATGGTCAAAAAGCTCAAAAATGCATCTCGTATCCCACCTATTACACTTATTGACAAAATTCTGGAAGCAACAGAATATTTGAAATTAATCGACGATGGCACAGAGCAGGGACTGATGCGGGTGGAAAACGTTAAGGAATTGCGGTCCGTTGCCGCCGATTTTGAGAACTTGCAAACATTTCTGGAAAACGTAGCGCTGATGGAGGGCATGACAACGCCGGAAAAATCTTACGAGGGTAAAGTTGATACTAATTCGGTAACTTTGATGACGATTCATGCAGCCAAAGGCTTGGAGTTTGAAAATGTTTTTATTGTGGGGATGGAAGAAGGTTTATTCCCCCATTCCCGCTCGATGCTTGACCCTGCGGAAATTGAAGAAGAAAGAAGGCTTGCCTATGTCGGTATGACGCGCGCCAAACAAAAACTTTATCTTTCATATGCAACTCAACGGCTCTATTTTGGAACAACTTCTTCTAATCTAGTTTCGCGGTTTGTGGTGGATATACCGGAAGAGTTAATAGCAGCTATTTAGAAATTAATTTCTTGATCTATCGAGTCTCGAAGCCTTAGTTGACCAAGACGTAATAAAGTCATACTTAGTTCTCTTGCATTTTCGTCTATTCTTGCATCTTCTCCGCTTACACCCCCTGAAGTCCATGTTCGAAGCCTAATTTCTCTCTGTGCGACTAACATCCGCGCGGTTCTGTAGAGTTGCCCTAGCATCATGACCTGTCTTTCATTAATAGGTCGGACGTGTTCTATCTCAATTTCCCACGGTTTTTCTGTTAGACCCTGAATTGAATCATGTTGACCTAGAAGTGCTAAAATCACACCTTCAATCTCCATCGCACCGATTAATCTCCCTTCGTCTGCGTAAAGATTTCTAAGATCTATTTTTTCAGCCGCTCGAAGGTGTCTCTGATACGTCATCGCTAGCATTTTAGTATCGTGTTCGCTGTATTGCTTAATCGGGTCAATAAATGACTCCGGTTTAGATACGGGTGTTGTTTCAGCTACCATAATAGAGCGGATTGTAACGCACGGCAAAAGGTTTGTCAACTATGGGGTTGAATTTAAACCATATCTCCAGCTTTTGTTAAAATGAATTGTGAACTTGAAGGCTCTCTGGTATGACAGTAAGGTTCATGTAGGCCTTACCCTCTTTTTAATTTGGCTTCTGGCCATTTGGCAATTTAGGACTGACCTAAATATCCTTCGAATTATTCTTTATCCCATTTTGGCAATTTTCACAATTGCACTTTTTGATGTTGGGTTAACTCATCTTAGGTATCGAAAAAATTACCTGCCGACAGCGACAGTTGTTTCCGGATTTTTGATTGGACTTATACTTGCGCCATCTGAGCCAATTTGGGTAATTATCGCCGCCTCGATTTTGGTTTCTTTTTCCAAGCAGTTTATAGCTTTCGGAATCCGCCGGCACATTCTCAATCCGGCTGCATTTGGAATCATAGGGGTTAATCTAATTTTTGACACTACTGTTTCCTGGTGGGGTGTTGCTTGGGGCTGGTTCCCGCTTGTGATATTAGTACCGCTAATGCTAAGAATTCTGTGGCGACTGCACCGACTATATTTACCGATTGGGTTTTTAACTTTTTATGCGCTTTATTTATTGATTAGTCAGCCTTTCGATTTTGTCATAAGAACATTAACTGACCCCACTGTTTTGATGTTTGCACTAGTGATGCTACCTGAACCAGTAACCTCGCCAGTCAATGGATATTTTAAATACGGATTTGGAGTATTTGTGGCAATTATTGCAATCATATTTTCGAATTTTGGTAAACTTTCAGAAATTTTCTTACCAGCACTCTTATTTTCAAACCTGGTAACCTTTTATTTAATTAAAATTCAAAAGTATTCTAAATGAGTAATAGGAACGAAAAGAAGGACTTAAGATTTATTAAGATACAAGCCCCAGCTGCCCATAAATAATAATACTAATCCAGCGCCTAAAAAAATAATTGTTGGGCTCATGTTACCAGCAGGAGGAAGAGTGCTGGCACTAGCACTGGCGATTTCTTCCGGCAGGGAACCAATAGTTAAAATAAATGAGGCGGATTGGGTGTTTGAAGTAACGGATACTTGATTATCACCGCTTAAAGCAGTTGTCGGGGTCCACGACCAATTACCGGAACTGTCGGCAGTTGCGGTGAGCGTTTGGGAACCAACAGTTCCATTAACTTGTGCTTGGGCTGTTGTAATACCGGAAAAAGTTGGTGATTGTGATGTTACCCAAAACTGCTTAGCACCCTGGATAAAAGTAGCTCCACCGATTGATGAAATTAATCCTGATCCAGCAAAAACAGTTGTTACGTACAAGTAGAAGGTGGAGCCGAATAAGGATATAAGAAAAAAGATAGGCTTAAAACGCTTAACAATTTGTGTCATTTGGGCAGATCTATTCTCAATGATAGTAAGATATGCGATTTATTGCAAATAAACATGCTATTTTATATTCTATCAGTGGTAGGATAATAATCAAGTGAATTATAGAGATTAAAATTATGATTGTTCGCGAGATTGCCCAAAACGAAAAGGGAGAATATAACAAATATGTTTCTCATGTGGTTCAATCATGGGAATGGGGAGAGTTTCGTAAAAGTACAGGTCTGGAACTTGTGCGTCTTGGCCACTATCAAGGAAACAGGCTTATAAGTGCTTACCAAATGACATTGCATAAGGTTCCGCTATTTTCCGGCAAAATTGGTTATTTACCTAAAGGGCCTTTACCAGATAAAGAGATGGTGAGAGCACTTCGTGATCTAGCAATAAGACGAAACGTAGCTTTTATAAAAATTGAACCCAATGTAATTATTAGTGGACAACAGACAGCTTACAGCCAACAGCTTGAAAAATTGGGGCTTTATCCGTCTAAAAAATCACTATTTACAAAGCATAACTTTCTGATTGATTTAACTAAAAGCGAGGATAGCCTACTTTCTGCGATGCAGCCTAAAACTCGCTATAACATTGGTATTGCCCAACGATACGGAGTCCAAGTCTACGAAAGTACAACAGATAAGGATTTTGAAATTTATCTAAAGCTTTATTTTGAGACAACAAAGCGGCAAAAATACTTTGGTCATACGCCAGAATACCATCGCTTGGCTTGGAAAACACTAATGCCCGCCAAGATGGCGAGGCTTTTAATTGCCAAATATATGGAAAAGCCGCTGGTAGCCTGGATGCTTTTCAACTTTGGCGACACTATTTATTACCCTTATGGCGGATCTTCAAATGAGCATAAAGAAGTGATGGCTTCAAATTTGGTTTGCTGGGAAGCAATGCGCATTGGGAAAAGGCTGGGTCTTAAAACATTTGACATGTGGGGAGCCCTAGGGCCAAACGCAAAAGAAAATGATGCCTGGTATGGATTTCATAAATTTAAGGCAGGTTACGGTGGCCTGCTAGTTGAATATGCAGGAACTTATGATCTGATTTTGAAGAATGCTCTTTACAAAAGCCTCAACTTTGCCGATAAGTTAAGGTGGGTTTATTTAAGGGCTCGAAATAGGTAACTTAACTTGCGGTCCTGAGGGCCTAAAACTTAGATGGATAATGCTGAGGATGAAAAGATAGTTGCTTTTTGAGCCTATAACCTTTATAATCCGCCTCATGAGTCGGCAAGAAAAGGGTCTTGAACCAAGAACTATTAAACCTCCCGAAGAATTTACACTTAAAGAGGCTATCGATCTTCTTAGGGAAAAGGGTTGCACTATCAAGTCCCACACTAATTTATTTGACGAAGATGACGTGTTTAACCCATACACGCAGCACTTTTTTGCTTGGCCTGGAGAGGAGCACACAACGTGGTTGTCTTCTTGGGTAATAAGAAGTATAGGTTATCATGTATACCAGGGTAACAGATGTCCTCCAATTGATGACATAATCGAAGGCGTAGCAACTGATATTACCGACAGGCGAGTCCTCAAATCTGGCCTATAATTTCAGACTTTGTATAAATAAATTCCGTCTTTTTCTTTTAAGGGTTTTTTGTCGAGGAATGGGTGTAAGTTGACTACAACTCGTGTGCCGGGACGGGCGTTTTTGTAAACGAAATCCTCAAACTTTTTTATTGATTTTTTTAGGCTGTAGACGAAAATAATGTCGGCAACTTTGAGATCTGCTTTCCACATATTTTGGCGATGGATCATAACATTTTCGGAAAGGCCTTTAAGTTGAGCGTGAAATCGGCTTATTAAAACTAGAAATGGATTGAGTTCGTAACCTATGGCATAAGCGCCTTTTTGGGCTGAAGCAAAAAGCAGGCGGCCGTCGCCGGAGCCAAGATCAATAACTGTTTGATTCTTTTTGATTTTTGAAAGTTTGATAATAGTATCGATTTTTTGGCGTTTAGTGCCAACGTATGGAAGATCCAAGAAAAAGTCGATGGCATAAAAAATACCCATTAAGATAATAAAAAGAAGCGCAACCGAAACTAAAATAAGAACGACGGCAATCAATACACTCATATTATTGTTCGAGCGCTAGCGAGAACTTACCATTAAAACTATTAATAAGTTCTCTCTTCTTTTTCCTACTGAAATCTTTAATTTGAATCTCTCGGCGCCTTGCCAACTCAAAATCTTCATGCTCCTCCAAGCTGTGCTGGTCGAATCTAAGAACTGGTTTCCACGTCATACCTGTGTAATAAAGTCCATTTTTGAGCTCCAAAATATAAACGTACCATTTCCACCTATTTCTCATAATTGTCTATAAGGTAACTTCTCACATTGTTCGAAGAATATTTTCATTGTTAAATCTTAGCAAGAGAGAATGGACAGATGGATGAGTAAGCACAGTAAACGCAGGCTGGTTCGCGGCCAAAGTATTTGGGGTTGGCTTCAAAATGATTATTTCGCCCGTCTCGGCGAATGTTTTGAGCACTTTCTAAAATTAAATTTTCAGTTTTCTCAAGATCTATCTTGGCCGGTTGATAAGAACCTTCAACGCCTGTCTCTAAAAAATGCAGGGCAACTTTTTCGGGAATAATTTTGTGAGCCTTAAAGTATGAAAGGGCATAAACGGCAAGTTGTGTTGATTTTATTGCCTGGGCGTTGGCGCGATCCTGGTCAATGTTTTCGGAGGATTTATAATCGATAATCGTAACTTTAGAGCCAGGTTTGACATCTACCCTATCATACCTTCCGGTAATCGTTACCCCTTCCAGAGAAAATTTGAATCCTGCTTCAATTAAACTTGGCAAGTCTTTGATTTTTGACTCGCGCTTGTAAAAAGAGGAAAGAGCAAGTTTGCCTTGGGCTTTTCTTTTTTCTTCATGCTCAACTGTCAAAAAACCCTCACTATCCCAAGCATTTTCAAAGACTTCCAAAAGTTGGGGCAGAGTTAGAATTTTGCCTTGCTTTTTTGCTCGAAAAAACTGGGCAACTGCCGCGTGTAAGGCGGCACCATAAACAACTGTGTGGTGGCGAAGAATCGGCAGTCTCAAAAGATGAATATAGCGGTATTTGAAGGCACAGGTTAGATAATCATCGATTGCGCCTTGTGTCAACTTTAGGACATCGACATCAAAAAGGATTGTTTGGGTCATCCGCCAGCTGGCGGATGGCGGGACTGGCGCAAATTTTTCGATTTTTTCAAGTGGCGAAAGCTTTAGCAGCATGGCGTCGGATTTGGGTTTATCTAGCGCTTCAAGAACAAAGGGAGAGATCTTTTTGATACGCTTGCCGCCAATGTCGCGAGACCAAGTAAAATAAAGCAAATCTTTTGCGCGAGTTGCGCCGACATAGAAAAGGCGTCTTTCTTCTTGCATGTGCCAGTCACCTGCAGGCAGAGTTTCTTTAATCAGTTTTTCGGGAATCTCAATAGCGTCGCCGCGATGCCTGGTTGGGAAACGATCGGCTACAAGATTAACCAAAAAAACAACCGGAAACTCCAAACCCTTGGCGCCGTGAACCGTCATGACATTAACAGCATCAAGATCCGGGTCAAATTCAACAGTGGCCGGGTCATCACCTGCTTGCCTTAGGGCTTCTAAATATTCAACGAATTGACCGGCGGATTCGATCTTAGCAACAGTCTCAAACTCCTTAATTTTGTCAAAGAATTTAGCGATATTTTGGATTTTAATTTGGCCTTCGACTTCACCGCTTTTATCAAGCCGCGTCAAATAGTCGGTGCGTTTAAGGAAATCATAAAGCACTTTGCCTGCGCTTTGGCGTTTGGAAAGCCCAACAGACTCCTCAAGATCTGCGAGTAATTTTTCAATAATGGCTTTTGACTCATCTGAGAGCTCTAACTCCTGGGGGTCGATATTGTCTAAATGTTTGAGGACATAATATAAAGATCTGGTTTTGCGGCGGGCCCACGATGTCAGTCTAATGGCATCGACAGGCGGCATTTGGTAAATATCAGAGGTTATAAGACTATAAAGATTAAGGCTGTCTTCAAAATTAGAGATAGCTGTCAAAAACGCGATTAACAGTGTTACTTCCTCTTGTTGGTAAAGACCGGATGAGCCTACAAATTTGTGGGGAATAGCTTTCATGTTTAAAGCACGCAGGAAATGATCTGCCTGAGCATTTGCCCGTACCAGGATGGCGAAATCGCGATACTGATATTTCTTCTTATTAATCAGTTTCTCGATTTCGGCGACAACCAAATCGGCTTCTTCGCTTAAAGTATCTGCAAAAATTTCCTGGGGGGGTAACCCTAGATCATGTTTTGTAGATAACAATTTTTTGACAATGTTGTTTTTAACTTCCAGACGGTCCGGGTCGTTATGGCGGATAAGCCGGTAGGCAGAATCAAGGATAGACTGTCGAGACCGGAAATTTTGGGTTAAGACGACCTGTTTTGCACTAGCATAAGTCTTCTTGAATTCCAGAATATTGGAGATTGCAGCACCCCGGAATTTGTAGATAGATTGATCATCGTCACCAACAACACAGATATTTTTGTGTTTTTCAGCAAGCATTTTAACCAGTTCGTTTTGGGCATAGTTGGTATCCTGATATTCATCCACAAGAATGTATTTAAATTGGTCGTGGTAGTTTTTTAAGATTTTCGGGCGTTTTTTGAAAAGCTCAATGGTTTTAACGACCTGATCACCGAAATCCAAAAAGCCGGCTTCATCTTTGTATTTTTCGTATTTTTCATAGGCTTGTGCAAGTTCTTGGTATTTTTTGTTTTCGATTTGTGACTCTTTATCTTTGGCGTTAGCCGCTTTGGGCGAGCCTCGTCCTTGACGGGTCTTTAGTCGTTTAGCGAATTGCGAAAACTCAGCTGGGGTGATGTTTTCATCTTTAAGTCTTGAGAAAAAAGCAAGAATCGCCGAGATAAATTTGGTGGGGTTTGAAAGTGGTCGCCAGTAGTCAAGTTGGAAGCGGAAAAGATTTTGCTGGAAAAATAAAACTTGTTGAGGTCGCGAAAGCACCTTGAAATCCGGCGAAAGGCCAATGTCAAGAGCGTTGTCGCGTAAGATTCGATCACCGAAAGCATGAAATGTTGAAATCCAAGTGTCGATGAATCCGTAGGGAACCAGAATATCGACCCGTTCTTCCATTTCGCCGGCGGCCTTGTCGGTAAAAGTGAGGGCCAGAATTTCTGCGGGTTTTGCCAATTTATTTTCGATGATGTATGCAATTCTTCTGGCGATAACCGCAGTTTTACCGGTCCCAGCTCCGGCAATAATCAGAAGCGGCCCTTCGGTGGTGGTTACAGCTTGGCGTTGTTCGGAGTTCAAATCATTTAAAATATTTTGACTTTTCATATCGTATCTGCTAGTATTTGAGTCGAGGCGAAGGGCTTGACCCTGATTCCATTACGCATTTTGCCAAAGTGGGAGACGCCTCATTTTTTATCTCAAAATTATCAAAGAATAAAAGTATTTCTTGCCACCCTTACCCTTTGCTCTAACAACCACCTTTATCCTTTGTCTTTCAATATAACCTACAATAGCAAAATAGTGGGTTTCTCCCTTGTTGCTCTTTTCTTGATATGTTGTTGATGTTTCTAAAAGCTTTTTTGCAAGAGGTAGTGCTTTTAAACGTCTAAGTTGTTCAGCTTTTGATCTTTTCTTTTGGAAAACTATATGATCCCATCCGGCTCTTGAGACATATACAATCTCTTCAAAAGCTGGCGCCGTTTTTTCTTTTCCACGCCATTTTTTAAAATAGAAGTTCTCGGCTTTATCTCTGGCTTTTTTGTAATTGCTTTTATGTTTGCCTTTGCCCACGCGGCTATTTTAACATTTAATATGGGATCGGTTGGGGATAATGTCTTAATTCCCCAGCAGTATTCTGTGGGTTTTCTCTCCTGTCCGCTACCAGCAACTCTGTTGCAGGATGTCTTGTAAGAGAAACTTTTTTATCTTCACCGAAGATGCCTGGAAACAAAGCTTTAAAGTATCTATCGGGAAAGTAGGGGTCGTTTTTAATTGCACTTTCTATTTGTTTTGCCAAATCGGGAGGAACGGCTACGTTGAGTTCTATTGTTGTTCCAGGGCGATAATGTTGAATATACATAAAATAGGTAAATTGAATCCAATCCTCTTCACCGTGTTTTACATTAAAGGTAATCGTTTCCTGGTGCTCCTCGTATCTTTTTCTAAAAAGTCCTCCAACCTCTGTTCTCCATTTTCGGACAGGGGGTTCGTATTTGTTTATCAGAAGCAGTTGCCTTTGAGTTTGTTTGCTGTCAAGAATTGGGTCATTACCTGAAAATGGAACTATTAGTTCCTGCAGTTTGTAATACTCTCTTTCATTACCAGTTACCTCGTCTCCTAATATAAAACCTTTACCTGGATAAAACCCGTCATATCTTATATTTTTATCGATGGGACGTTGATAGCCATATCGTTGACCGATGCCTCGACTTTTAGTCAGAGTCGCAAGTTCTTTCGCTCTGTTTTCTAATTCGCCGATAGCCTGTTCTGGTTTTCCGTCTTCCGAGTTTTTCCCTTCCATGTTTTTATTTTAACTTCTTTGTCGCCTTCGCCTCTATTGTTTGTACGGTGGATATTCGTGACGATAGGCGGGTAAATCGCGTATTGACGTCGTCGCTGGATGCGGCGGCGTTTTTGATGTGGCGGGTTAAGATGGATAACGATCCTCCGAATTTTTCGGTTTCGCCTGCGATTTCGCGAAGGGCAGCCAAAATTTGGCCGGCTTGAGCCTCGATTTTAGAACCTTCTAAACTCATGATAATTGCGCGCAAATATGCATACATGGTGCTCGGGGAAACCGGGCGCACACGCTTACGGTAGGCATAATCGTCCAGCTCCGGAGCATTGCTGATCATTTCATAATAAACAGGCTCACTGGGAATATACATAAGAGCAAAGTCGAGAGTTCCTTCTTGCGGACGGATGTATTTTGTTGATATGGCATCGATATGCTTTTTGACATCTACAATAAAAGCTTTGCGATGCATCTGTGTTTCCTTTTCCTCACGGGCCTTTGTCATTTTTCTAAAATTTTCCATTGGGAACTTAGCATCTATTGGAATTATCCCTTGCTCAAGCTGAATCGCTGCATCTACGATTTCCCCACCTTTAAAGGCGTACTGAAGATGAAAATGCTGTTTTGGCAAGGCCTGGCCTAAAATATCTTTTAAAACTGCCTCCCCTATTTGCCCGCGCATTTTAGGAGAGCGCAAGAATTCTTGCAGGTCGCGCATACTTCTTCCTAACTCCGTCATTTCCCCAACGGACTTGGAGACATTTGAGATGACCTGTGCAGCTTTATCTAAACGTTGATTTATGGCGGCAGTTTGGCGAACCATTGAATCGGTGGTTTTATCCATAGAGCCGCGCATATCGGAGACCAATTGGGTTAAGAGCTTGGTCGTTTCGTCGCCTTTTTTGGAGTCGACAAGCTTTTTGATTTGCCAATAGATGATGGCAAAGGCGATGATTACTAAAGCGGCGGCGATAATTAAAGTTGTCTGGGAATTCATCCGCTAGATTGTATCAAATTTGAATCCGGATTTGGGATACAATCAAATTATGACTCGTCTTTTGCCGTTTGTTTTTTTAATAAATGTCGTTTGCTTTTTTGGAATTGCCTGGGTTATTTATGACGTTGATCCGCAAGGTGCACCGTGGTATATTTTCGCACTTCTAGTGTTGTTGATATTTTTTGCGATCTTTGGGATTTTGGGTTTGGTTCTTTATTCTGTGCGAACAAGATTTTACAGGCGATATTCTGTACGTTGGTATATTTATACTTCCTTTAAAATGGCTTTTTTTGTAGCTTTTTTTGTAGCGCTTGTGGCAACTTTGGCAGTTCTGCAGCTAATTTCTATTTTTAATTTAATACTGGCTGGGCTAGCAGTAAGTTTATTTGCGATTTATAGTTTTTTGGGGAAGAAAAATTAAATTGTTCTATTGTTCAATTGTTGAATTGTTATTTTGATTAGCTTCTTAACAATTTATCAACGTAGCGATTTAGCAATTACTCACTCAGTATTATTATTCCCTCTCGCCAGCCGCCGGGGTCTTTGATAATTTGATTATCCTTTAAATAAAATTGACTTCAATAATTAAAGCTCTATAATACTGCCTATGACAGAGCATAAAAAACCTGAGGTTTCATTTGTACCAATACTAGAACCGACTACGAGATTGGTCGCGGAGCTTGAAAAGTTACAAACTAATGATGTCCTGAGGGTGCTTATTCTTGTGAGAATTTTAAGGGATTTCCATAGCGCTGTTCCAAGCAGTCAGATGATTAACAAACCGCTCGAAATCATAGTCCCGTCTGTTTTAGGACCCAAAGACCAAGTATTAAATATGGAAGACCAGTTGCGAGAAGGTGTTGTCAGAACAAAACAGGCAATCATGAAGGAAATAAAAAATGAATATTGGAGATTTATACTCGCTCGAGAAATGCTTATGGCCACGGTCCAAAAACAATTAGCCAAAGAAGGTAAACAGCTTCGATTTAGTCTGGGTAGTTTACCAAACGCAGTTTACGATCGAGTTGAACTTTCTGACCAAATAGCCCCACTAATTTAGGTTTCATTTGCATTGGTCAATAAATTTACTGTGAAAGTATTATTATTCCCTCTCGCCAGCCGCCGGGGTCTTTGATGACGGTTCCATCTTTATTGTAGATGTGGGCGGTTACGGCCACAGCTTTATTTTGAAATTCGGGTGGAATTTGCCAGTTAAGCTCGAATGGCTGCGACTTGACCTCACCAATCATTTGCCACTTACCGTCAGCATAAGTTTTTACCCAAAACTGAACTTTATCGACATCATTGGGTTTATCGACAGACAGGGCAATTTTAAGATTTGAGCCTTTGACGATTTCTCCCGCAGCTGGTGAGGTGATAGTACCACCTGCGGCATTTTGTTGCTGATCTTGTTGCAAAATTGTAGTTTTTTGTTGAAAAAGAGGTCTAAAAATTAAAAATATAATTACAAGCGCAAAAACTACTAAGGCGACAACCCCGATTGGGTTTACCGGCCAGCCCTTCTCCCCTTTTTCAATTGGTCCTCTTTTTTCTGGGTTTTGTTCCATTGATGGCTTATTATACACCTGGCATTTTGCCCTTGATCAAGACATTATATCTTTTTAGCCTACTGTGAAACTTGCCAATTTTGAGATAAAATAGCCACTGTTTAGCCTAAGATACCCCTGAAAATATCTTAAAATGTCAAGACTTGCGCCTTTTCAAAAACCATCTGCGACAGTCGTAAGCTACATTATTGCTTTTCTTACCTGGTTTATCAGACTGATTACCTTTATCGGCGACGTAACGATTTGGATCTTAAAAAGAGGCTTAATAAGTCTAGTCGCGCTTTTCAAAAAGTTACATTTAGATATTGTAAGATTGCCACCTGTCGTTTTTATAAAAGGCGTCATTTCTCATCCGGTTATTGCCCAAGATAGAAGTTTTAAAGTTGGTTTGATAACGATTCTTTTAATGATAGTTGCAACTTGGTATTTCACCAAGGATCTACCTAGTCCAAGGCAACTGGAGACGAGGCAAGTACCACAAACTACCAAAATTTATGATCGAGATGGCAAACTGCTTTTCAATATCTACACCGATCAAAATCGGACAATCGTGCCTCTTTCTGACATTGGAGATAACTTAAAAAAAGCCACCATTGCTATTGAGGACAAAGATTTCTATAAGCATCGAGGTTTTGATGTCTACGGAATAGCCAGAGCGGCCAGAAAAACGGTTTTCGAAGGCAGTCTTCAGGGCGGATCAACAATTACCCAGCAACTGGTAAAAAGTGCTTTTTTATCACCGGAGCGAACCTTGAGTAGAAAAATCAAGGAGTTATATTTAGCATTCAGGGTTGAAATGGCTTTTTCAAAAGATAAGATTTTAGAAATGTATTTAAACCAGGTTCCATATGGTGGTACCGCTTGGGGAGTAGCAGCTGCCGCAGAGCAATATTTTGGAAAAAATGTCAAGGACTTGGACTTGGCGGAGTCAGCGCTTTTGGCAGGACTACCGGCAGCTCCAAGTTATTACTCGCCATTTGGGCAAGACCCCAAAAGAGCAAGAGAGAGGCAAAAATTAGTGTTAAATAGGATGGTCGAAGAAGGTTTTATCAGCAAAAATGAAGCGGAGTACGCAAAAGCCGAGGAGCTTAAGTTTAACTCTCCGACAGTGGATATTTTGGCCCCCCATTTTGTGATGTACGTACGCGAGTACTTGGCTGGTAAATTTGGTGAGGCGACAGCGGCACAAGGTGGTTTAAAGGTAACAACAACTCTTGATCTTTCGATACAAGAGGAAGCACAAAAAATTGTTAAAGACAATATTGATAAGCTCAAAGGCTATAACGTTGGTAACGGAGCAGCATTGGTAGCAAAGCCTCAAACAGGGGAGATGCTAGCAATGGTCGGCTCGCGCGATTTCTTTGACAGAGAAAATGACGGCAATGTCAATGTTACGGTTGCACTAAGGCAGCCCGGTTCCTCCATCAAGCCGATTAACTATGCCACGGCTTTCGAAAGGAAATTAATTACTCCGGCAACG
>MFBQ01000003.1 GCA_001776475.1 Candidatus Curtissbacteria bacterium RIFCSPLOWO2_01_FULL_41_18
TTTAATTACCTCACAAAATTTTTTAGAAACTCTGAAATTTCCTCCCCACGAATACACATTCTACCAGGATAAAGGTTTATGGTTTTTCTCATTTTTATATTCTGAGCTTTTACCTCAAAGAGCGTTCCTTTTTGGCCTGCCTTTGTTTTTCGCTGCTCTGATACTTTTAATTTTGGGAATTTCCAATTCTAAAAAAGCTTATCTGTTCCTTTCTAGTTGCCTTGTCGCGGTTATGCCCTTTTTTCACATGCATTCATATATTAGTTTTTTGATTTTGGCAAGCATTTTTATTGCCTTAACTTTATTTTCAGTTTTCAAAGAAAAAAAGATTAAAGAAGCAAAGAAAATGATTAAAGATATAATTTTATATTACGTCTTACCTATTGTAAGTTTAGCCCTAATCCAACTGCCGATTTTTTTATCAGTTAATCTATCTCAGACACTTGGTCTAAATTGGGGCTGGATGAAAGGCGAAGAAAATTTTTTCATATTCTGGTTTAAAAATACTGGATTCTTCTGGCCACTTTTGATTTTTGCTCTATTTAAAACAAAAATTAGCTCAACTGGCAAAAACTTACTAATAGCTTCGGCTTTTCTATTTTTCCTTTCTAATATTTTCCGTTTTGCTCCATGGCCATACGATAATCTGAAAATTATGACTTATTGGTATCTGATTAGCGCTTTTTTAGTTGCTGCATCCCTAAATTATCTTTTTCAAAAAGGACGCTTGGGAAAAATCATATCAACTTTACTTTTTCTATCACTCACTCTTTCGGCAGTTATAGAAGTTTCAAGAATTATGGATACAGAAAAAACTAAAATTCAGCTCTGGTCTGAAAGCGATATAGAGCTGGCTAATTTATTAGTAGAAAAAACGCCTCCCAACTCACTAATTTTAACAGCTGCAATTCACGACCATCCTTCAACAGCACTTGCGGGACGTAAAACGATCATCGGATTTCCGGGAAACGCTTGGGCGTGGGGACTATCTGATTGGTCACAGAGGGAAAACGACGTCCGTACAATTTTTAGGGCAGACTCAATTTTTACAAGCTATCTACTTCAAAAATACCAGGTGGATTACGTTCTGATCAGTCCCCGCGAAAGAAGTTTTGAATCGCAGGTAAATGATGAATACTTCTCCAAAAATTATACACTTGTTGCTCAAGGCGAAAATTATAAATTATTCCAAATAAAATGAAAAGAATTTTAGTAATATATGGTCCAACAGCAACCGGTAAAACAGATTTGGCACTTAAATTGGCCAAAAAATTCAATGGCGAGCTAATCTCCGCTGATTCCCGTCAAGTATACAAAGATTTGGATATTGGAACCGGTAAGATATCACGGGAATCAAATGTAATAAAACACAAAGGTTATTGGATTGTTGCCGGTGTCAAAATCCACGGATTTGATCTAATCAATCCCGGCCAAAGCTTCTCCGTCGCCGACTTTTTAAAATTCGCAAACTCTTCAATTATTCGAATAATCGAAGAAGGCAAGCTGCCTATAATTGTAGGCGGTACCGGGTTTTATATTAAGTCGCTGATTGAAGGTATCCCATCTATAGGAATCCCCGCCAATCAAAAACTGCGCAGCAAACTCGAGAAATTATCAGCTGGCAAGCTTTACCAAAAACTTTGTGATCTTGATCCTAAACGGGCAAAGACCATGAATGAATCCGACAGAGCCAATCCCAGACGTTTGATTCGTGCAATTGAAATCGCATTATCATATAAAAAATCAAAGATCAAATATCAAAAATCTACCAGCTACCAGCTACCGACTACCGACTACTCATTCATTGGTCTGACTGCCCCAAACAATTATCTTTACAACCGCGCCGATAGTCGGCTTGAGACTAGGCTTAAACATGGTCTAGTTGAAGAGGTTCAAAATTTGATAAAAAGCGGTATCAACTCTGGTTGGTTTGAAGATCTTGGTCTGGAATATCGATGGCTCACAAGATTTATACTTGGAAAAATAGAATTTGAAAAGGCCAAAGAAAGATTGAAAGGGGACATTCACTCATTTATTAGGAGACAAAAAACATATTTTAGACAATTTAAAAAAACCCGCCTGCCGGCAAGGCAGGTCAAAATTTTTGATATTTCGAAAAAAAATTGGCAAGGCGAGTTAGAAAAAAGTCTGGACCTCTGGTATACTCAAGGCTATGGCTGACGTCAAAACCCCGATAAAGGTTGAAATATCCCACAGGACTATCATTTTTACCCTTTTTGTTTTGCTTGCACTGTGGTTCTTGATCCAGATTAGAGAAATCATTGTTCTAATCTTTCTATCACTCATTTTGCTTTCTGCACTTCTTAGGCCTGTCGAGTGGCTAAGCTCTAAGCGTGTTCCAAGAGTTTTGGCTGTTCTTATTGTTTATTTAATTGTTATCGGTTTAATTTCTGCAGCCGTTGGTATAGTCGTTCCACCTCTTATTAAACAGACTTCAGACTTTGTATCAAAACTACCGCAGATAATTTCAACAGTTAATCAGTTCGTTGTTTTTTATAATTTGCCTGCCGAAAATCTTTCATCGGCACTCCAAGACCAGTTCCAGCAAATCGCCGGCAATGTCATTTCTATCTCTAGTGCCATTATTTCAAGTATTTTTTTAATTATTACCTTGTTCGTTTTAACTTTTTATCTACTTTTGGAATGGAAAAATTTTGTAAGAATTCTTTCATCACCATTTTCTGGTAAACACGAAAAAAAGGTTGTTAGCATTATCTCAAAAATAGAAGGAGGTTTGGGAATCTGGGTGAGGGGTCAACTAACCCTCTCCATAATTGTTGGCGTTCTAACCTATGTCGGTTTGCGAATTATCGGTATACCTTTTGCTCTGCCCCTTGCTTTAATTGCCGCAATTCTTGAAATTATACCTATTATCGGTCCAATAATTTCGGCAATCCCGGCAATTTTGGTAGGGTTGACTATCTCCCCTGTTATCGGCTTGGCAGTTGCTGCGCTCTTTTTAATTGTTCAACAACTGGAGAATAACTTAATCGTTCCAATCGTTATGTCCAGAGTTGTCGGTTTGCAGCCGCCATTTGTTATTATTGCTCTTCTAATCGGTGCAAAACTGGCAGGAATTGGAGGAGCTTTCTTAGCAGTACCAGTAATTGTGGTTGCTAAAATTATTATTAGTGAACTTATTAATGAGGATCAAAAATTTGCGGAAGGGATATCAGAAGATTAAATTTTTTTAAAAAATACCTTCGGGAAGAGAGTAAGCCAGATTCTGTTCTTCGAACAGACCTGTCTTGCGATAGTTCCACCTTTCGGTGTAATAACTATCTAAAGCCAGATTCTGTTTTACCCTTCGATCTCACTCAGGGTAACCCTGAGCTAGCCGAATGGGTTAAACGACCATCTATCTTCAGGTGACGTTTTTGTCATCTGATCCGCCGACCTGGCGGATGCCCCTACTTTGGATCTCCCGAAAGCATGGTACAAGCGATCCCCAGCCAAAGGCTGGTCCGCCTATGGCGGAAATTCTGGGTTGCAGCAGGTGGGATTGCCTTAAGTCTGCCGAAGTCGAGTCAGACTCGACGAAGGAGACCGTTTCACTTCGATCCTTATCCGCCAGCTGGCGGACTTTAGGATCTAATCGTCACTGTGGCTCTCGGATGCTGTTTATTCAGTATCCGTCCCTTTTCTCTTTCGATACTAAGGACACCAGCTATTGGCCAGATACCGTCTGGTATCTGGGTACTAGTCGGAGCTTGCGCTCCATTCCTTGCTTTCTGCTGTCTGGACTTTCCTCTACAATCATGTAAACTGATTGCAGCGGCCGTCCTTCTTCCCGAAAGCAAGAGTATTTTATCAAAAATTTGCCTTTTTCTCAAATTTTTCCAGAAACGAATTTGTTGACTAACTCTTCAAAAGATGCAATTATAATAGTGTATGGTCAAAAGGACTACTATAAAACCATCGAAGGGCAACCCTCTATCTCAGCTGTTAATTGCCGCCACGATCATTGTCATTGTAGTTGCAGCCTATGAAGCTATAACCCAAAACGATATCACCACACTTGCGCCTACCCAACTTTTTCTAGTTGCCGGAGTCTTAGGAATTTTGGGTCTCTACCTCAAGGACGAAAAATAAATTCTCATCGCTCCAATTTCTTGTTATACTTAAGAACAATCCTGCCGTATCTCTCACGTTTAGATGAAGCGCATAGCTATTTTAATTTCAAATGTTGGCAAAGGTTCAAATCTTCAGGCCATAGTTGATGCCGTAAATTCCAAAAAGATAAATGCAAAGATTGTCGCAGTTATTAGCGATACAAATGATGCAATAGGTTTGAAGCACGCAATAAATAACAAAATCCCAATAAAAATTTGCGCCAACAAAAAAGATTTACCCCAAGTTCTTAAAAGATTAAAACCCGATTACATCGCTTTGGCTGGATGGAAACAAATAATTTTGGATGAAGTGATCGAATTTTATCCGAATCAGATCCTTAATCTGCATCCGGGGTTAATCCCGAATTCCGTCAAATCGAAAGTTTTGGCGCCCGATGGCACTAACACACTATGGAACAAAGGTCTCCTAGCTGAAAAGGCGGTCCAAAATTTTTTGGACAAAAAATCTACATATGCGGGTTCATCTATTCACCTCTTAACTAAAGAATTCGACTTTGGCCCCGTCCTGGAAAGGGCTTTTGAGAAGATCAAAAAAAACGATACGGTCAAAACTCTTTATGCAAGGCTCAAAAATAAAGAGCATGAAATATATATTAAGGCGCTTCAAAAACTTACAAATGCTATTTCGCAAGATGCAGCGGTTCTAATAATCGACGGCGGTGGCAGGGCCCATGCTCTAGTTAATAAATACCTACAAAGCAAACATGTCAAAAGAGTCATTGCCATACCAGGAAACGATTTAATGACGCTTTCAAAGAATGTCAAAACTTATCCTCAGATAAAAACTACCGATATCAAACAAATAGTCAATATCTGCAAAAAAGAAAATGTTGACCTTGTCGATGTTGCTCAGGATGATGCCATTGCAGCAGGTCTTGTTGACACACTTGTCAAAAGTGGATTAAAGGTTTTTGGGCCAACAAAGGCCGCTGGCCGGGTAGAATGGGATAAAGCCTGGGCCAGAAACTTCATGAAGAAATTTAAAATTCCTCACCCCGCCTTTAAAATCTGTAAATCGCAAAAAGAGGGTGTAGAGTTTATCAATTCACAAAGGGAAGGCACTTGGTACATCAAGGCAGCAGGACTTGCTGCCGGCAAAGGTGCGCTTCTTGCATCCAGCAACAGTGAAGCGCAAGATGCGATTAAACAGATGAAAAAGTTTGGTAATGCCGGCCGAATTTTTTTGATTGAAAAATGCATTAACGGCGAGGAATTCTCCTCGTTTGCAATCGTTAATGGTAAAAAATTTGCAATAATCGGCCATGCCCAAGATCACAAAACAGTTTTCGATGGCAACGTTGGTCCCAATACCGGTGGGATGGGTTGCTCATCTCCACCAATGGTTATCACTGCAAAAATTGGAGAGCAAATCAAAAGCATTTTTCAAAAAACTGTCGGAGGATTAGTAAAAGTCGGCAGGCCGTATCTTGGAATGCTTTATCTTGGAGGAATCATCGACAAAAGTGGCAAAGTTTTTGTGATTGAATTTAATGCGCGTTGGGGCGACCCCGAGGCTCAAGTCATTTTACCTTCCGTCAAAAATGATCTCTTTGAATTAGTTACCCAAACAATTTTAGGTAAGATCCCTAAAATAACAAAAGATAATTCTTATCGAGTGGTTGTCACTGCCGCATCCAGGGGTTACCCAATTAACCATAGCAAAGTTATCGGCAAAGAAATTATTGGCCTCTCTTCGCTCCTCGGTCATCCTGAGCGTAGCGAAGGATCTCTTAAAATATTTGGTGCCGGTGTCAAAGTCAAAAACGGAAAATATTTAGCAGCCGGTGGCCGACTATTTTATGTTTTAGGTGAAGGTAAAAACGTTGAGTTAGCACGCAGAGTCGCCTATAATACACTATCTCAAGTCTCGATTGATGGGGATAACTTACACTTTCGAAAAGATATCGGCTTGCAAGATTTGCAAAGATTGCTGTCCCCCAAATAAAAAGGTTTGATATCATTTAACAAATGATCTACACAGTCAGAGTTGCCTCAAAAAATCAGACAGATCCCAAAGGCCAAGATTTACTTGCTGAAATAAAAAGAACGCTAAAAATCACCTCAATCAATAAAATCCGTACTGCTAAAGTTTATAGATTGGAGGGCATAAAACGAAAAGATGTCAAGAAATTCGCGGAAAAAGTTTTATACGAAAAAATAGACCAAAAAATTGCGTATAACAAGCCCGTCATAAAAGGCGCGAACCAAACAATAGAAGTTGCCTACAAACCCGGTGTTATGAATCCAGAAGTTGGATCCCTTCTTAAGGCAGCGAAAGATTTGGGAATAAAACTAACAGCTGTCGATTCCTCTTGGGAGTATGCATTCTTTGGAAAAATCAGAAGAGACGAAGCAAAAAATCTTATAACCAAACTCCGTCTGTACAATCCTTTAATTGAGCATATCGTAGATCAAAAACCCAAAACACTACTGATCAGTGGAAAAGTCGGCGAAACTAAAATGGTACCCATAAAAAATATGTCCGACGGGCAACTATTGGAACTTTCAGGCGATAAGCTATTTCTAAATCTAGAAGAGATGAAGGTAATCCAAAATTACTTCAAAAAAATTAACAGAGAACCTACAGATTGTGAGATAGAAACTCTTGCTCAAACATGGAGTGAACACTCAGGCCATAAAACATTTAAGGCAAAAATAATGATCAACGGAGAAGAAAAAGAACCTCTTATTGTAAGGATTAAAAAAGAAGCTCTTAAGCATAAAAAAAATATTGTTTCCGCTTTTGTTGATAATGCAGGAGTCATGGATTTCTATGACGGGTGGGCAATTAACGGAAAAGGAGAGACTCACAACAGCCCGTCTGCGATAGAGCCGTATGGTGGTGCTATGACGGGAAGCGGGGGCGTCTTCAGGGATATCGTTGCAACAGGACAAGGTGCAAAAACAGTTATTTCTACAGACATATTTTGTTTGGCCAACTGGAACATGAATCTCAAAAAACTCCCTGAAGGCTCACTACCCCCAGCTTACATTCTCTCCCGTGTTGTAGCAGCAGTTCGAGATTATGGAAACAGAATGGGTATTCCGACAAACAATGGCTCCTTCCATTTCAATGACGATTTTCGTGCAAAACCGACAGTCTTGGTCGGAGCATACGGAATTCTCCCAAAAAAATATGCCAAAAAAGGCGAACCTCAAAAAGGTGATATTGTTGTCAGCATTGGAGGAAGGGTAGGCAGGGATGGAATACATGGAGCGACATTTTCTTCCGGTGAAATGACTCAAAGGACAATTACTGTTAATGCTCAAGCTGTGCAGATCGGCAACGCAATAGAAGAAAAAAGGACTTTCGATGCAATTATGGAGGCTCGCGATAATGATTGCATCAGGGCAATACAAGACAGTGGAGGTGGCGGTCTTTCATCAGCAATAGGAGAAATGGGCTCCCAAATTGGTGTCTTAGTTCAGCTTAAAAATGAAAGACTTAAATATCAGGGGTTAAGCCCGTGGGAAATTTGGATATCTGAGTCACAGGAGAGAATGATTCTTGCTATCCCAAAAAACAAAATTATCAAGTTCAAAAAAATCTGCCACAAATATAACGTAGAAGTTTCAGTACTCGGGATGTTCGATGGAAGCAAAAAACTAAAAGTTTTCTTTGGTAGGCAAAAAGTTTGCGATTTACAAATGCAGTTTCTGCACCAGGGATTACCGCAAAGAGTGATGAAGGCAAAAAAAGTTTCACAATCTGCTTTGCAAGAAAATAAAAATCCGCCAATACCAAGAACAAAAGGCAAATGGGTTGAAATCTTGCAAAAGGTATTAACAGACGGAAATATTTGTTCTAAAGAACTAATTCTTAGGATGTACGACCATACCGTTCAGGGTACAAGTGTTCTGCAGCCATTTACGGGAGTATCTTACGATGGACCTAACGATGCAGCCGTAATCCGACCTATTTTGAATAAGCCATACGGAATGGTTGTCTCACATGGTTTAAATCCGATATTAAACCGAATTGATCCATACTGGGGAAGTATTTGGGCAGCAACGGAAGCCATCGCAAATTATGTTGCTGTTGGCGGAGTCTACCAGGATGCTTCGTTGGTCAATAATTATATTTGGCCATTTCCGGATGAAGAATCTCTAGGATCTTTGGATAGATCAGTCGATGCTGTAGTTGATTTTATGAAGATTTTAAAAATTCCTGTAATTTCCGGCAAGGATAGTCTTTCTTCGACATACCGTTCAGATGATGGTTTAGTCCTAAAAATTCCGCCTGTTTTGTGCATTTCTGTCTTTGGAAAAATTCCAAACGTCATAAAAACTGTATCCTCAGATTTCAAAAAGGCAGGATCGACGATTGTTTTAGTAGGTAGGCAAGATAGCTCATCAATGGGCGGCTCGGTATACTTTGCCAAAAATAACCTTCTTGGAGAAAGTGTTCCGAAAGTAGATCTTAAAATTCTTCCTAAAGTTCTGGATGCGATAAATCATGGTATTTCTGAAGGCAAAATTCTTTCTTGCCATGACGTATCTGAAGGGGGAATTATAACGTCGATTTTTGAAATGAGTGTAGGCGCAAAACTTGGGGCAAAAATTAAAATCGAAAATAGACACAAAAGAGTCGATTATTTTCTTTTCAACGAAACCGCGGGTTGTTTTATGGCAGAAGTGGCCGACAAAACCACCGCACGAAAGCTTTTCGGAGGCACCCCATACGAAATATTAGGAGAAACGGTTCCAGAGCAAATACTAACAGTTGCAAATCTTTTTTCAGTCGATGTCGAAAAACTAAAGACATTGTGGAAAGAACCCTTGGAGGGAATATTCAAATGAAACCGAATGTATGTATACTTCGGGCGGACGGTATTAATTGCGACTGGGAGCTTCACTATGCCTTTGAAAAATTTGGCGCTGTGCCAGAATTCGTCCACATCAACCAACTGAGGGATAAAAGTAAAAGGCTGAAGGAATTTCAAATTCTTGCTCTCCCAGGCGGTTTTTCGTATGGTGACGATATAGCGTCCGGTAAAGTACTTGCAGTCGAACTAATCAGTTTTTTAAAAGATGAACTTCAAAAATTCATCGCAAAAAAAGGCTTAGTTTTGGGGATCTGCAATGGTTTCCAAACGCTCATTCGTACAGGCCTTTTACCCTTCAATAATTTAGGTCGTATGGATGCGACACTTGCCCCAAACGAAAGTGGCCGTTTCGAATGTCGTTGGGTCAAAATAAAAACAGAGGATAGTAAATGCTTATTCTTAAGTGGGTCAGATCAAGCTCTTGATCTCGCAGTTAATCATGGCGAAGGAAAATTTTTCGCAAACGATACAAATCTTAAAAAAATCGAAAATCAAAATTTGGTTGTCTTTCGATACGTTAATGAAGACGGCAAGCCAACTCAACAATATCCCCAAAACCCAAACAGTTCATTAAACGCTATCGCCGGCGTCACGGATCCAACCGGTCGGATTTTGGGCCTCATGCCCCATCCTGAAAAATTTGTAGACAATACCCAACATCCCAACTGGCGAAGATTTAAAGGCCAAATCTTAAAACCCCACGGTGCACTCATCTTCGAAAATATGATACGATTTGCAAAAAGCTCATGACAAAAAAAATAACATACGCTGCTGTAGGCGATAATTATTACACTAAAGACCCTATAAAAAAACTCGCCCAAACTGCAGCGCGCAAAACTGCATCAAACCCCAAGGCATCAGGATTTTCGGAAGTTTCGGCAACCAGAGGCGAGTCGGCCTACGTTTTTAAAATTGGCCAACAATACTTTGCATCAGTTGTCGAAGGCTTAGGTACCAAAAATTTAATAGCAGATGCAATGCGTCGAATAACCGGTAAAACGTATTATGACGTTATTGGTTATGATACTGTCGCCACCATTATTAACGATCTGGTTAGCGTAGGAGCAAAACCTTTGGTTGTTCATGCTTATTGGGCTATCGAAGATAATTCTTGGTTACAAGATAATCAAAGGATGAAAGATTTTATTAGAGGTTGGCATGATGCATGTAAATTTTCTGGTGCAGTTTGGGGCGGCGGAGAAACCCCAACTTTAAAGGGCATAATTGTGCCGCAGACGGTTGATTTAGGTGGATCTGCAGTAGGAATAATCAAATCCGAAAAGCGCCTTATAACCGACCAAAGCCTCAAAATTGACGATAAAATTGTACTCATTAAATCTAAAGGAGTCAACGCCAATGGAATTTCCCTTGCCCGGGCTGTTGCTAAGAAATTGCCTGCCGGTTATGGCACAAAAATGAAAAGCGGAAAACTCTACGGTGATGATCTTCTTACCAAGACCAATATCTATGCAAA
This sequence comes from Candidatus Curtissbacteria bacterium RIFCSPLOWO2_01_FULL_41_18, assembly GCA_001776475.1. Classification (GTDB taxonomy): domain Bacteria; phylum Patescibacteriota; class Microgenomatia; order Curtissbacterales; family GWA2-41-24; genus 2-01-FULL-41-18-A. The sequence goes on from MFBQ01000003.1 coordinate 10,455, forward strand.
ACTAGTTCAAGACTTGCTTGATGCCGGTATCGATATCCACTACATTTCAAACATCACCGGCCATGGTCTAAGAAAAATCATGCGAGCTCGCAAAAACTTTACTTACGTTATCGAAAAACTGTTTGCGCCCCAAGAAATCTTTAACTTTATCCAAGAATATGCAGGCATCAACGATTACGAAATGTACCAGACTTTCAACATGGGCCAGGATTATGCAATCTTTATCAATCAACGCGATGTCAAAAAAGCCCAGGAAATCATTACCAAAAATAATTTCCAATCACTTGACGCGGGCTACGTCTCACGCGGCCCCCGCCAAGTAATCTTAAAGTCAAAAAACATAACCTTTACAGCAGAAACCCTCAATCTTCGCTAAAATTTTATTCTTACAAGTGTTAAAATTGATAAATGATAAAGATCATCAACTCTAAAGCTACTGAGCAAACTTTAAAAGAAGCTGCAGAAGATCTAGAAGGGTACATAAAAGTAGTAGTTGATGTTTCTAAAGAGATTTTAGCAGCAGGCGGTGAAAGGCATGTTGATGGAGAGCAGCTTCTTATCAAGGAGGGAAGCAAACAGCAAGATCTTTGGGGCGGAGGGTTAGATTTGGAAACTAACGAAATTGATTTCGATTCGATGATCAATATAAGACCGGCCCAAAACAACCCTAGCCGCGAGGTTCTAGATCCACAAATTAGAACCAAAATGCAAAAGTTAATCAGAAAATTATTAAGATAATTTTATGAATGCACAAGATTTAGTTTTAAATATAGCTGTTAATTTGGGAAGAATTTCCAGGTGGGCTCAAGAAGGAAAAGAAAAGAGAATTAAGCAGTTTTTGGCAGAAACTCAGATCTATCTTGATGAGTTGGAAAAAGTGCCCCGTTCAAGAAAATTTGAAAAAACGTACCAAAACTTCAAAACAAAATTTGCCAATCTTAAAAATAAAGTAGACCTCGACGAAGTTTGGGCCGAAGAAATGCTTACTTGGTCAAATATTTTAACTCACCGTGCAAAACTTGCCTAATTGTCAATTCTCAAAATGCCCAAAAACATCGCCTTCTCATCAGAAACTTTGGATCTAAGATAATTAGATGACTGAGATTGAAAAATTAAAGCAGGAGATTGAAAAGATTAAAGAGCGCAATAAGCGAGTTGAGCGTGACAAAACCTGGGAAACAAGTTGGACAAGACGAATTGCGATTTCCATCACCACATATATTTTGATTGCAATCTTTCTAGCGGTTATTAAAATCGAAAGACCATTTGTTGCTGCAATTATTCCATCTGTTGCTTACTTACTTTCAACAGCAACCCTCGGTTTTCTCAAAGATAGATGGCTGGGGCAAGGCAAATGAATTATTTATTTGGTGTTGGGGAAGCTGAAGGGCTAGCTTCCTCTTTTTGAGTGATACAGGGTTCAAGTTTGCCTTTTTCCTCGTCGGTAAGTTTAGAGGCATCGCCAGTCTCTACAATTTTTTGGATTGTTTCTTTACTTAAAGAATCTTGGATACACTGAATATTTACTTTGCCGATTCCGGGCAAGTCTGTTTCTGTAGGTGGCTGAACTTGGGTTTGTTGTTGTGGCGGTCTTGGACTAAAAAGACCGTTGAATGCACCTTGTCTGAAATTAGCGTAAATAAAAAGAAGGACCAAAAGTCCGATCAGAATCCAGATGAAATAAAAGAAAACAGATAGTACCTGACGAACTCTAGTGAGAGCATTTTTACCTTGGGCTTTCTGGGGTCCCCTCTTTTTTTCAATGTCCGCTTTATTTCTTTTTGCAGTTGCCGGCATTTTAATTTATTCTGCACAGACTACCTTATCATCAAAACAAAATCAAGTGGTAAGATTAATCCATGAAACTTTTTGTCTGGGACTTTCATGGAACCTTGGAAATGGACAACGAGCATGCTGTTTTGGAAATTAGCAATAAGGTCTTGGGAAAATTGGGTTATAAAGATAGATTAACTGAAGAAGATAATTTAAAACTCTATGGCAGAAAATGGCTTGAATATTTTGAGTATTTACTGCCAAATGAAACTGCCGAAACCCACTTTGCAATTCAGCAAAAATGTATTGAGTATGAAGGTGAGCATCCAGAAATCATTCATAGACATATTAAACCAAATGATTATGCTCATTATGTTTTAGGAGAAATTTCCAAACACCATAGACAAATCTTGGTTTCCAATATGTCAGACGTTGGTCTATCTCGATTTATAAAAGCAGTCGACATGGTTAAGTTTTTCCCTAGAGGAAGTGCTTTTGCAACAAATTCGTATACGAAACAAATCAAGGTAACAAAAAAAGAAATTTTATTAGATTATTTAAAAGACAAAAAATTCGATCAAGTCATTACGATTGGTGACACTGGGGTTGACATTGCGATGGGGAACGCAGTCGATGCAACAACTTACCTTTACTCTCATCCTGGAAGAAAATTTGCCAACGCCAAAGCTGACTATAAAATCAGAGATTTAAGAGAAGTTTTGAAAGAAATTTGAGGTCTTCGATATTTTTTGCATTTTTTGCCAAGTTTCTATATAATTTCTCAATGGCGGCATCAAAAACCCGCCTGTCGGCCCGCTTCGTAGCGAGGCGGGCGAGGCAGGCCTACAAAATTGCAACTCTTGGCTCTCATTCCGCGCTGCAAATCTTAAAGGGAGCCCGCGATGAAGGTTTTGGAACCATTTGTGTTGCAACTTCCGATAGAGTTTCCCTTTATAAGCGGTTTAAATTCATCGATAATATTTACGAAATACCAAAGTTTTCGCACTTTCCAAAAATTGAAAACAAATTAATAGCGGATTCTGCTATTATTATTCCTCACGGATCGTTTGTGGCTTATTTGGGCATCGAGAAAAATAAAAAAATGAAGGTTGCCTATTTTGGCAACAAGAAAGTCTTAGACTGGGAGGCGGATCGACTCAAGCAAAGAGAATGGATGCAAAAAGCCCATGTTCCAGTTCCTAGGAGATTTTCCAAACACTCAAAGATCAACAGGCCAGTAATCGTCAAATCTTACGGTGCTTCCGGTGGCCATGGTTACTTTTTTGCCAAAAACCAAAAGGAATTTGAGGTAAGAATCAAAAATTTTCGCGCCCGCGATTTCATAATTCAAGAGTATGTTATCGGTGTTCCTCTTTATATCCACTACTTCTACTCACCACTTTCCAAGACCCTAGAAATTCTTTCGATCGATAAGCGCTATGAAACTAACGTCGATTCTTTGGGAAGAATTCCATCTCAAAACCAACAAGGTCTTGGCATTGAACCGTCATTTGTGGTTGTTGGCAATTCACCTTTGGCTTTGCGTGAGTCTTTGCTTGTCGAAGCGTTTGCAATGGGTGAGCGGGTAGTTGCTACCTCAAAAGATCTTTTTGCCGGCGGTATTTGGGGGCCGTTTTGTCTGGAGACAATAATCACGCCCCAGCAAAAGTTTTCGGTTATTGAAATCTCCTGCCGGATTGTTGCCGGTACCAACTTGTTTATTAACGGCTCGCCCTACGCCTCACTCTACTATAATAAGGAAGTTTCTACAGGCAGAAGAATCGCAATTGAAATCAAAGAAGCTATAAGAACTGGAAAGCTTAAAAAGATTTTGAATTGATGAATAAAGAAACTTTAAAAAATTGGCGCGGAACAGTCGCCGTCATGGGAGTTGATTGGGGTGATTCTGGCAAGGGCAGACTTATCGACGATCTTGCATCACGCGCGCATATCGTAGCCAGGTACGCAGGCGGTTCCAATACCGGTCACACGGTTAAAAATCAATACGGCCGTTTTGCCCTGCATATTATTCCTTCCGGTATTTTTAACCCTAAAGCAATATGTCTTGTTGGTAGAAATGTTGCTGTAGACGCAGAGATCTTAGTTGAAGAAATGTCACAACTAGATGGATCAGGCATTTCTTATCATAATTTAATTATTGACGAGCAAGCATCACTGACGATGCCCTGGCATAAACTCCGTGATGGCCTGCGCGAAAAAAGAAGAGATCAAATAATTGGTACGACCGGCCACGGGGTAGGCCCGACATATGCTGATAGGACCGAAAGGGTAGGTCTTCTTGTCAAGGATTTAATTTCAAAAGACTTCAAACAAAAAATTGAAAAAGAAGCTCAGTTTCAAAACGAATACTATAAACTCAACTTAAATGTGCGAGCCATTTATGTAAAATACACAAAACTTACAGCAAAAATCAGAAAATTTATAGGTAAAACAATCCCGATAATCAGAGAAGCCAAAAATAAAGGCAAAAATATCCTATTTGAAGGAGCGCAAGGTTACTTTTTAGATATTGATGTTGGAACTTATCCGTTTGTTACATCGTCCAATCCCGGTATAGTTGGTATCTGGCGTTGCTTTGATCTGCATCCGTCGGAAATAAATCAAGTTATCGGTATCACCAAAGCTTACATGACGCGCGTTGGTGAAGGCCCAATGCCGACGAAAATTAGCAGAGAAGTTGCAAAACATATTGTCGAAAAAGGCAAAGAAATAGGCACCACCACCGGTAGAACGCGTACTCCTGGCTGGCTGGATTTAGTATTGATTAAAGCTGCAGTCGATATCAATAAAATAACCAGCCTGGCAGTTACTAAACTGGACGTTTTAACTGGTATTAGCCCGATAAGAATATGTGTTGGTTACAAAATTGACGGCAAGGATGTTGACTATCTTGCCCACGATGCCGATTTCATGGCAAAAATTAAGCCAGAATATATAGAGGTTGCAGGCTGGCAAGAAGATATTTCAGACGTCAGAGTTTTTGAAAGACTTCCAAAAAATGCGCAAAACTATATAAAAACCATCGAAAAAATAGTTTCTGTTCCCGTTAAATTTATTGCAGTCGGACCAGAAAGGGGACAAGTAATATGGGTAGATTAAATATCAAATATAAGATATCAAATATCAGAAACACTAAAGCCTATACTATCGCCGTCATTGGTTCACACAGCGCCTTGGATATTTGCCGCGGCGCCAAAGAGGAAGGATTTAAGACTTTAGTCATAGTCGAAAAAGGCAGGGATAAAACCTATGCGAAGTATTTTAAAACACGAGCTTCGCTCGGATGTGTCGATGAAGTTTTATATGTCGATAAATTTAAAGATATTATTCTACCAAAGTTCCAGAAAATCTTAAAATCTAAAAACTGCATTTTTATTCCCCACCGGTCCTTCGAGGTATACGTTAATGATTACAATGCCATAGAAAATGATTTTGAGATTCCAATTTTTGGCAATAAAAAGCTTTTAAGATTTGAAGAAAGGGCCGAAAATCCAAACCAATACAACATTTTGGAAAAAGCCAATATTAAATATCCAAAAAAATTTAAAGATCCAAAAGATATCAATACCATTGTTATAGTTAAGGTAAACGAAAAGGAAAGAAAGTACGAAAGAGCTTTCTTTCTGGCACATTCTCCAGAGCAGCATCAATCAGAGTCAGAAAGGTTAATTAAAGAAGGGGTTATCACTAAAAAAGATCTGAGTGATGCTATTATCGAAGAATTTATTTTGGGCGTTCAAGTTAATTTTAATTTCTTCTACTCAATAGTTGATCATAGACTCGAATTAGTCGGAACAGATACCAGAAGACAGACAGATATAGAAGGAATTTTAAAGTTGCCTGTTGACCAACAAAGTGAACTATTTAAGATTAGACCGATATATCCTCAGTATGAAGAGGCCGGACATATTGCTGTTACGGTTTTGGAATCTATGCTGGAGCCTGCCTTTGAAATTGGCGAAAAATTTGTTAAAGCTACAGAAAAAATGGTTAAACCCGGCGTTATCGGCCCATTCGCTCTGCAAGCAGTAATCACGCCAGGCCCGCCAAAAAAGGAGATCATTGTATTTGATGTTTCACCTAGAATGCCGGGAAGCCCGGGAATTTTTGCGACCCCATACAGTGGTTATTTATATGGTCATTCAATATCTATGGGTAGACGTGCTGCTATGGAAATCAAAGCTGCCATCAAGAATAACAAGTTAGAGCAAATCGTAACTTAAAATTGATTTATGGATGATAAATAACCTATAATACGGAATGTCCAAGAAAATGTCAGATAGACAACTAAACTTACCTTTGACAGAACTTACAGCAGTCAGTCCTCTTGATGGACGTTACCGAGAAAAAATTGTAGAGCTTGCTCCTTACGTCTCCGAGTTTGCTCTCATAAGAACGAGGTTTGAAATAGAAGCTAAATACTTGGTTGCTTTATCGGACATTGGAATCGTCAGAAAATTGAAAGAGCCTGAAAGACGAAAATTGGAATCTTTTAGTCGAAGTATCACATTAAAAGAAGCCCAAAAAGTCAAAAAGGTCGAGCAGGAAACTAGACACGATGTTAAAGCAATGGAGAGATCATTCAGAAAAATGGTCAAAGGTACATCACTTAGAGACTTAACTGAAATGATCCATCTTGGTCTTACATCCGAAGACATCAATAATTTAGCATACCGACTCATGCTAAAAAGAGCTACAAACGAAATCTGTATACCGCCCCTCGATACATTTGTGGACGAGCTTTGTGAAAGAGCAAGGACATTTAAAACTATGCCAATGCTTGCAAGAACACATGGACAATCTGCAGTACCAACAACTGTTGGTAAGGAATTAATTGTTTTTGCAACGAGAGTTAACAGGGAAGTTAGAAAACTTGAAGCCCAAAAGCTATCCGGTAAACTTACAGGAGCAGTTGGTAATTTTAATGCGTTAACCTTTGCTTATCCCGAAATCGACTGGCTATCTTTTTCTGAAAAATTCGTAGAATCTTTAGGATTTGATCCAAATCTAGTAACGACACAAACTAATCCCTATGAGGATACTATAGAATACTTTCAAACTATCCAGAGGATCAACGGAATACTTTTAGATTTTGCCCAGGATATGTGGCGCTATGTTAGTGATGATTGGTTTGTGCAAGAAGTTAAAAAAGGAGAAGTCGGCTCCTCCACTATGCCTCAAAAAGTAAACCCGATCGATTTTGAAAATGCGGAAGGTAACCTTACTTTAGCAAACGGGCTCTTTGAGACACTTTCCCGCAAACTTGCGGTTTCAAGATTGCAAAGAGATCTTTCCGACAGCACAACCATCAGAAATATCGGAACAACGCTTGGATATTCACTTGTTGGGTATAAAAGCATTTTAACTGGAATTACTCGTGTCAGACCGAATAAAGCTAGAATTGAAGAGGTTTTAGACCATGATTGGTCGATACTCTCTGAGGCGGTTCAGACGCTTCTCAGAAAGGCTGGGGTACAGGACCCATACTCGTTAATTGCATCTTTAACTAGAGGAAAGCATATTCACCAAGACTGGAGTCGCTGGGTTGATGAGTTACCCATTGATGATGTACAAAAAGGTGAATTGAAAAAACTTACGCCAAGTACATATACCGGGCTTGCTGCCGATATAGTAGATAGAGGAATCAAAGATATTCTAAAGTCAAGGAGAAAGGATAATTGAAAAAACCACAAGTTGCTATTGTGATGGGTTCCGATTCGGACCTTAATAAAATGTCCGAGGCTGCCCAAATCTTAGATGAGCTTGGAATAGAAAATGAGGTACTTGTTCTTTCTGCTCATCGGACCCCCGAAGAAACTACAGATTTTGCACAAAATGCAAAAAAACGAGGGCTAAAAGTAATTATTGCCGGAGCCGGCGGCGCTGCTGCTCTGCCGGGAACTATTGCAGCGTTAACTACTTTGCCGGTTATTGGTGTTCCAATTAAATCTAAATCGTTAGAAGGACTGGACTCCTTGCTTTCTATTACCCAAATGCCTCCGGGAGTACCTGTTGCTACAGTCGGAATAGATAGTGCCCAGAATGCAGGACTGCTGGCAGCAATTATTATCGGTGCACAGGATTTAAAAGTTGATAAAAAGGTCGAAGATTATAAAAAAAGTCTTCAACAAAAAGTTATTAAGAAAAATAAACAGCTAGTTAAGGTCGGGTGGGCAAAATATATTAAAGAAGTCAGTGGAAAATGATCGATAAAAAAACCATTGCTAAAAATATTCCCAATGCCATCAAAACCGTTAAGGTTAAAGGTCTTGGCAAAAAAGAAAGTGGAAAAGTTCGCGACTGGTATTCAAAAGGCAGTTTCAGAATTTTAATTGCCACTGACAGAATTTCGGCCTTTGATAAAGTTTTGGGTCTTATTCCGTTTCGCGGAGCAGTTTTAAATATGCTTTCACAGTTTTGGTTTGAAAAAACTCGCGACATTATCCCCAATCATATGATTGGGGTCGTTGACCCTAACATCATGTTGATTTCAGAAGCAAAAGCCCTGCCTGTTGAAGTAGTTGTTAGAGGTTATATTACCGGAGTTACCAGTACGTCTCTTTGGAAAAGATACTCGGAAGGCGAAAGAGTAATCTATGGAATTAAATTTCCGGATGGCCTTAAAAGACATCAGAAGCTAAAAAGTCCAGTTATCACTCCGACTACTCGTGGTACAGGAGCAGGCGGTCATGACGAACCGATTACCAAAGAGGAAATCATAAGGCAAAAATTAATACCCGCTGCAATTTGGAGACAGGTAGAAAAAGTCGCCTATGCACTTTTTGATCGAGGGACAAAAATTGCAAGTTCTGCAGGTTTTATCCTGGCGGATACCAAGTATGAATTTGGTCTTGATAGAAAAGGCAGATTAATATTAATTGACGAAATTCATACGCCAGATTCAAGCCGCTTCTGGTTAAAGGAGTCTTACTACCAAAAAATGAAAAAGGGTGAAGATCCCGAAAATTATGACAAAGAGTATATGAGGCTTTGGTTTGTCAAAGAGGGATACGCCGGTCGCGGCAAAGCCCCCCAAATGCCCGAAAGCTTAATAGTCAAAATCTCACAAAGATATATAGAGGTTTATGAAAAGTTAACTGCAGAAAAATTTGAAATCGATACAACGAAACCCCAATTGACAAGAATTCTGGAAAGCCTAAGTAAATTAATATAAATTCTCATGGTTGGTGTTATTAATTTCGGAGGCCAATACGCCCATCTTATCGCCAGACGTTTAAGAGAACTTGGAGTTAAAAGCGAACTAATTTCTCCTGACGTAAAAATCGATAGACTTAAAAAGATGAATCCCCAGGCTCTAATTTTTTCAGGCAGTCCTTATTCTGTTTACGAAAAAAATGCTCCCAAAATTGACCCTAAAGTTTATAATCTTGGCTTGCCCATTCTAGGAATTTGCTACGGTCATCAACTAATGGCCTATCAGCTTGGAGGCAAGGTCGCCAGCCATCAGGCAAAACAGTACGGCAAGGAAGACCTGGAAGTCATCAAAAGATCCCCACTTTTTCAAGCCTTATCCAAAAAAGAGACTGTTTGGTTTTCTCATGGAGATCACGTGGATGATTTGCCGAAGGGATTTGTAGTGATTGCACAGACCAAAAATTCTAAAATTGCTGCCATGCAAAACCAGTCTTTGAATTTTTATGGAATCCAATTCCATCCCGAGGTTACCCACACTACAGGTGGTATGAAGATACTGCAAAATTTCCTTTTTAAGATTTCTAAAGCAAAAAAAGACTGGAGCTTACCTCAAGTCAAAGAACAAATAATAAAAGAAACAAAAAAACAAATAGGGGACAGTAAAGTTTTAATGGCAATATCCGGCGGCGTTGATTCACTTGTTGCTGCGACGCTTCTCAAAGAGGCGGTTGGTAAAAACCTGTACCCCGTCTTTATCGATACGGGGCTGCTTCGCGCCTACGACGTCGCTGATTTTGAAGATATCCTTAAAAAAGTGAAGTTTGAAAATGTGGTGATCGTAAAAGCAGAAGAAAGGTTTTTGAAAGTTCTCAAGGGAGTAGTGGATCCGGAAGAAAAACGCGCAAAAATCGCCAAACTCTATTTTGAAATCTTAGAAGAAGAAGCAAAAAAAATTGGCAAAGTTTTATATCTTGCCCAGGGAACAATTTATCCTGATAGAATTGAATCGGCAGCACCCACCAAACATGCCGACAAGATTAAAAGCCACCACAACGTTACCCTGCCCCACGGCCTGAAGTTAAAGATCATTGAGCCGCTTGCTGATCTCTATAAAGATGAGGTCAGAAAGTTAGGCAAACTTCTTAACTTGCCGGATGAATTTTTAAATCGTCACCCGTTTCCCGGTCCCGGTCTGGCGATTAGAATTTTGGGTGAAGTCACAAAAGAAAGACTTGATATTGTTGCCAGATCTGATGAGATTTTTATCTCCGAGCTAAAATCAACAGGAATATACGCCAAGGTAGCGCAATCCTTGACCGCTCTTCTACCTGTCAAATCAGTAGGCGTTATGGGTGATGCCCGCACCTACTCCTACATCATCGCTTTACGATCTGTAGACACTTTGGATTTTATGACTGCCGACTGGTCAAAAATCCCCAGTGAAGTTTTAGAAAAAATTTCTTCAAGAATCGTTAACGAAGTACGTGGGATCAACCGTGTGGTTTACGACATTACCCAAAAACCCCCAGCCACAATTGAGTATGAATAAGTGGGGTAGATAGA
>MFBQ01000004.1:0-12813 GCA_001776475.1 Candidatus Curtissbacteria bacterium RIFCSPLOWO2_01_FULL_41_18
TAACCTGTTATTTACAATTCAGTATAGCAAAAAGCACGGCTAAAGTCAATAAACTATAAGTTAATCGGACAAGACAAATTGCAGGGTGAATGAAGGGAATCCACTATATTTTTTCCAGGGTAAAGAAATTATTAGATACAGTTTGGCAGTCTGCATATATTAACTCTCAACTTCTCGAACATCCTGACGATATTTACAAAATTTGCAGTCCTCTGCTGCCTTTGGCATTTTACCGTTAAGAACTTTCATTGCATTTTCTATTCTCGCCTCTGTTTTTTTGGGATCGCCTTTGACTTTAACCACATGGATAATCATCGGGAAGCCATTATGCAATTCTTTTCCGTGATCTGGATATACAAAGACTAAATAACCATAGCCGGTAACTTTTAAATTATTCTTCTTTATGACAAAAACATAATCATCAATCTGATTAGTGTAGGCCTGCAAAAGCTCTTTTTCCCGAGGATCTGAACTTGCAGTTTTAAAATCAACGGGAATAAGTTCACCTTTTTCATTAACCAAACATTCGTCAAGTTTACCTAAAAAACCGAACTCGTCATTTATGCGTACAAAGTATTTTTCCTGGAAGGGGTTTTGAAGTTGTCCGAGGAGTTTACCCTCAACCATTGGCGGCAGTTCGCCGGTTCCCCTAAATGAATCAAAATAATTTTTCAAAACCCCGTCAAAGCGGTTGGCCAGACGCGAAACAATTCCTTCCGGCTGCCGTATTCTCTTTATATATTGCAGCCAAAAGCATCTCGGACAACGCTCAAGCCCTTCAATTCCAGTATGTGAAAGCCAAATTCTGCCGTCTTCACTCATAAAATTAACTGGTCTCAATTATACCAGCTTGGTGTATAATTTAGTCTAATTCAAACTATGGCTAAGAAATTACCTAATCTTTTAAAGATTCGAGAAGCAGCAGAAATCTTAAACGTTAACCCGGAAACTTTAAGACGCTGGGACAGGAGTGGTAAGTTGAAAGCAATAATAATTAGCAAACGTGGTGATAGACGCTATAAAATGGAAGATATTGAGAAAATTATAGACAAAAGATGAAATCACCAATCCTAAATTCACCATACCAAGAGCCCACCCGCCATTTTAAAGCTGATGAAAGAGGGATAACAGAAGAGATACTTGAAAACCGAAGGCCTAGTAGTTTTTACATCCCAGTTCCTCGAGCAAAATCTAAGCAAAAACAGCTGGAATTAAATATCGCAGAAGGTGCATTCGGGTCTGAACTTCAAAGAGAAAATGAATTTGTAAATAAAATCAGGGCAAGAATTAAAGAATGGCGCAACGATAATTATCCAGGATTAACTAGGGCTTCCCGAGACTTACTGACTTATTGGCAAGACGAAACCAGAGAAAATAAGTTATTTTTCTGCCAAATCGAAGCTATGGAGACTTTGATGTACTTAAATGAAGTTGCTGAAAAGTCAGGGGAAAATTGGATAATTAATGATTTAAAGAAATCTAACGGAGAGGCAAATCCGGGATTGCACCGTCTTGCTCTTAAAATGGCCACCGGTTCTGGGAAGACGGTGGTTATGGCAATGATTATTGCTTACAACACCCTGAACAAAATTCGTTACCCACAAGACACACGTTTTACCGATACTTTTGTCATTATTACACCAGGTATTACCATAAGAGATCGACTCAATGTACTTCAGCCCAATAACCCTCGTAACTATTATGAAGAGCGAGAACTAGTTTCACATTCAGAATTCGAATTACTACAACAAGCTGTGATTATAATTACCAACTTTCATCAGCTAGAACTTAGACAAAATCCAAGATATCAACTAGGCACAGTAATGAGAGCCACTGGCTTAGTAAAAGAAGAAGCTATCAAAGAAACTCCAAATGCTATGGTGAACAGAGCTTTTAAAAGTATTTTAGGTAAATCTCGGGTTTTAGTTATTAACGATGAAGCTCACCATTGCTATCGGGAAAAGCCAAGTTCAGATAAATTGGCAGGTGATGACAGAAAAGAAGCAGATGAAAACAATGAGGCGGCTCGTGTCTGGATTAGTGGCCTGGAAGCACTTAGTAAGAAAATTACGATCAATTCAATTGTAGATCTTTCTGCAACCCCTTACTTTTTGCGTGGGTCCGGTTACGCAGAAGGGACTCTTTTTCCGTGGACGATTTTTGACTTTTCTCTAATGGATGCCTTGGAGTGCGGCGTTGTAAAAATCCCACGATTGCCAACTGAATCCGACACAGTCTCCAAAGATGAGGAGCCAGAATTTCGCAATTTATGGTTGTATGTGCGTGATGATCTTCCCAAAAAAGGACTAAAAACAGGCGGCAAAGATTACATCTCCGTGCTTACCCTACCCACGAAGCTTCAAGAAGCACTCGAATCGCTTTATGGTAATTACGAAAAGTATTACAAGAGATACGAAGAGGCTAAAAGAAATAATCCGGATGTCATGCCTCCCGTAATGATTGTTGTGTGTAATAACACTGCGGTTTCGGAGTTAGTCTATCGATGGATAGCTGGGTACGAACGAGAAACACCAAGCGGTCAAATAAAAATAGAGAAAGGTAATCTGGACATTTTTCGCAACGAAGACGGTGCTCGATTTTTAGATCGGCCGAATACACTTCTGATAGATAGCGCAAAACTGGAAAGCGGCGAAAAGATAAGCAGCGATTTCAAAAAGATTTTTGAAAAGGAAATTGAAGACTTCCATAAAGAATACAAGAGACGTTTTCCAGGAAGAACAGAACCGACAGATGAGGAGCTACTTAGAGAGGTAATGAATACGGTAGGTAAACCTGGAAAGTTAGGAGAGAACATTAAATGTGTTGTTTCGGTCTCGATGCTCACTGAAGGTTGGGACGTAAATACCGTCACCCACATCTTAGGTATCCGGGCATTTTCTACACAACTTCTTTGTGAGCAGGTTGTTGGCCGTGCGTTAAGAAGAGTTGACTATAACGTAAATGGAGACGGTCTTTTATCAGAAGAATACGCAGAGGTTTATGGCGTGCCATTCAGCTTCTTAAAAGCCGAAGGCGATGCGGCACCTCAACCTCCAAAAGTCATCCATAGGGTTCATGCTCTGCCAGAAAGAGAAAAACAATGTGAAATTACTTTTCCAAGGGTCGAAGGTTACCGTTATGAACTTAATGAGACAAAGCTTGTGGCTCATTTTACAGAAGAATCAAAAACTATAATTGAAAATGAACCAACAGAGGTAACTTCACGGGGTGTTTTGGGGGAAGAAACCATCGAAACACTTGAGAAAATAAAAGAAAGACGTGAAGGAACGGTCGTCGAGCGCTTAACTGTTGCTATTCTCAAGCGATACTATACGGATGCTGATGGTACAGAAAAATACTGGCTTCACCCACAGATAAAAAAGCTCGTAGAAGAATATGTAAAAAACTATGTTGTTTTGAAAGATCGTATGGTAATCGGATATTTATCTGTCGGAGAATATTTTTCCGGTGCCATGACCAAAATTCAACAAGCAATCGTTACAGAAAATATAAAAAATCAAAAAGACAAAAAGCTTTTGCCCATATTGGCACCATATGATACTGTTGGCTCAACTCGACACGTGGATTTTTTGACAACTAAAGAAGTTAGAGAAACAGTTAAAAGCCACGTAAATTACGTTGTTGCTGATACAGAAGAATGGGAACAGGGTGTTGCCAAAAAGCTTGAGCAAATGCCGGAAGTGCTGGCTTACGTTAAAAATCAAAATCTTGGATTTACCATTCCGTACGAACACCAAGGGCTTAGCCACCATTACGTTACGGATTTTATAGTCAAACTGGAAATGCCCGATAAATCTGCCCTGAATTTGTTAATTGAGGTTACCGGTAAAAAAGACGATAAAAAGACCATAAAAGTTAAAACTGCCCGAGAATTTTGGGTTCCGGCTGTAAATAACACAGAGAAATTCGGCAAATGGGCAATTCTAGAGGTTCAAGATATTCATGAAACTCAAAATCTTATACGTGCGGGAATTGCCAAAGGTTTTGATAACTTAACAAAATAATCTTATGCCAAAAAGGAAAACGCCAATACCAACAGAGGCAGCGCCGGTAAAGTCTTATAAACATAGACAAAAGCGTATTCGTATTCCTACCCAAGAAGAATCTGCAAGACTTTCCCCACGGGATAAACAACCCATAAAGCAAAAGTACGAGTACGACCCGTCGCTAGACCCGCAACTCATTTGGTCTGGTAAAAAGGAAGCTGGTGAGGACTTTGAAGTATCTACAGTCCCTATTTATGTGCAAGAAGATATTTCACCGGAAGCAATAATTGCGAGGCTAAAATCAGGTGCGAAAGAAGATTCCCAATTGATTCTCTTTGGTGAAACTGCCCAGGAACAATTTACTAAAGCTGTTGAGTTCTATAAGCACGAAGATAACTGGAAAAACCGTATGATTCTTGGTGATTCCCTCATTGTCATGAATTCACTTTTGGAAAAAGAAGGCATGAGAGGTAAGGTTCAAACGATATACATAGACCCACCTTATGGCATTAAATTTGGATCCAATTGGCAAGTATCCACTAGGAATCGTGATGTTAAGGACAATAAAATTGAAGATTTAGTTCGTCAGCCGGAACAGGTAAAAGCATACCGCGACACATGGGAGCTTGGAATCCATTCATACCTTTCATGCCTCCGGGATCGGCTTGTCACGGCCTGGGAACTTCTTACCGAAAGCGGCTCATGTTTTGTGCAGATATCTGATGAAAATGTTCATTTAATAAGAAATTTGATGGATGAAGTTTTTGGGCCGGATAATTTCATTTCAGAAATCGTATTTCGAAAGAAGACAATGCCCCTAGGAGCAAAATATTTAGATACAATGAATGATTTTCTTATTTTTTATGCAAAAGATAAAACCCAAATGAAGTATAAGGACCTCTTTAGTAATATAGACACTTCTGGAGACTTTCATTGGAAACTATATCAAATGCCCAACGGGAAAGTTTACCAAATGACAAAAGAAGAATTCGAGAATATTTCTCTGCTACCGAAGGATGCAAAAATATGCAGAACAGTTTCGATGAAAGCACCCGGGTATTCAGAAGATAATAATTATGTGGTGGAATTAAATGGCAAGAAATATGGTCCACCAAAAAACGGTTCGTGGATTGTGGGGAAAAAAGGGATGGAGCGGCTAAAGAAGCTAAATCGTCTTTATGTTGAAGGTACAACCTTAACGTATCTTCTAAATCTCAAGGACTACCCCTTATCGAAAATTACAAACCTGTGGGTGGATACAGTAGGGGCTTTTAACAAAGTTTATGCAGTTCAGACAAATGAAAACGTGATTCAACGCTGTTTATTGATGACCACCGATCCAGGCGATCTAGTTCTTGATCCAACTTGCGGTTCCGGTACAACTGCGTTCGTCGCCGAACAATGGGGCAGACGTTGGATTACTATTGACACCTCGCGAGTTGCTCTCGCTTTAGCAAGAACACGGATTATGACTGCAAAATATCCATACTGGAAATTAAAGGAAGAAGAAAATGTCTCATCCGGATTTGAATATAAAACGGTGCCACACATAACACTCAAATCCCTTGCAAACGAAGAAGAACCGGAGCAAGAAGTATTATATGATCAGCCGTTTGAAAACCGGGATATTGTACGTGTTACCGGTCCTTTTACTGTTGAATCACTTTCGCCGCATCGTGTATCTGATGCCCAAGAAATGCTTTCCTCCGAACGCTTCGTCGAAACAGTGATTGTAAATATGCTGAAATCTGGAGTCCAAACAGGTGAGAAGGGTGCAAGGTTAGAATTTGTGAACATGGATATTTTACCTAGCGGTCCGGAAATTCAAGCTGCTGGAGAGTATAAAACGGAAAAAGGCCTTAAAAAAGTAGCTATTGCCATTGGGCCGGAATTTGGAAGTGTAGACGATGATTTTATCCTTGATGCCGCAAAAGTTGCCAAGAAATTTTCAGATTTACTAGTAGTAGCCGCAACCTCTTTTGACGCCTCCGCTTTTTCTACACCATCAGAAATTGAAAATTTTCCAGTAATGAAAGTAAAAATCAATCCTGATCTATCAATGGGTGATCTTCTTAAAAAAACCGGCACCGGGAATTTATTCCTAGCTTTTGGGGAGCCTGAGGTCAAAGTCAAAGAAACAAAACAAGGTATTGTGGTAGAGGTAGCGGGCATCGATGTGTATGATCCGGTTAAGGGCGAGCTGCGCTATAGCGGATCCGGCGATCCAGAACATGAAATTGCAGCATGGTTTATTGACACAAATTATAACGGAGAAGCCTTCTTTGTTACCCATGCTTACTTCTTGGGGGGAAACAAACCATTTGAAAAACTGAAAAAGACACTAAAAGCTGATATTAGTGAAGAGATTTGGGAACAATTATACTCTACAATCTCTCGCCCATTTCCCAAGCCAAAAACTGGCAAGATTGCTGTAAAGGTGATCAATCACTATGGCGATGAGGTTATGAAGATTGTTGATATAGACAAAGCATGAATCCTGAAGATTATATTTCGAAAATGAACTCTGCTTCTGATTTTAATGAAAAAGTAAAGTTGAGACTTGAATTTAAAAATAAATTTCCAAACGAATTTGAAAAATATATGAAAGAAATACCAAAACAGATACAAAGACCTCCACTTTGCTACGCTTGCAAGCACTTTGTTAGGGGTGGAGATTGCGAATTAAATCTTTGGCCCGCAGCGAATAAATTTCTCGACGTCTACAACTACACTTGTTCCTCATTTAAAAAATAATTAAAATAACCAAATACCTTGGTGGAGTATTGTAACATTGTGAGATTCTGTTACTTTTCCTATTGTAATATTAATTTTAATATGTTATGCTAACTGACGCGAAGACAATTTTATTTTAAATATGAGCAGATACTCACCGGAGGAAAAACGCGATAAATTCAGAAAAATTGCAGCTAGGAGAACAGATGTTGTGCTAGAGAAGCTAAGAATTCTCTCAAATTGTGCAAATACTCAACTTTATAGCTATAACGATGACGAAGTTAGAAAAATTTTTAAGGCTGTCGACGATCAGTTAAATATTGTTAAGGCTCGATTCCAGAAAAAAAGGAGGGATAAATTTAATTGGGAGTAGAGGCAAAAAACCCACCCGATCCACCGACAAAGATAGATCAAAAAGGAGGGTTTTTGCATTTTTAGTATAACAGAAAATGGTAAAGGAGGTGAATAAATATGAGTTGTCAAAATTTAAACTGGAGTGGAAATATTAAATATCTAGCTTCAAATGCCGATAAAGTTCCTGAATCTGGTGGTTTGTATAAGGTTTTAAGAAACGATGGTGTCGACGGTAAGCTTACGAGGCTCTATGTTGGAAAAGCAGCCAATTTGAGAAACCAGTTCAATTTTCACTTATCTGATAACGAGGAAAACGAGTGCATCAGGGAAAACGTTAGAAACAAGGAGTGTTACTTTCAGTATGCATTACAAGCTGGTGAAGATAATAGGCACGCAGCTGAAAATCATTTACTAGAGACTGGCAAGTATGAATGCAATACACAAGGTCAATAAGGAGGTGATAATTAGATGCCAAAAACTTATCGTTCTGGTGAAAGGGTAAGCCGGGGTAAGCCGGGGACGGTCCTCAAGTAGCCTGCCGCAACAGGCTAAAATTGCCCAATTAGTTTACTTGTCCACCGAAGCTTTCTTAACCCTCGAAGCCTTGGCGGAGTGGGTATGTGAAGGTTGACAAACTCTGGAGGTTTAGCCTTGCAAGAAGTTAAATTATGTATATAGTCTTGCTAATCGTCTAAAAATCGTCTAAAATACGTCTATTATATGTTTCAACCAAAATACACCATTACCGATAATCTTTTGGCAAATATCAAGAGAATTAACGCATTAATTAGCGAGCTTAACAGCAGAAGATTTCCTAATGTAATTCTTGTGGAATTTGAGAAGACAGCTCTTGCGGTCTCGTCTTATGCATCAACAAGTATTGAAGGGAACCCGCTTCCTCTAACGGAAGTTAAAAAAATTCTTAAATCAAAACCAGCCAATATACGGGATAGCGAAAAAGAGGTATTAAACTATAATCAAGCGCTTAAGGATTTAAATAAAAGAATTCAAAAAGAAAAAATAACATTATCCCTTGGGCTTATTCTAAAAATCCAAAAACAGGTTACCATTGGATTACTTCCCTCATTTGAAGTAGGAAAATTGCGAGAAAAACCAGTAGTGGTTAATGATCCCAGAACTAGAAAGATAGTATATCTGCCCCCAAATGTTCAAGATGTAAAATCGCTTATGGAGGATATTGTTTCCTTTATAAACAATAACCGCAGTAAAATAGATCCTCTCATTTTGGCCGGAATATTCCATAAGCAAATGGTTCTTATCCATCCTTTTGCGGATGGAAACGGAAGAGCTGCTCGTTTGGCAACAAAAGCACTACTGGCACAAATGGGACTTAACACATTTAATCTTTTTAGTTTTGAAAACTATTACAACAAAAACGTTACAAAATATTTCCAAAATGTTGGGGAGATCGGTAATTACTATGAACTCGCAGTTAATATCGATTTTACTTCCTGGCTTGAATACTTTACAGAGGGAATTATAGACGAATTGCTTAGGGTACAAAAGCAACTTGGCGAGCTTGGAATTAGTCCCCAAACACAACCGCAGTCTTATCATACAAAAGTACTTGAGTTTATACGACAGAAAGGATTTATCACTGATCGGGATTATGCAAAACTGGTTGATCGGGCTAAAGCAACAAGAGCTTTGGATTTTCAAAAATTAATTGATCTTGGCTTAATTGAAAGAAAAGGTAAGGGCAGAGCAACATATTATATCTTGAGAGAAAAATAAGTAGATCATAAATAAGCTTATATGATTTTGCGCAGTTGAAAAAAGCTGACCTGTTCTGGCTTATGACCATAATGTCCGAATCCGAGTTTTGTGGTCACGTCGGACAGGCCAGAACCACAGCCTCAAACTCCGACTTTTCAAGGTTTTTATGCGGTCCGAATGTTTGAATAGCCCAACAGGGCGTTTTGCAAGCCCAATCAGGCTATTCTAGAGAAGACGGTCACCCTAAGGTGCCCGTCAGAGCTGCGGAGCAGGGATTCGAACCCCAATAAGCAGATCCAGAATCTGCTGTCCTACCGTTAGACGACTCCGCAATAAGTCCTGATATAGTTTTAATTAGCCATTAATTGCTCGTAACGCTTCTATCTTGCTTCGCAAGATGTCGTACAATGACGCGTCGTTTCACTCCGCTAGTTTTGCAAAGCAAAAGAGACGATCCGGCAATGTGCCCAAATTTTATCACTTTATGCCAATTTTATGAAGTTTTAGTAGATCGCAAAATTCTTGCTTCTGTTACCAAAATATCTATTTCTAAATCATGCTTTTCTTTTGGCAATTTTTCTAAAACTTGAAAATCGTAGGAAAGTCCGATCTTTAGCGCATTAGATTTTGAGAGTAACCGGTCGTAGACCCCCTTGCCATAACCAAGCCTCACCCCTCGTCTGTCAAAGGCAACTCCCGGAATAATTGCTACTTCTACCTTGGAAGAGTCAATAACAGATCCTTCGTCGTCCTTTGGACTCCTTAGTCTTACAGGGGGAGAGGGTTGCAAAATGCCATATGGTCCTTCTTCTAGATCTTGCCATCCCAAAAATTCACCAAAGACATATCGATGCTGATCTTTTAAATAACAAGGCAAGAGTATTTTGATTTTTCGGGAAGATAATCTGTTGATAATCGCCTTGGTACCAACTTCATTGTTGATAGGCAGATAAGCCGCGATGACCCGTGCTTCTCTAAGTTGATCAAGGCTCAACAATTTTTGGATAATTTTTGAACTTTTTTCTTGAACAAACTTTTTGGTTAGTTTTTTTCTTGAATTCAGATATTTTTTTCTTAAAAAATCTTTATTTAACATCTTAGTAATTAATATTATACAGATAAGCCAAAATTTAATTATGGGTAAAATAAAAACTCATGAATAACTATTTAACTCAATATCTAACTTATTGAAATGGATTCAACTTTTATTTAAGATGATTAAATGCTGTTTAATATATACGCACATGCGCGATATTTTTTACTAGATTTTTATCCTTATTTAATATTAATAGTTGTTGCATTTGTCGCTCTAATTGTCCTTTCTTTTAAAATATTCAAGAGTGAAACAAGCCAGAAGCGGAATTTTTTTTTCTTTCGCTTGTCTATACTGTTTTTGTTGCAATTTTGGTTTTCAGTTCATTCGAGGCTTATTTCCGTTATGTCTATGATCAGTCAGACGGTTTGGGTTTCTTAAGAGTTAACGAAAGATGGCATCAAAGGCATGTGGTCTATAACAGTTACTTTTTTAGGGATCGCGTTTTAATCCAGATAAGAGAGGAGGAGTTGTAAGAATAGGCATTTTAGGTGATTCGATCGCATTTGGTGCTGGTATTGAAAATGTCGACAACAGATTTTCCAATATTCTGGAGGGAAGATTAAAAGATTCAAATTACAATGTTGAAGTCTACAACCTGGGAAAACTGGGATATGATACCGAGGGCGAAATCAAAGTCTATAATAATGTCAAAAATCTTAATTTTGACATTATCGTTTGGGAATATTATCTAAACGACATTCAACCCATAGAACGTAGTACCGGATCAGCAATAATCTCCAAAGAAAGTAAGCAGGCAAAACTGGCTAAATTTTTGTCAGCCCACTCGTTCTTCCTAGATTTCCTTTATTGGCGAATTTCGTCAAGATATCAAAAGGCCTTCGTAGAAATTAGAAAAGCCGACATCGACCGTTATAAAGATCAAGAGCGCCTTAGCGAGCACAAGCAGGAAATTGCCCAATTTATTAAAGTCCTAAAAGATGACAATAAAAAAATCTTGGTTATCATCTTTCCATCGATGTACTTTATTGGCCCAAATTATCCGTCAGCCGATATCCATACATTAATGGGTAATTATTTCAGGGATCAGGGGGTAGAAACCATCGACTTACTCAACGATTTAAAAGGTAAGGACGCAAAAAGTTTAATAGCCAGTCCATTTGACTCTCACCCTAACGAATATGTTTATAATCTGGCAGCCGAAAGAATTTTTGAAAAAGTTAAACCACTGTTGAAATGACAGGATAATTACGACTTTAAAAATCTTTTATATACAAGGGGAAGTAACATTTTTACTTTCCAATAAGCTGCTGTAACTGCCGCCGCCAAGATTAAAACCCACAGGATATTAGAAACTCCCAAACCGGAAATAATGGCAAATCTTTTTATTATCCAAATCCCTACACAACTTGCTGCAAAATATGCCCCCATCACGATTTTTTCATCTTTTATCTTAAACTCTAATTTTTCTAAAATTGAGGGGACTATATAGAGAACCACTGTTATAAGAAGCCCTGACAGAACTGCCGCCATGGGTTTTGCTAGTTTATCGTTGCCCAAAACGACACTATTTAAAAAAATTGCCGAAAATATCAACAGGATTATAGTATTAACAACCCAAATTATTAAGAAGTTGACCAGTTTTTTTTGATCCAACATAGCTCTTTTATTAGCATAGATCAACACCAATTTTAAGTCAAACAACCAAGGCTTTTGCGTCTAAATTGACTTGACCCCAAACCTTGTAGTAGAGTGAGGATGAATGATCACTACCCAGGAGCAGATTATTGAAAAGTTGAGGCAATGTCTTGATCCTGAACTTGGTATTAATATTATCGATTTGGGACTTGTCTACAGCGTAAATATTGAAGGTTCAAGGGTTCATGTACTAATGACCTTGACCACTCCCGGTTGCCCGCTTGATTCTTATTTTGTCAGAGATATTACCTCGAAGCTAAAGGGCTTAAAAGGCATTTCAGATGTTTCTGTTGAGATGACATTCGAGCCTCCTTGGAACCCTTCTAAAATGTCGCAAGAATCAAAAGATCTCCTTGGCTTTGTCAACTAAATTTGTGTAATCATAAATTTATCCTGAGCGCAGTCGAAGGGTCTAATCCTTATTGACTTCGGGTTTCCTTCGGATTATACTGTGTTTGTCTATCAACTATAAACTATTAACTTAATTTAGGGTATTGACAAGTGCCCAGATTTAGGGCTCTAATGGAATTAGACCACAACATCTTGTGCTTTTGGAAGGATCGTGAAACATTAGGCCTGCGCCAAGAGCACTTTTTCAAGACAGGGCAGCTTAAATATAGGTTTATTTTCTGGGAAGCAACGTGATTTGTCCTTTTTGCGCTCACAAGGTTACTAAGGTAGTCGATAAAAGAGAGGGTAGTGGAGGCAAAACCACAAGAAGAAGACGAGCTTGTCTTAAATGTGGTCGCAGATTTACAACTTTTGAAAGAGTCGAAGCCCTGGACCTTTTAGTCGTTAAAAAAGACAGCAAGCGTGAAATTTTTGACAGGGGTAAGCTGCGAAGTGGCATCATTAAGTCTTGCGAAAAGCGGCCGATTTCGGCAGAGGACATTGAAAAGATTGTCGATGAGGTTGAAGCGAACCTGCGAAAAAGTGGTGCGAGCGAGATTTCCAGTAAGGAAATCGGCGAACTTGTTATTAAAAAATTAAAAAAAGTCGACGAAATTGCTTATATCAGATTCGCCTCAGTTTATAGGCAATTTGCTGATATTAGTGATTTTGAAAATGAACTCTCAAAACTGTCTAGTAAATTTAAAAGATAAATGAAAAAAATGAGATTGCCAAAAGTCGATTTAAGAAAAACTAAACGGGAAGCCGCAAGGCAAGCCGGCAGGAAAATTCCGCAAACACCTGCCGATCTTTTTGAACCAGCACTTTCCGAAAACGCCG
>MFBQ01000004.1:12855-17480 GCA_001776475.1 Candidatus Curtissbacteria bacterium RIFCSPLOWO2_01_FULL_41_18
TGAGACCCTCAGGATCGAAGACCGGCAAGGCAGGTCATGACGCCAAGACTCACAAAAAAACCGCCCATGAGTTTTACAATTTAATGGCGTCTCAAAGCTTTATCCCAAACACACCAACACTGGTTAACTCGGGCAAAAAGGGTCAGTGTCTTTCTGCCTGTTTCGTTCTGCCGGTCGAAGACGATCTGGAGTCAATCTTAAAAACCATGCGCGATATGGCGATGATTCACAAAATGGGTGGGGGAACGGGCTTCTCGTTTTCGCGCCTTCGCCCTAAAGACGATATTATTGGTACTTCAAAAGGCAAAACAACCGGACCAGTCGCCTTCTTGCAAGCTTACAACGATGTTACCTCACAAATTAGACAAGGTGGTGTCAGAAGGGGCGCCAATATGGGGATCTTGCACTACACCCACCCGGACGTATTGCGTTTCGCTGTGCATAAAGTCGATGAATTCTCACTTACCAACTTCAATATCTCGGTAACTGTCGATGAAGGATTCATGGAAAAGGTTAAAGAAGACGCCAAATTTGTCGAAGATACCAAGAGCAGTCGAAGTGTCGAAAGTGAAATTGAGGTAGATAACATTGTCAGTCAGTTAAAAGAAGCCTACGCCATCCGCGATCTAGATCTTAAAAATGTCCAGGTAGAAGAAGCCGTTAGCAAGCTCTACGATCTTTGCCAAGCTAAAGAGGAGGGTGAGGGTTATGAACTGGTTAATCCCAGAACTGGGGAAGTAACCGGCAAACTTAATGCCAAGAAAGTTTTTGATCTTATCACCAAACTTGCCTGGCAGTACGGCGACCCCGGAATGGTTTTAATAGATCGCATTAACAGCTCCCGCGCTAATCCAACACCCAATATCGGCATGATCGAAGCTACCAATCCCTGTGCCGAACAGCCGCTTCTGCCCTATGATGCCTGTACTCTAGGCTCTATCAATCTTGCAAAGTTTGTTTACCCTGAGAATAATCGAAGGGTCATAGACACTCCCCAAAGTCGAAGTGTTTCCACTAAAAAAAGCCTGCCCTCCGAAGCCAAAGCGAAGGAGGGAATTGATTGGCCAGCTTTAAAAAAGGCTATCCACACCGCAGTTCACTTCTTAGATAACGTTTTAGACATGAATGAATATCCGGTTGCTGAAATTGACGAAATGACATCTAGAATTCGTCGAATAGGTCTTGGGGTTATGGGGTGGGCAGATATGCTCACTTTACTGGGCATTGGCTATAACACCCAAGAAGGTTTCCACTTAGCAGAAAAAGTTATGAACTTTGTGCAAAGTGAAGTAGACAAAGCAAGTTGCGATTTGGCCAAAATTCGCAGCGTCTTTCCGGCATTCAAAGGCTCAATTTACGATGCCAAAGGTCAAATTAGACCCAGGAACGCTGCTAGAACCACCATCGCGCCGACCGGTACAATTTCTCTTCTGGCCGATTGCTCCTCCGGTATTGAGCCCCATTTTGCGCTGACATTTGCCAAAAACACCATAGAGGGCAAAAGGCTTTTCAATACCAACCCATACTTTCTTGCGGCCCTCAAAAAAAGAGGCTTAGATAGCGATGAAATTTTAGATACGATCGAAAAAAACCGCGGATCAGTGAAGAACTTAAGTAACATACCCGACGATCTTAAAAATACCTTTGTTGTCGCCGGTGATATCGCACCCAAAGATCACGTCAGAATGGCAGCCGCTTTTCAAAAGTTTACCGATAACGGCATTTCCAAAACGATTAATTTTGCCAATGAGGCCACAGTTGAAGATGTGCGCGAAGCCTACTGGCTAACTTATGAGCTTGGCTGTCGTATGGTTACCATTTATCGCGACGGTTCTCGCCAAAAACAAGTTTTGGAAGTCAAAAATGGCAAATCTTATTACGATCAGCTGGGCGGCCGCCGGCCCCAAGAGGCCTCTGGCCCGGAGGGCAAAAGAATAATCACCAACGAACACGGTCAACCTATTCCAACAAAACGGCCGACACCGCAGGAAGCTTGGGGAATGAGAATCCGCAAAAAAGCAGATGTTGGCTACGTTTATACGTCAGTCTTTCGTGATGCTGACAATGAGCCGGTCGAAGTCTTTGTCACCATTGGCAAAACCGGCGGTTATGTTGCCGGTGCTGCCGAAGTTACCGGCAGGCTTGCCTCCCGGGCCCTCAAATACGGTGCCTCCTTGGAGGAAATCGCTTCAGACTTGGTGGGTATCTCCTGCGGCACACCCTACGGTATGGGCGCCGATAGCGTTCTTTCTGCCTTTGATGCTGTCGGCAAATCATTGGTTGAGATTTCTCGTGCCAAACAGTTGCAATTGCCTGTACTTGAGGAAGATTCTAAGGCACAAGCCTTATCAAACGGCAGCGTTCAAAACGGTAAAACCAAAAATTTATCAAATGGTCAGATAAATCCCCAAACAAACGGCGAAAGCCTAACAAGCAGCAGTCCAAAAGCGTCGCAAGCCTTAAGTCAAAGCGAGGGATCGAAGATCCTGAGCGAAGCCGAAGGACAACTGACACTTACTAAAGTGTCGTCAACCACAGATCAAAGTGGTCTGGCAACTCACTCTTATGAAGAGAAAATTATAGAAACCAAGTTCAACAGTTGCCCCGATTGCGGTTCTCCTCTGACTTTTGCCGAAGGTTGCAAAAAGTGCATCGACCCCACCTGCGGCTGGAGTAAATGTAGCTAAACTTTCACCCCATAATTCTATTTTGATATACTCCCATTATGACTGAGGAAAAGCTCACCGAACTCTTACAAGTTAGGGAAGGTAAAGTAAGAGATATAGAGGAACTTATCTCGCTGGCTAATAGAGCAGATAAAGCAAGGCTAGAACCATACCCAGATGTGGAGCCAAGAGGAGAAGAAAGGTTCAGAAAAGTACTGAAGATGAATGAGACTGATTTCTGGGTAATAGTAGCGACTATAAATGACAAAATCGTCGGTTTTATATCCGGTGAGCCAACGATTAACATAGACACTAAAGAAAGAGTTGAGGGGGTTGAACATATTAAAACATTAGCTGTTGACCCACAGATTTGGGGAAAGAAAATAGGGGGTCTTTTGGTTAGCAAGGCGATTGAAGTTGTCCAAAAAAAGGGCAGAAAGCAAATTGAGCTTTGGACTCATGAAACAAATTCTCGCGCACAAAGACTTTACGAAGGCAGAAGTTTTAAGTTAACTGGAGAAAAGAAAAAGGCGGAAAACACAGATGAATGGATTGTCCACTACTCCCTTGATATTTAAGTTTGAAAATAATCTATTATTAAATTAATTCTTTCAACACCTCAAAATCTTTTTCCAAAACGCGGAAGTTAATTATTAGTATTCCAAAGTTGCTGTTTGCTTTTGGACAACTGGACAACTGGGGACGGTCCTAGATTTAGTTATCCTAACAAGCTAAATATAGCATAATTTACAGACATTTTCTCTATTGACCTGCGACCTATCACGAAGTTTTAAAAGAATGTTCTTTGCAGGCTGTTATAATAACCCTTTTCAGGACCGTCCCGCTTGAGTCCCGCTCGACGCTTGACGCTCGATAAAAATCAGCCCAAAATTAAATTAATCTCTTAATAATTTTGAAATCTTCCTCAAGAATCTTCCTGCTATTGACGTTATAAAGCACAACAGCTGGGTGATATAAAGGGACAATCTTGATTGGGCCGTAGGCGGCGATTGCATCGAGTGCTTTGCCGTGAAGCACACTTATTGACTGGTCTTTCTCCGGCATTCCGAATTTTTCCAAAATATATTTTGTTGAAAAGCGGCCGAGAGTTGCGATAACTTTTGGTTTTATTATTTCAATTTGTTTTTGTAAAAACGGCCCGTAAAGTTCAATTTCAGTTTGAGACGGATCGCGGTTGTTCGGCGGCCTGTCTTTGACAACGTTCGTAATGTAGACATCGGATCTGCCGAGACCAATTGATTCAATCAGCTCATCAAGAATTTTGCCGGCTGCCCCGCAAAAGGGCCTGCCGGTTTCTGCTTCTTTTTGTCCCGGCGCCTCACCGATAAACATAATCGCAGCATTATGGTTGCCTTCTCCGATAACCGGGAAATAATTATTTTTCTTGCGATATTGATAAAGCGGGGAAGTAGTTAAATTTATTATCTCATCACGAATTTTTTTAAGCAAAAAAGTTCTGGCTTGGACCATAAACAACTATTCCAGTTCTAATGATACGTATCATTAGAATACAGATCAAAATCTAAACTTTAGGTTTTCTCCCTCTCCAAATTTTTTCTTGAACACCACCCAACTTGTTAATATGTCTTGCCGCCACAAAAGACCAATCAGAGAGGCGATTGATATAAATTAGCGCGTATTGATTGATCTTCTCTTGTCGATCAAGATTAACAATTGCTCTTTCCGCACGCCGGGCAACCGACCTTGCCAGATGAAGCTTTGATCCAACCTTATTTCCACCCGGCAATATGAAATTACGTAGTTTGGGTAATTTATCACTCCATGAGTCAATTTCTTCCTCAAGTCTTGTTATATGTCTTTTAGTGATTCTTGGTACCTTGGTTTTAACATCAACCGGTGTTGCTAAGTCAGCTCCTAGGACAAAAAGCTCCGTCTGAACGCGAATAAGTTTATCTTTAATATTTTTTACCCCATATG
>MFBQ01000005.1 GCA_001776475.1 Candidatus Curtissbacteria bacterium RIFCSPLOWO2_01_FULL_41_18
ACGGAATGACGAATCATCCATTTTAGCATTGATTTTAAGACTGGATCAAGAGACCATGTTGTGGATTTATTGACAAATAGGAATGAAATTATTGATAATTGCTACGGATTATGTTTAGAATTGAAGCTTTGTTAGGCGGAGGAACTAAAGAAATTGGTATAGATTTCAGGGACGGGAATGCTAGAGACCTTCTGGCAGAAATTAATAGTCAAGGAAAAAGCCTCGCATCTCTGGAAAAGGTAGGCACAATTTCTGGGGTACCGATTACTTTACCTATTCCTCGCGGCCATCCCTCACTCAGATCCTGGCCCAATGTTTTTGATCTAGGACGTCCTTTGGATTGGGGCTACTCGACACATGAGACAAGCTTACACTTTAAAGAAGAGCCTAGCTTGAGTGGCGAAGGTATTGTTTCTGTGGTAATAAGAAAAAGATTTACAGACAGGTCTGAAGATTTAGTTTTCAGTTTAGATGTGGTGAATGCGAAAATCCATTTGGATGTACAAATTACCCCAGACCAGCTTTTTAGAGGTTCTGCTGAAAAACTGCGTGGACGGAAATTAAAAAAATTGCGAGATTTCATAAAGGGAGAATTACCTGAAAATCCGCTATATGACTCAAATAGATGGGTGCTAGCAGAAAGTTTATTTGGAATGACTTGGTCAGCCTCTCAGCTCACTCTGCCTAACCTTCCACCCATGGTTTAAGCCTTTAGATGCCTTATTTGATCCCTCAAAACTGCTGCTTTTTCAAAATCCAAAATTCTGGCTGCGTCTTTCATTTCACGCGTTAAAATTTTGATCAACCTATTTTTGTCATCGGGAAGCATGTTACCAGCTTCTGCTCTTTGTATTGCTTGAGTTAAAACTTCGTCGCGAAATACTTTTTTCTTCTCCTCATAAATTTTTTCCCGATCGACAAGTTTTTCCCTGATTGCCTTTTGGATCGAGGTGGGTGTTATATGATGAATTTTGTTGTAATCGAGTTGGACTCGACGTCTTCTTTCTACCTCGTCAATTGCCCGTTTCATTGATCCGGTTACAACATCAGCATAAAGTATGACTTGACCCTCGACGTGACGAGCAGCGCGTCCCATCGTTTGGATTAAAGAGGTTTCGGAGCGCAAAAAGCCTTCTTTGTCTGCATCAAGTATTGCTACCAACGTCACCTCCGGAAGGTCTAGCCCCTCTCTGAGTAAATTTATACCTACAAGAACATCATATTTACCCAATCTAAGATCATCCAAAATATCGCTTCTATCTAAGGTTTGGACTTCAGAGTGCAAGTATTGGACTTTTAAGCCTTTTTCTTCCAAATAGTTTGATAGCTCTTCCGCCATGCGTTTGGTTAGCGTTGTTACCAAAGTTCGTTGGCTTTTTTGAGCGCGTTTTTCAATTTCAGCAATTAAATTATCGATTTGACCCTTCGATTTCCGGATTGATATCTCAGGATCGATAAGACCAGTGGGACGAACCAATTGTTCGACCACCTGACTTGAAATATTGATTTCATACTGCGCAGGAGTTGCAGACGTGTAGATTACTTGGTTAATTTTTCTAGCAAATTCTTCAAACTTTAAGGGTCTATTGTCAAAAGCACTAGGCAGGCGAAACCCGAAGTCAACAAGCATTTGCTTACGCGTCCTGTCGCCATTATACATACCGTTAATTTGGGGAACAGTCATGTGGGATTCGTCAATTATCATCAAGTAATCTTTGGGAAAATGGTCCAGAAGTGAAAATGGAGGTTCGCCGGGCTTTCTGCCGTCAAAATGGCGTGAATAGTTCTCGATACCCTTGCAGTAGCCCAAAGTCTGAATCATTTCAATGTCGTAGTTGGTTCGCTGCTGGAGTCTGTACGCTTCCAGCTCTTTCCCACAAGCTTTAAGCTCTTTAAGTCTTTTTGATAACTCTTCTTTTATCAACTCGATTGCAGCAAATGTTGTCTCGTCAGAGGCAATATAGTGCTTGGCGGGGTAGATTACAGCAGCATTAAGGTTTTCAACAGTATTTCCCGTGACAGGATTGATAACTTGAATTGACTTTAAGCTTTCTCCAAGGAAATTAAGACGCAAGCCGTTGTTTTCGTAAGCAGGCAATATTTCGACATTTTCTCCACGGACGCGGTAAGTACCGCGCCTGAAATCCGTATCGTTTCTTTCATATTGAAGTTTGGCAAAGGCGCGCAATAGATCTTCCCTAGACCAAGGTTGATCTATTTCAAGTGTTAGTCTTGCTTCTTGATACTCTGTTGGTGAGCCTAGATTATAAATAGCTGATACTGAGGCCACCACAATAACGTCATTCCTTGTTGAAAGTGCGGTGGTTGCAGCAAGTCTTAGCCTATCGATTTCCTCATTGATTTCTGTTTCTTTTTCAATATAAGTGTCTGTTGCTGGTAAATAAGC
The DNA here is from genome assembly GCA_001776475.1 of Candidatus Curtissbacteria bacterium RIFCSPLOWO2_01_FULL_41_18. Classification (GTDB taxonomy): domain Bacteria; phylum Patescibacteriota; class Microgenomatia; order Curtissbacterales; family GWA2-41-24; genus 2-01-FULL-41-18-A. Next base: position 2,408 of record MFBQ01000005.1, read on the forward strand.
TTCAGGCTGATAGTAGTCGTAATAGGAGACAAAGTAGCAAACAGCGTTTTTTGGAAAGAATTGGCGGAATTCTTGATAAAGTTGAGCAGCTAGAGTTTTATTATGTGAGATTACAAGAGTCGTTTTTTGAGATTTTTCGATAACACAGGCAACTGAAAATGTTTTACCAGAACCCGTAACCCCTATGAGAGTCTGGTGCTTAAAGCCATTTGCAAGACCATTCGTGAGCTTTTCAACGGCTTGCGGCTGATCACCGGCAGGTTTGTAAACCGAAGTTAGTTCAAATTTCATTTCGAATTTTGATTATAACTCTTTGAATATTTTTTTTAGAAATTGATTTGGCCTATTGACATCTTCGGGTTTTCTTTGGTATAAAGGACTTGTATGAAGTATCATGTATTAAGTATTTTGTATGATTAAAACATAATACAAGATACAAAATACTAAGAAGAATATGCCTACTGTTGTATATCGCCGACAACGCCAGATACTTGATTTTTTAAATAGCTACATAGCAAAACACGGTCATGCTCCTACCTTGGTCGAAATTGCCAAAAAGATGGGTGTTAAATCCCTTGCGACAGTCCACGAGCACTTACAATCCTTACAAAAGAAAGGTCTAATAAAGAAAACTTCCGGTTTAGTCCGGTCTATAGAGCTTATTGACCAAAAAATCGGTAAAATTGTTCGAGGTATTGAGCTTCCGATTTTGGGGTTTATCGCTGCAGGTTCCCCAATCGAAACATATACCGACCCCGGCGCATCTTTTGCTGTCTCTGCCAATATGGTTTCACCTAATAAAAAATCGTATGTTTTGCAAGTAAAAGGGCAGTCGATGGTTAATGACGGTATACTGGATGGTGACTTTGTAGTTATTGAAGAAACAAGCGAAGCTCACGATGGTGACATTGTGGTTGCGATGATTGAAAACGGGGTAGTAACTCTAAAGCGTTTTTTTAGAGAGAAAGATAGAGTTCGCTTGATGCCGGCAAATTCCGAAATGGAGCCTATTTATGCAAAAAGCGTTACCATTCAAGGTAAGTGCGTTGCAGTAATTAGAAAATATCAAAGCTAATCTGTCGGCTTTTTTGTAATTATTATAAAGTAACAAGGAAGGCAATAGCAGCTACAGTCATAATTAGCAAGGTTAGTATCCCAAGAATATTTGTTGTTTTAGTATTGACATAGCTGCCCATTACTTTTTTGTTATTTGAAAGTAGAATAACAAAAAGTATAAGAGGTGGTGAGATTAGACCATAAATAACTGCAGTATAGAAGAGCGCCTTGAAAGGGTTGATATCAATTAGCGTCATTAAAAAACCTAAAACTGTTGAGGTGATTATCACTCCATAAAATGCTTTGGCCTGTCTAAAAGTATTGTCCAGACCTTCTCTCCACCCATAAATTTCTGAAATCGCATACGCCGCTGATCCGGCCAGCACTGGAATGGCCAGCAGTCCGGTTCCTACAATACCGAAAGTGAAAAGAAGCGATGAAGCCTTGCCTGCGATTGGTTCCAACGCCTTTGCTGCCTGATCAGCGGTTACGATTTCGTTTGTGCCAAATCGAAACAAGGTTGATGCAGTTGTAGCAATAATAGCCCACATAACAATGTTGGAAAAGAACATTCCCAAATTAACATCTTCTCTAACCATTTTTAACTCATGTTTAGTGACAATTATTTTTCTGTGTTTTTCTCGCTCTTGTTCCTTTATCTCCTCAACCTCTTCCGATGTTTGCCAGAAAAAAAGGTAGGGAGAAATTGTTGTTCCCAAAAGAGCCACTATTATTGCAATCGACTGTTTATCGAAACTGAACCTGGGTACAAAAGTGTTAATGAATATTTGTAGCCAGTCTTGTTTAGTTACCAGTGCTGCAGCAATGTATGCAAAGAGGGCGAAAGTAAGCCATTTAAGATTGGTCGTGATGAACCTATATGGGAAGCGAATCATTAAGACAATAATCAAAACTGTTATGACTATTGAGATAATCTCTTGCTTTATTGGAATCAGCAGGTGCGCAGCAGCCGACATGCCCGAAAGATCTGCGCCGATATTAATGGTATTTGAAACGATGATAAGTAGTGATAAAAAATAAAGAAGGGGTTTTGACTTGTAGTGCAATTTGATATTTCCGGCTAGGCCTTTTTGGGTAACTGCACCAATGCGTGCACACATTTCCTGAACTGCAGCCATCAGAGGGTAGGTTAAAAGTGCAGTCCAAAGCAATTTGTAGCCTTGTTGCGCACCTGCTATGGAATAAGTGACAATTCCAGAGGGATCATCATCGGAAGCGCCGGTAATTATACCAGGGCCGATTTTTTTAAATATTTTTTCAAATTTTTTCAAGTCATTTTTTATTATCTAGAAATATTATATATCAGCATTTGCCATTTAATATATCCGATTGACAATAATTTCCTAAGAGCAGAAAATTTAGTGTCATGGGTGTTTTGTTTATAGTGGCAACTCCTATCGGTAACTTAGGCGATATTACCTTGCGGGCAATCGAGAGCCTTAAAAGTGTGGACTACGTGTTATGTGAGGATACCAGAGTTACTGCAAAACTACTTAACCACTTTGGGATTTCTAAAAAAATGGTCTCCTTCAACGACTTTAATGAAGACCAAAAAATGTTGGCTGTAATCTCGGATCTTACTTCCGGTAAAAACATCGCTCTAGTTTCTGATGCCGGAACGCCTTTGATCTCCGACCCTGGCTATAAACTGGTTAGAACTGCTATCCACCGGGGGATTCGTGTTGAATCAATTCCCGGCCCGACTTCTATCACAACTGCGCTTACCCTATCTGGCCTGCCACCTGATAAATTTACATTCCTGGGTTATTTACCAAAACAGGGCGGTAAAAGGTTGAAAATGTTAGAAGCGGTCAGGCAGAACCAAAAAAACTTAAAATCAACAACCATAATTTTTGAATCCCCTTTTCGAGTTTTGAAAACACTTGAAAGTATTAAAGACATCTTTGGCGATATTGATGTTGTAGTTTGCCGGGAGCTGACAAAATTATATGAAGAAATCAGGCGAGAAAAAGTTTCGCAGTCAATTGCACATTTTTCCCAAACTAAACCCAAGGGCGAATTTGTAATTTTATTCTAATTTGCTGGCTCTACTGGACTATGTTGGAGCTTATTACAGTAAGGTTTTTTTAAAGAAAAGTAAGTCCTGTCTCGTTCGCTTGGATAAAAACTGTTTAAACGCTTCTTTAAACGTAAACCAACAAAATTCTTTACCTTCTTTTAACTCTAAATTCTCTAGCTTTGTAGATATTTTTGAATAGAAAACATATCGATGAGTTTTAAAGTCTGGATTAAAATAATTGCAAAGAGGTTTGATGGTCGAATTACTTAGATAATTTCCTAATTCCTCGTATAATTCTCTCTTGAAGGTTTCTTGTGGCTTTTCACCTTTTTTATTTACTCCACCGAAAAAAGCCCATAAATTCGGGTTATTCTTAGTTCTATTATCCCTCAGGTGAAGTAGAACTTCTTTAGTTTTTGGATTATAAAGAAATCCACCTGCGTAAAATTTCTCTTCTGACGTAATGCCTAGTTTGCCCAGCTCCGAAGTAAGTTGATTCGGATTTTTGAAAATAATTCCTTTTAAACCAAAATTATTTGCTGCACTCACATGTTCTTCTTTGTCATCAATGAAGATAGCTTCTTTTGGGCTCGACCCTAACTTTTTTAATACCAGACTAAAAATTTTCTCGTCAGGCTTTAATAATCCAACCTCGTTTGAAAATATTGTTATGTCAAAAAGTCCGTAGATTTGCATTTTTTTTACTAATCTTGCGTGAGGTTCAATTGTGTTTGAAAGCATTGCTAACTGGTACCCGTTTGCTTTGAGTTTTTTAAGAATATCCACTACTTTCTTACGTGGTTTATATCTTTTGGAGTATTCCCTTACAAATAAGGACTTTTTAGGAAGAGGCTTGGAAGCTTTAGTAGCTTTAAGATATTTCTGCCAAAATTGCTCCTCAGATATTTCTCCCTTGCCTAGAGGTTTTATCAATTCTGAATAATGCCTTTCATGGACTTCTTTTTTTACACCGAGCGACCTTATAATATCTTTGTGAACGTACGGCATCTCGTTCTTGTACAAAACTCCACCAACATCAAAAATAATGGCTTTAGTCATAAGTCGATTATATCAAGCTGGGAGTAGTTGCTTCCAGCTCAGAGAACTTCTAGCTCGGAGAGATGATTTCCCTTGTCCCGCAGTAGCTTTAGCGAAAGTGGAGAACTAATGACTGGGTTGAAATAATCAAATATCCAGAGTTAGTGTATGAGAAGTTTATAGAATGTCTTGCCTTCCTTGCATAAATAGTTAAGGATACACATGCAAGGAAGATGGGGACACTTAACGAAAGTCCGTACGAGGTAATTAGATCGTGGACACTTTGTGTTTCTGTAAATACTCCTCCAGTGTATCAAAATCCAAGGAGAAGTGCAACCTCTGAGTGTTGTAGTAATTGGTCCACTCCTCAAGCTTCTTGTTAAGTTCTTCTAAGGTAAGGTCTCTCGTTTCAACCAAATGGTAGAACTCATCATCGTCAGTTTTGTGTGATCTCTCAACACAACCGTTCTGGTCAGGTGTGTGAATCCAAGTGTACTGATGGTTGATATTGTGCTCTTTTAGATACTTAATCGGTTCTGTCTGAAACTCTGACCCATTGTCTGTTTGTATTCTTTTAAGCTTAATATCTTTACTCTTGGCCCTTGTCAGTAATCTTTCTAGAAAGTCTACCGTGCTTGTAGCACCAATATGCTTGTATGCCCGAAGATATCGCCACTTAGTGACTACATCAATTGCTGTATACTGATACCTCCTTCTACCTTCTAAGAACTTAGTATCAAGTTGCACCAACTCTCCAGGCACAGAAGCATGATTAAAGAGGCGAGTAGGTCTTCTCTTTCTTCTGTGCCTTGCGATGATCAAGTTTCTCCTTTTCCACCAGTTGTAGATAGTCTTTGGTGAGCATGGAGGGGTCCTTCCTCTTTTAATCCAAAGCTGATACAAGTAGTAGTGGGATTTCGCAGGATAATCACGCTTCCACTGACAAATCTCGACCACAGTTTGCCACGAAATTGTTCGTAGTGACTTTGGTCTTCTTGAGTAGCTTTTGATAGTTGTTAAGTTGAATCTCTTGTACCTTTTCTTCCACTTGTAGAATGTGGACTTGCCAATACCCATCAGTCTGCATAAATACCTAACGTTGACCTTTCCCTCACAGACCATCGTCTGGTAAGCATCCATAACCCTAAGTCTAAGAAGCTCGTTGGCATCAAGCTCTACATTATGTATTCTCAATCGCAAACACCTCCTTTCCCTAGATGACTATTCTAGTTAAGAAGTGTCCACGATGTGTTTACACACAACGAAGTCTTGACAAACAGGATTTCTAACCATATGATATGCGTGTCTTGATACCAATTAAGGTCTTATTTAGCTAAAAATAAAAATGGCTGGTTAAGAAAGATTCATAGAGCAAGGTTCCTATTTTGAAGATGTCGCAGTTCAAGACACACCATTAACTCCAACTGAAAGAGCGTTTGCCAAAGATGCCAAAAAAGTAATAGCAGGACATTTGGCAAGAACAGTATTAATTGTCAGTGCGGTTTTAGCAGGTGCGGGCACAGTTGCTGCAGAAAAGTCTGGTCTTTTTGATCCAGTTGCCAGTTTCGTAGACTCTGCAAATCATCTCGCTTTAAATAATCTGCATAAATCATACGAACAGTTAATAGATAAGTTGCCAGAAGTAGAAAAAGCCGAAGCAGCTCCACCAGCACCGGAAGTAACTTACCCATCTAGCAACCCAGGGGTTCCAAATACTAATTGCAATGAAGGTGAGATAATAGATTTTACCCCACATTCCCGAACAGTGTACGTAAACCAATCTACATACAAGGCATTTACGGTCGACGCATGTCTTAATACAGATTCAGGTTTGGAGGTTAGACTGGTAGAAGAGGATGGAACGACTGATGATACCCTTGGCAAAATAACAGTTGCTAGTCTCATACCAGATAGTAATGGTGCGACAAGTATGGAAATTACTTTTTATCTTGACTGCGTGGACGGTGGGTGGTGGTTGCCGAATAAGATTGTTGGAAGTAGCGGGTATTCGCAAGAAGGTGACGCTAGCTTGGCCATTGAGACTGACTATGCGGCCACGTTTCCTCCCGAAATCGGCAATAGCTTCGATAACGTCGGTAACGAAACCGGTGCAGCGCAGATGAGTTGTTTGGATGTTAAGAGTGGTGGTGTTGGTGGAATTGCCGAATTGCCAGAAATTAGTGAGCCACAAAAAAATATAACTTCTGAAAAAAGTACAGACAAAACAATCCCAATTGCTGCAGGTGTGGCTGCGGCAGCCGCAGCCGTTACTGCAACAGGTGCAGCATTGTATATCCGTAGAAACCGTTCTGTTAAATAAACTTTCATTCAACAAATTATTGAAGCATAAATTGAGGCTAAAATGCGAGTTTACGTTTACACCCTTGGGGTGTTTTACGTTGGCACCGAGTCAGACTCGGTTAGTTGCGTTAGACGCGACACCTGAGGAGCTTTATCTTAAAGTAAACTGCGTCCTGTCATTTGGGAGGGTTTGGGAATCTGGAGAGCACCTAGGATTGTTGGCGCGACATCGGCTAAAAGCCCTTGTGGCAATCTGACGTTTTGACCCAGCAGCTCGTTAAAAATAAAAATGCAAGGAACAGGACTAATATTATGCTCGGTGTCTATGTCCCCAGTTCTTAGGTTGGTCATTTCTTCAGCGTTACCATGATCGGCTGTTATAACAATACCGCCACCCAATGCTAGGACTGTTTTGACTAGTAATCCCAAATGGTAGTCTATGCATTGAATGCCCTTGATGGTTGCTTCCAGGTTTCCCGAGTGCGAGACCATATCTGCATTGGCAAAGTTAACAACTACAAAATCGTAAATTTTAGAATTTAGTCTTTTGATTAGCTGGCTCGTAATCTGGGGAGTGCTCATGTCCGGGGCCTCATCGTACGACGAGACTTTGGGTGAGTTAACCAGCAATCTATCTTCTCCCTGAAAAGGTCTTTCTAGTCCACCATTAAAAAAGTAGGTCACATGTGCATATTTTTCAGTCTCAGCGATATGTAGTTGTCTTAAACCACGTTCTGCAAATACACGGGCAATAGGCATTGGGACCTCTTCAGGCCCAAAAGCAACCATACTCACTGGTAGATTAATTTCGTAACGAATTAGCGAAACGAAAAATAGATTTTCTAATTTAGGACCTCTGGTAAATGTAATAATCTTTTGGCCAGATGATGATGTCAAGTCGCCTATGTTGTCTAAAACAAAAGCCTTTGTAAGTTGTCGTGCTCGATCCGACCTGTAATTAAAAAAAATGGCCGCATCGTTTGATGAGACTGGGCCGATTGGCACACCTGTTTCGTCAACTATAATAAATGGTTCAATGTATTCATCGGTTTTGCCTTCAATGTAGCATTTATCAAGTGTCGACAATACATTAGTATATTTATTTTTACTTTTGCCTAATAGAGTAAAATAAGCTTTTGCTGTTCTGTCCCAGCGATTGTCTCTATCCATGGCATAATATCGGCCACAAATACTGGCTATCTGACCCAAATTTTCTTGTTCAATTTTCTTCAACAGCTGCGTTAGAATTGCTTTTGCCGAAGTTGGAGGGCTATCTCTGCCATCGGTAAAAAAATGCAGTTTAATTCTTGATGCCGGAACTTGGCTTCTTTTTAATAAGTACAGGAGCGCATGTAAGTGGCCAATGTCGCTATGGACAGCGCCCAAACCTACAAGCCCCATAAGATGAATGTTCGAACTGAATTTATTAATGTGTGCAATTGCATCAAGAAAAGCGTCATTTTCAAAAAAAGTACCATCGGCAATAGCATTATTAACCCGCAGAAGATCTTGAAAAACAACTCTTCCTGCTCCAAGATTAAGATGTCCAACCTCGCTATTGCCTACATGGCCTTCAGGCAGACCAACGGCTTGTCCTGAAGCTACTAGTAGTGTATGTGGATATGAAAACCAAAAGCTATTGAAGTTAGCGGGGTTTGCCCTGGTGATAGCGTTGCCGGGACTATCTTGAGAAACCCCCCAGCCATCCAATATACAGATAACTGTTGGTTTAGGCTTTTGGGTAATCCGAAGCATAGGGCAAAATTTAGGAAATTTCGTGCTCGATTTCAAGAAGTCTGTTGTATTTGGCAACACGTTCTCCTCTTGCCGGAGCACCTAACTTAGCATATTCGGCATTAATTCCTACCGCAAAATCAGCTATAAAATCATCATTGGTTTCACCTGAGCGATGAGAAACAATTATTTTGAGCCCTGACGATTTAGCCAGGTTGACTACTTCCAAAGTTTCGCTAATAGTCCCTGCCTGATTTGGTTTAATAATTACGGCGTTACAGGCTTTTTTGGAAATGGCTTTATTAAGACGATCAAGATTAGTAGTAATCAGATCGTCGCCGACTATTAAAGTTTCATTGCCCATTTTTTCGGTCAATGTCTGCCAGTCGTCCCAGGCATCTTCTGAAAGAGGATCTTCGATAGAAAGAAGGTGAAATTGTTCATTGAGGGCCGCATAGTATTCAATGAATTCAGGACCGGATAGAGCAACAGGCCTGTCCTTGATGCGATAGGCGTTACCGTCTTTTAAGTATGAAGCGGCTGCGTCTATACTGAAAAAAGTCGTAAGTCCAAGGTTATAGCCGGCCTTATTGACAGCCTCTTCCAAAATTTTGAAAGCGTCAGAGTTAGAATACAGAACCGGTGCAAATCCGCCTTCGTCTCCTACTAAAGTCACGCCGCTGTGGCTAATAATTACGTCTTTTAATGCATAATAGATTTCTACGCCCATTTTAAGATTTTGTGAGTAGGAATTTGCTTGCGGCGGAACGACCATGAATTCCTGAAAATCTATATTACCTCCCCCATGTTTGCCACCGTTTAAGATGTTAAACATTTGAGTCGGTATGCTAAAAGGCTCTTTATCCTTCCGGCCTGCCAATCTGGCCACGTAAGCATAAAGTGGCAGATTTTCGGAAACTGCCTGGGCCTTGGCAATCGCTCCGGAAACAGCAAGAATACCATTTGCTCCCAGCTTGGATTTATTTTCTGTACCGTCAATTTCCACCATTTCTTTATCAATTGATTTTTGGTCTTTTGAATCTTTGCCGATAACTTTGGGTGCTAAAAATGTTAGAATATTTTTAAGCGCGGTTAAAACACCCCTACCTTCATATCTTTTGACGTCACCGTCCCTAAGCTCAACAGCTTCATGTTTACCAACAGAGATACCTGTAGGCGTCGAAAAAACCCCAACAGAAGAGTCTTCAAGCTGAACCATGACCTCGACGGTAGGGAAGCCTCTACTATCCAGAATTTCTCTGGCAACTAATTTTCTTATCTTTGCCATGGTTTTGTACCTATTTTTTTAAAAGCCTTGACTCCGCTTCATATATAAGCTCGCGTGTTGAATCAATAACATCAGGGTTAATTGATATTGAAGTAATCCCCCATTCAACTAACATTTGGGTGAGTTGCGGGTAAACAGAAGGTCCTTGCCCGCAAATTGAGCTTTTAATATGATACTTAGAAGCTGTTTGAATTATTTTTTTTAGCGCCCAAAGAACTGATGGGTCCATTTCATTAAATTCCGAAGCGACCTCCTCATTATCTCTATCGGTTCCCAGAATTAGCATTGTAAGATCGTTTGAGCCGATTGAGACGCCATGAATGCCCACCTTTATGAACTGTTCAAGTGATATAACGTTAGTGGGTGTTTCAACCATAATGTAAAACTCAAACTGCGGATCTTTAAACAGACCCATTTCTTCAACTATACTTTTAACTGTTTCAAGTTCTTTGGCAGTTCGAACATATGGGATCATCAAATGTAGGTTTTTATGATTTTTCCTAACTCTTTTAATTGCTTCGAGTTCTAGTTTGAAAA
>MFBQ01000006.1:0-6980 GCA_001776475.1 Candidatus Curtissbacteria bacterium RIFCSPLOWO2_01_FULL_41_18
TCGTGATCCCCTGCGGTCAGAAAATACTGAAGTTTTGATTTGTCGAAAACTTTTTTAGCCGCTTCAAGCTCCTCTATCGTTCCGACATTTGTGTAGTCTCCAAGCCCAATTACAAAATTAATTCCCATACCCTGGGCCTGCGTAAGCGCTTTGGCAAGTAAGTCATTCTCATTTTCACTATCCGCAACCAAGGCAAATTTTAAAATCGCAGTTTTCTGCTGCTTTTGATGCGCTTCTTCCTGTTTCTCACCTTTCTTCCCTTGCCAGCTCAAACCAACAGCAACCGACAAAATAACCAAAATAATCAACAAAGCAAATTTTTTCATTCACTCCAATTATTCGAATAATCAAAGTAGATTCTTCTTTTTGTCATATCCGAGTTTCTTATTCAACAGCTCTTCCTCAACAAACGTATCTCGAGTCCCCAATCGATGAACGAGTTTAATAACATCCCGCCAGAATTCCCTGCCGGCTTCCGTCTTCATTATCCGCTCGACAATTTTGCTATAGCCTCGATTATGCTTGACAATCAATGAAACCTTACCGACTGTGTCGCTTGAAACTTTGAGAAAATTCTGAATCGCCTCATAACCCCATCCTTTTATGAGAAGCACGGCAATTGCCAATCTCTTGGCAAGAACCACCTTTTCAGTAGGCGTTAGCAAATCGTTAAGAAAAAGGGCTGTCTCTTGCCTGCCCTTAACCTGCGAAACCGCCTCAAGAAGTGTCCCGCTTATTTTATTTTGAACATCAACAGATAAGTATCTTTTGGATATCTGAGCCATAATTCCCCTCACTCCAATTATTCGAATAATCAAAGTATAACAAAATAGTCAATGATTAATGATAACAAGATAAGCTAAGAGTTAAAAAATTTAGAAAATTATGCCGCTTACATCTTCCCCGGAGCCGAAATACCCAGTAGATTAAGCCCTTTTTCAAGAATTTTGGCTGTGGCATGTGTCAAAAACAATCTGCGCGACCGATCCGGTTCTTTGGAATCTATAATCCTCAAATTGTTGTACATCGCGTTATACTTTTGGGCAACCTCGAATAAAAAGCCGGCAATTTGGTTCGGCGCAAAAGAACTGGCCGCATCCACAACTACTTCTTCAAAATGTCCCAATGCTCGCAAAAGTATCCTCTCTTCGTTAGCCAAATCCGAAAAATCTGCCCGCTGACCTACCGACCTACCGACCCACCGACCTTTTTCCAGCACCGATCGGCACCTCGCATGGGTGTATTGCAAATACGGCCCGGAATTTCCTTCCAGGCTCATCGCCTCCTCAAATGAAAACTTAATATCCTGAGAGGCATTACCCTTCAAAAAAGCATATTTGACTGCTCCAACGGCAACAACCTCTGCTATTTTGTCCGGGTCTTGCCGCCTGCCTTTTTCGCTTTGCCGAGCAAATTCAAGCGCCCTCTTCCCTGCCTCATCCAGGATCCAGCTTGCCGATATCACGTTGCCAAGTCTTGAAGAAATCTTACCGCCCGGCATCCTAACCATGCCGTGGGCCACATGCTGAGTTTTCTTGGCTATTGCAGGTCCGACCTGTTTAATGGCAGCAAGTAGCACCTTAAAATACTCGGCAATTTCGTTACCAGTAACAATAATTGAAAGATTGTAGGCGAAGTCTTCATATTTTTTGAAAGCCAAACCCAACTCTTTAGCTTCATAAGTGGGCAAGCCCGCACCCGTTATAAAAACCCGGTTATGCAAACCGTACTTCTCGCCGGGGAAAATAACTGCGCCTTTGCTCATTTCAAAAACTCTTCCAAGGTTTTTCTTGACAATTTCCACACCCAATGTGCCGACTTCACTTTCGAAATAGTAAAGATCAAAGCGTGTTCCCAAGCGTTTGTAGATTGCTTCGAAATTCTCAAGACTCCAAGCCTTCCCAAGCTTATACTCGATAATGACGTCTTGCTTTTCATAAATTTCCTGATTGATTTTGATTATTTCCTCTTTTGCTTTAGCATCCGTCTCGTAAGCCTCTGCCCCAGCAGCATAACAAAGCCCCAAAAAATCAATCCTCTCCCCCAGGTTCTTATTTGCCAAATTTTTGATATTTAATTTTTTATTTTTAATATGGAATCTCATCCCCCAAACGCACTTGGCAACATGAAGTCCCACATCGCCCTGATAATTGGCGCGTTTGACTTGTGCTCCGAGGGCCTCGAACATCCGACTTATAGCCTCACCCACGCTATTTGAGTAGAGATGCCCCACATGGAACTCCTTAAAAGGATTTGGGTCCGTAAACTCGACAATTATCTTTTTTGAAGAATAAGGGCTGCCAAAAGCTTTTTTGTTGAGTAATTTTTCTACCTCTTTTTGCCAAATATTGTCTTTGATAAAAAAATTAATAAATCCGGGCTCTTTAACCTCTAGTTTTTCAAGGTAAGGCTGACTTTTTAGACTATCAGCCAAAATCTTAGCAAACTCCATTGGCGATTGATAAAGTTCGTCCTTGTTTCTTGTTTCTTGTTTCTTGTTTCTTGTTGCGATTCTGAGCGCAATGTTGCTGCTATAATCCCCAAATTTCTCATCAGCGGTCCTTGTAACTTCTATCCCACCATCCCACTGACCCACCACCCCACTAACCACTTTCTCAATATCTTTTTTAATTTGACTTCTTAGCATATGCAGTAATTGTCAGATCTCGAAATATAAATGTCAAGGGAAAATTATCGCAGTCAGATCAGAATATGGAAAAACCTGCAAGATTAACTTTTGGTCGTTAGGTGACGACGGGCTTCTTCTCTATTTCTTGTGTCTAAGTCATGCTTTAAATCTCTCACAACAATTGGACGTGCGGCCCTTAATACCAAGTTGAAAAAATCGTTATCTCTTCTAATCACTCTAATTTCTGTATTGCCGATTATGACTTCATTATCACCAATTTCTCCGCTAGCACTTAAATGTAGGAAGGTTACAGCATCCCATGGCAAATTTAATTTCATGGGTACTCTTTGCTCTTGCCCTACCTTTTCAATTCTGGTTCGAGCCAGAGCAAATATTCCCAATCTAGGAGACCTTCTATCCCTTAAGCCCTTTTCTATGTCATTTTGTGTCCAGTGTAATTGCAGTATAAAATCTGAATTCACTAAAATAGCATTCCCTTCCGTTACCAGCACTGGTTCACTAAAAGGCTGGGGTTCGTGCTTTCTAATAGTATCTACTTTACCTGAAACCACACGTTCTCTAAAATTAGTCATAAATAGGAGCAGATGAACACAAAATACTAGATCAATGAAAGATAATTATACCTCAGACAACCAAATATGACAACTATGGGATGTTAATTAACAGTGTAACTCTTACCGCCACTCTCTATTTCTATGGTACCAACTGTATCATTTCTTAATATTTTGATACCTTTTGACGTTAATAAATCCAATACTTCTTTGTGTGGGTGGCCAAACCTGTTTTTGCCGACTTGAATGACGGCTATCTTTGGACTAGCTAATTCTAAAAGCGCCTCACTCGTGCCGGTTTTTGAACCATGGTGAGAAATCTTAAGAATCTGACAATGTTTATTTATTAACCCTTCAAGAATCTCTTTTGCTAAATCTCCGGTCAAATAGGCGCAGAACCTTGGTCCTGAGCTTGCTTGCCCTGAGATTTTCGAACGGGTCGAAGGATCTCCATATTCAATCCTCACAACCACTGAACTTTCGTTCAAATCAGTTGGCGCAAGTGTTTGCCAAATACTTAACCTTTCAGCCGTTGGCCATAGAACTTCTAAACTCGTCTTATCCAGCTTGATCAGGTCTCCCTCTTTTGCCAAATGGACTTGCGATTTTTCAGCACTCAGCAATTTCTGCCATTCGTCAAAAAGCGCTGTTTCATTTTCAACGCCATTCCATACAACTCTCTCAACTTTATACCTGTTAAAAATCTCAACCTGACCTTCTATGTGATCCTCTTGCGCGTGCGTTAGAATCATCATTTCAATTGTCCTATCCCAGAACGGCATTTTGGAAGACAAGCAATCGACAACTTTAGTACCTGGCCCTCCATCAACAACGACTTGTTTCCCTTTTGGCGTCACAATCAAAATGCCGTCCCCCTGCCCAACATCACAAAAAATAAGCTTAAGCCTGCCAGCCTTTTGACTTTCCAAAGTAAACAGAATTCCGAGAACTATTAGGATAATCGCCGACAGTAAAACAAATTTAGTTGAACCTTTAATTTTCATTCAGCCTTTTACAACAAGCCGTTTTAAGATCTGACCTTAAAATACTTAAAATATTTGAATAGTTGCCAATATTCTCACCACTTCCGAGAAATATAAGGCCGGAACATAGGCAAAATAGGCTAAAACTTGCGCCAAAGGCATAAAGGTCAAACTTGCAAAAGCTATTAAAAACCCCAGAATCATAATGGGAAAAACCACTTCTGCAACCAAAATATTGGCAATCGGTGCCAGTGGCGAAACGCGCGAAAAATAAAACAAAATTACGGGAGCTGTAAACAGATAAGCACTTGTAGCAATCGCTGCATTTTCGCCCAAAAACGGCAGTTTTTTGAAAATCTCCTTGAGCTTTTGGCCTAAAGTGATTATGCCCAAAGTTGCCGCAAAGGTTAATTGGAACGAAACCTCAAAGAGCGCTTGTGGCCAAATCAAAACTATCATAAGAGCAGCAATAACAAGTGAGAAGATAACGCTCGCCTCTCTTCCCAAAAATATTGCCAAACTAGAAACTAAAACCATAATGCTTGCCCTAATAACAGGCGGCTCAAAACCGGTTAAAAACGCGTAAGTAAATACGGCCAAAATCGCCAAAATCATACTTTGTCTTCTACCAACATACCTTGCCAGTGCCAGAAAAATTCCCGCTACAATCATCAAGTTTTGGCCGGAAACTACTACCACATGGATGGTTCCTGTCTTAATAAGCTCATCCCGAAACTGCTTACCAATCGTATCCACTCCAAGCACAGTTCCGACAACCAATGTCGCCTCACGCGAAGGCAAAAGCGCACTCACATTTTTAGAAATTTTGTCTCTCAGCTCTGATCTAAACCTCAAAAGACCTGATCTTTCACCTATTTTCTCAACACTTGCACCAAACATTCTTCCTTTTTCATCAAAAGTACCTTCAATCAGCAGCCGGTCACCGACTCGATATCTTGGATATAAATCAACATAAACCCGTGAATCAGCAACATAAATCACTTGAGAAAAATCATAAATTCTTGGCTCGCGCTTAATGGTCGCCTCAAACTTTAGAGGCTGATTTTTAGGTAATGTTATGGGCTGGTTAAGCCAGATTCGAATGGTTGCGACAATAATTAAAAAAATAATGAAAATTATCAAGTGAACTTTCGACACGATGTCAACTCAGGCTGTAAACTTCTCCACAAGGTCGAAGATTAATATTGTTCGAGCTTGTCGAGAACTTCCACAATTTTGATTTTTGATATTTGATTTTTAATTTAAATCTGTTAATAAACCGTAATCAGATCCTTAATTTTGTCATAGGTGGCGCTTCCAACCGCTTTTTTAGAAAGAAGTTCTTCTTTAGCGCTGTAAGGGCGCGAGGCGATGATTTTTTGGGCAGTCACCGGCCCAATACTCGGCAGGCTGTCAAGTTGTGCCTCCGTTGCCGTGTTAATGTTGATCAAACTTGCTGCAACCTCTCCTGCTACACTGCCTGCTGAACCTGACGATACGGGATCGTTATGGCTTGGAATGTAAACTTTAGTCCCGTCGCTAAGCTTGGCCGCCAAGTTAATGCGCGCCGAATCGGCGTCCTGGCTAAGTCCCCCGGCTGCCACGACCGCATCGTTGACCCTGGAATCCGCCGCCAATTTATAAATGCCCGGATTTTTAACCGCCCCGTCAACATGCACAATAATTTCTCCGGCTTTGCTACTGGCGCTTTCCTCAGAACTGATTATTTTGATATCGTCTTTACTAGAACCCCTCAATAAAAACATCCCTGCACCAAACGCCAGCAAAAAAAGCCCAACAAATAAAAGTCCGACAACTGCTAAATTAATCTTGTTTGAAAGAAATGCCTCTAAACGCGAGTTCTCTTTTGAAGAATCATTTTGCGATATTCCTTCAGCCATTTTTTAAACGCCCCAATTAAATCGCCTGCGCCGCGTTCTGTCAACTCCTGATTGACCACCCCGCCATGGTGCGGGTGGCGAAACAAGCGTTTATTAGAAGAGGAAAATCCATGCGCGTAATGGCAAAGCTCATGACAGATTGTGTACTCAACAACTTTTATTGGAACTTTCGGCGACTTAAACATCGAAGTAATGGTAATTATGCTTTTTTTCGGTTCTTTATCAAACGAAACCCTCCTAATAATTCTTCTGATACCTTTCGTACCTCCCGTACCTTTCGTACTTTTTGGATATAGCCGTATCGACCCAAATCTAAATTTAGCTTCCTTGCCCCACTTAATTTCAACTGGATTGGAAAGCTTAATATTGGAAAAATATTTACTAAGAAGAAAATCAAGCTGATCGGCAAGCCATGTTTCGGAGCGCATAAGCTGATTTATTTTAGGCCATAGCCTAATTCTTATGCAAGAAGCCGACTAGATTACGTGTGCTGGAAAATTACTCTCTTGAGCTGTAGAACTGATGTTTTTCCTCTTCCGTGGCCTCTGTCAAGAAATTAAAGGATACAAACATATTATGAACGGTTTTCTTTTTGATCCGGCCGTCTTCTTCATAATGAATCTCGACTCCCTGAATCCTTCCCCATAATCCGTAGTTGTTGCCGTCGCTAGCCTTAAAATTGCCTACACTACTGTCCGATGGATAAACCTTCCCGTGATATTCCCGTACCTGCACAAGCGCGCCGGGATTTGCCGCCCAACCGACAATATTACCTTCACTCAAACTTGGTTTTGCTCTGACCCAAACCTTAGGATACTCAGACGAAGGAGTCAGAACCATAAGATGTCCACGATCTCCCTCGACCGGCTTGCCGTCAAGCGAACCAGGGCTTCCA
>MFBQ01000006.1:6989-11844 GCA_001776475.1 Candidatus Curtissbacteria bacterium RIFCSPLOWO2_01_FULL_41_18
GTAATAGCCCTCACACCCAAGTATCCAGCTGCGGCTCCCGCTGCTGCTAAAAAAGCTCCGCCTAAAAAACGTCTGCGACCCATTGGTCTTCCGAGTCGGGACCTAGACCCTAAAGTATAAGTATTTTCCGGATTTCTTCCCATACCTTATAATTGTAATATATTTTCGGGGAAAAAGAAACTTATAGTTCAAATCAGAATTCTACAAAGACCTTGACTACATTGTCTGTCACCGCAAGCAATGCCCGGCCAAGAACAAACTCCAGTCTATTGCCTACCTTGTCAACAACCACAACTTTATCTCTGACAATTGTCACAAAATTTTCGTGCAGAGGCAAAACGTCAAAAGCGCCCTCATTGTTGAACGAAGAAAGACTCTTGACATAGCCGGAAAAAAGCAGCTCTTTCTTATAATTTGGTGTCAGAAAAACCGCATAAAAAACCTCCGGCAGATTGCCTATATCGGCCATTACTTCCCGACCCCCTTCAAAGTGTCGATGTAAAGCAATTTCTCAGGATCGGCAGAATCAAGCTTCCCCGATAAAATACCGGAAACGTCACGGATTACATCTTGCCTTTTGACAAAACAGCCGGGTCTGCCGGTTTGGGCGGCAACGGTAAAAGAGTACTGGGTCATGTAATTAAGAATCATTTTGGCTCTTCTGAAAATAACCCTATCCTGAGGTGAAAGCTCAGTTTCGCCAGCAATTGAAACCACTCTATCAAGATAAAGATGACGGCTTAGGATTTTTACAGCCTCCAAATAAGCTTCATAATGATCATGGCCAATGATTGAAGGATCAATAAGGCCGGAGCTTGAAGCCAGTATGTCAATTGCCGGCCTTCGGCCTTGCCCGTAGATAAGGCGGGACAAAATTACTGACGAATCAAAATAAGGCACTAAGGCCTGAACACCGGAATCCGTAAAATCGTCTGCAGGCACATAAACTGCCTGAACCGAAGTAATTGCCCCCCGGTCTGTCGGCGCCAGTCTTTCCTGAAAAATACCTACGTCAGAGGTTAAGGTAGCCTGATAACCGTCTTCTGACGGAATAGTGTTCAAAAGTGTTGAAAGCTCATTGCCGGCCTGGATAAAACGGTAGGCATTGTCAACAAAAAAAAGAACATCACGGTCTTCTTCATCTCTTAGGTACTCGGCTAAGGCAGCCGCAGCATAGCCGGTCCTGAATCTGACTGCCGGCCTTTCATTCATCTGGCCGAAAACCAGGGCCACGTTGGCCAGAACATTGTACTGGGCCAGATTTTCGATTATCTCCTGCGCTTCCCGTATCCGCTCACCAATACCTGCAAAAACACTCACGCCTTTATGGAAAGCTACGACGTTATGGATAAGCTCCGTTAAAATAACCGTCTTGCCGACACCAGCGCCCCCAAATAAACCGATTTTGCCACCTTTCAGAAAGGGTGTGAAGAAGTCAATAATTTTAATGCCTGTCTCCAAAATTTCACGCTTCGGCGAAACCGATTTGAAACCTGGAGGACTGCCGTAAATTGATCTGGTCTTTTCGGAAATAACCTCCCCTTTACCGTCTTGAGGCCGTCCAAACACATCCATGACTCTCCCGAAAGTTGCCGGACCAACCGGGATATTGATAGTTTCATAAAGGCGGATCACCTTGGCTCCGCGATAAAGTTTGGCAGGATCGGTAAAGGAGATACAGTAGACCAAATCGCCAGGTGTTGAGCTATAGACTTCCAACTTGACAGTCGGGTCATCGGCCATAGTTAAAACCTCGTGTCTCGGCGGTTTTTCGGCAAGAAAAGAGACTTCGACAACATCCCCGTGTATTGCTCTAATAGAACCGGTGTTCGTTTGAGACATTTTTAATATACGCTGACAATCCGGTCGCCAGCCCAAAGCCTCGAACCGCTGAAGAGCTGGCTTTGTTTTTTGTTCTTGGAAATTTTTGAAAACGCAAGCTTGCTTTTGGAAAGCTCATCGAGAGCCTGGGAAATTCTTTGAGCAACCTGGCCGATTTGCAGTATTTTGACCCGGTAGCCGTACTTGGCCAGTCCGGATTCATAAAGTTTAGCTAAAAATTTGCCGGCAATGAACTGTTCTTCCAAGAAAACCAGTGCGGAAAGCGCATTGGGCGCAAATAAATATTTTTTATTATCGATACCGCCTATCGGAGCGATACTCCCTCCCAACTCAACCACTTTTGCATCCTGTCTGAAGACACTTTCGTACTGACCGTAGAAAACGACGATTTGGCTGTATTGAACTAACTTCTTAATAATTCCGCCGACACTGCTAAAATCCGGATTATCATCATCAAAACTTAAGAAAGTGACATTTTTAGAAAGATCCCTGCGTCGCCCAACCGGGTTTTCTTCAAAGAGTTCCCGCCCGATCCCGCCTAAAATGAAGCCGTCAGCATCACCCTTAACAAACTCGCTTAAAAACCGGTCAAATAAGCCTGCAATTAAAGAACCGTAGTACCTGCTTTCCGAGGATATTAAAACTAAGACCCGCTTCTTCGAAGCTTTTCTGACAGGCGCAGTCAATACCGCTTCCGCAAGCTGGATATTTTTAGTGGCCAGGGCCGCCTTTTTGGAAACAAAATAAATTTCGGCGGCCTCCTTGACGTATTGATCTATTTTAGCTATCTCCTCTTGGTTTATCTTCATTTTTCTGGTAGCCGCATTTTGAAAAACTCTGGCAATGGAGCGTATCGTGGCGATACTCGTCTCCAGTTTTTTAAGCTGAACTCGTGAGTAGCTCATTCTTATCTTGTGCCCCAAGTAATATTTTAATGCCAGCAATCTCCTTTTTTATTAAATCACAAAGGCTACCCAGGCTTGCAGTATTGTCAATTTTGAGCCTGAGCTTATCAAGATGGCCTTGGGTGTAAGCTGCAAGCAGCAGCTTTTTATCTCTATGAATCTCAAACTGTCTGCTTTTGTCCCAAAATCCAACGATAAATAAGCCCGCCAGAATAATTTGGGCATTTTTAGGAATAATCATTTTAGCGTCTTGTTTGAATAAGGCTTCGATACGCGCTGCATTCTCGATAGCCTTCATCGTTTCGGCTGTCAGCTCAACGCCAAACCTGCCAAGCTCCTCTGCTTTGCGAGCCTGAGCAAGCCGCAATGTTAAATTACCGGCAATTTCCCGCTCCAGAGGTGTCTTTGTTTGATTACCTACCCGGGAAACGGAAAGCGTGAAGCTGACTGCCGGAAGTACACCCTTTTTGACCTGATCAACATCATAAAACAGATGGCCGTCGGTCATGGCCATAAGATTAGTCTGAATGTAACCGGAAAGATCCCCCTCCAATGTCTCGGCCACAGGCAAAAAGGTAATGGAGGCCTCGCTGCCATTTTCCAGCATTATATTGCCCGCTCTTTCGGCAATTTTGGCGTGAATATGGAAAATATCACCGGGGTAGGATTGTCTGCCCGGCGGCCTCCGGGATAAAAGTGCAATCTCCCGATAAAACTTGGCATGGGTGGTCATATCATCAATGATTACCGCCACTTCCCGTCCCTGATCACGGAAATGCTCGGCAATCGAAAGACCGGCCAGTGGCGCCAGATAAACCATTGGTGCCGGATCAGATGAAGAAGCCGCTACAATCACGACTTGGGCAAAAACGTTCATTTCTTTCAGATAACTCTCAACAAATTTCAAATCCGATTTCTTTTTGCCGCAGGAAACATAAACGCATATCGTGCCGTGATTTGCCTGATTAACGATGGTCTGCAAAACAAAGGTCGTTTTACCGGTTTTGGCGTCACCTAAAACCAGCTCCCGTTGGCCATAGCCCAAAGGAATCAAGAGGTCAACGGCCATTACTCCCGTTTCAAAGAATCTTTTGATGCGGACTCTTTGGCTAATACCGGGGGCAGGCGGATCGACAGGACGATATGTCAGCTCGTGTTCTAAAATTGGCTCAAGGTTGTCTTGGGCAACTCCAAATGGATTGATCACCCGGCCCAGAAAGGCATTAGAAACCGGCACCTGGAAATACTCATTAGTGCGCACAACTTTCATTTTATGTAACAAGGTCTGGCCTTCAAAGACCATGACTTCAACCAAGTCCTCAAGAATTGTCTTAACAATGCCAATCAAACCATTTTCGGTTATCACCAATTCACCAAGACGCACATTCGGCAACCCGGAAACATAAAAAATCGAAGATATGATCGACTCAACGTAACCGATTTCGCCAGTCTCTTTAAAATATGTATCGAAATCTTTCATTTGGAAGCCTTACCCCGTGACAAATTTTGTAAAAGACGGGAGAGGGCCAGACTAAGCTTTTCCTCCAGGGTATCTCCAAAAATCTTACCCTCATACTCAAAAATTGCTCCGGCCACGATATGACGATCGACAACGAGCTCAAGGATGACCTTTTGGCCAATTTCTGCCGATATATCACTGTTAAGACGGGCGCTAAAGGTTTCTGTGGGCTCAAAAGCCAAAATGGCTTTGACACATGGTAAATTCTTCAAGTTGCCAATGACCCAATCCAAAAACTGCAGTTGCGCGGAATCTGTGGCCGGCTCCAGGCCTTTTTCTTCAATCTCAGCAAAAACCGGCACCAAATTTTGGGCCAAAAAAACGTCTGTTTTTTTAGAAATTGTTCCCTCTTTGTCTTTAAAAAGAAACCGCTTAAGGCTCTCCAATTGATCAATCAGATAACCAACGCCTTCCGTATCGTTAACCATGTTTGCAAAAATTACTAATGCGGAATCGTTAAACCGGGATCTCATGAGAAGAATCTTTTTTTCCTGGCAGCTTCAAGTGCGCTGCGCACCAATTCCTCGTGTTCGCTAAGACTGATTGAACGACCCAAAACGTCTCTGGCTGCCTCCAAAACTATCTGGTT
>MFBQ01000006.1:12002-12091 GCA_001776475.1 Candidatus Curtissbacteria bacterium RIFCSPLOWO2_01_FULL_41_18
CCTCCTGGACATATTTTGCAAGCTGTTCCTTAACCTGTCTTTCAAGGTTGTCGCTTAAACCACTGGCAATCTGCTCAAAAAGTATTTCG
>MFBQ01000007.1 GCA_001776475.1 Candidatus Curtissbacteria bacterium RIFCSPLOWO2_01_FULL_41_18
CTTAATCTTTCGTGGCAAATTTTGCACTCAATTAGGGGGTCGACGAAGGCTTTAACGTGACCTGAGGCTTCCCAAACTTTTGGGTTCATTAATATCGCACTATCGATACCAAATACATCATCACGCTGATAAATCATGGTGTGCCAAAAAGCTTTTTTAATATTGTTCTTGAGCTCAACCCCCAAAGGGCCATAATCCCATGTGCCCCCTAAGCCACCATAGATTTCAGAACCCGGATAGATGAATCCTCGGCGTTTGGCCAGTGAAATAACTTTTGCAAGAGTGGTCATTTTGAGGCAATTACTACAAATGTGGCGAAAGAATCAACTTTGGAGATGAGGGTATTGGCAGAAGAATCAAAATTGACTTCGAGTTTTTGCCACTTTGAATCCTGCTGATTGTAACTATAAAGCCCGAGGTCGGTTACTTCTCCATCCTCTTTGATAGAAACTTGGGCGTTTTCGGGAAATTTGGGTGCGATAGAAAAAGAGCCATAGACTGGAAGCAACACATTTTCTGTTTTGAAATCACCGCGTTGGGCAGGTAAACCTATTGTGTCGGCAAGAATGATCCAATAATCTTTGCCTAAAGAAGGAAGGCTAACTGCAAATTTGCTTGATCTGTCATAAATCTGCTGCGGCTTGACACCTGCCTGAATAAGATCCCAGCCGGTTTCTGAAAGATACTGCGCGTCTCCTTCGGCAAGATGCATAGTTAATTTGCCATCGGTTACACTTTTGTCCGGATTACGTACACCCCGAGAGGCCGTACCAAGAAGAATAGATTTTTTATATTTTGCATCTTTGGTATTGACATCCGTGCCAGTTGAGCCTCGTTCAATTTTTTCCCCAGCAATTTGAGGGTTATCTGCCATGTAAGTAAGTTCGTATTCGATCTTATCGAACTGTCCCATATTTTCAATAGAAATTATAATTTCTGCTCCGTCCGATGTTGGGGTCAGGGTTACGTAAGGTCTTTTTTCAAGAGATATTTCCGAAAGCTGCTTAACATCATTAGCGTTTTCTTGGGGTTTAATTTTTTTCGGCCCTTTTTGATAAATAAAGAGGAAAAAGATAGCAACAACGATAAGAACAAAACTGGCTGCCGCGACAAGATATTTAGTGCGTTTAGATTGCTCCATTAAGTCACACCCCAATGCTTATGCATTGGGGACCCCTTTTTAAAAAATCACAAAAATCGAGCAGTCTTTAACTTACTGCTGGTGATATTTTCAATCATGCTATCAAGAAATAACAAAAGTTTCAAATGGGAATCTTTGCTCAGTTTAATTTTATCTTCAAGGTACTCAAAATCCGTCTTTTCCAAAATATTAAAAATTTGCTTTGCTTTTGAATTTTTGAGAGACTGACTTGAGAAAAAGCCAAGAGATGCCAATAGCTTTATTTTAAAGACACTAGAGAGTAAGTTAAAGTTTTTATCTGTTTCTACTTTTTTTAAAAATTTGACAAGTAAAATAAAGGCCTGAAGATTTTTTTGATGATCTACCGTTAAATTTTCGATAATTTCTAGGAGATGGTAAATTTTGTTGGCTTTATCCTCACGAAAATCGGCAATTCCGAAAGCTTTTTTTAACTCCACTTCGGTCAGGATGTCAATATTTTTACCTTTTGCAATGAAAACTTTACACCAATTACCTAATTCTAAATGGCCTGCTTTTCTGGATCTGGGACGGCGAACTCCTTTGGCCAGAACTGTAAGTTTACCAAAGTCGCGTGTAAAAATAGTCAAAAGTCTGTCGCTTTCTGAAAAATTGCGTTTTTTAAGAATTATGGCTTCGGTTCGAAAATACATAAAGATAACGTCACTTATATTTATACCAAAAATTATGATTTAGTGAGACAAGATATTAAAGCTTGATGATGAGTTCTTTGTCTCTATCCAGAGGAAAGCCTTTTTGTTTCTTGCCAAAGGCTTCAATTTCGTAAGTGTGACCAGAGGTACCCGGCTGTTTTTGAATTAAGAGTTTGTACTGGTCTTGGACCTTAATCGGAATAGTGTACTCCAGTTCTATTTTGGCCGTCCCTTCGGGCCTTATTGTGAAAAACCCTTCGAAGACTGTTTTATCTAAATCCTCCGAAGCGGTTAGGCGGACCTCGGTACCAGATGATTTAATTAAAGTTGACCCTTTTGGTACATAAATTCTTATCCAGTCTCGGTAAATTCCAGCCAAACAAAGGCCTCCCTTTCGTTCAAGTCCGCAATCATCACCGCGTCTGGGATACTTATATTCGATAGTGACTTTTTTATTTAATTTATCATCCTTGTCTTTTTTAACAACTTGCTTTACAGACTCCTGAATATAAAGATTGGATTTGGCTCCGGCAAAATTGGCCTCATTTATAAGGAAATAATCACCATCATACTGATAAATACGGCCGGCGAAGTTAATTCTTTCGACTGCCTGTTGAACTGATTGATCATGAAAGTAAAGCAGTAAATCTTTCTGGTTTAAAGCAGCTAGCACTGTTCCAAGCAAATTAGGCCATTTTGATTTAGGGGCTTCAAAGGTTTTGGCCATCATCTGTTGCATTAAGACGCCAATAATTCCTTTTCGGTCAGACTTTTCAAAGGCTGTAGGTTCATCCGCATATCTTTCAAGTTCATAAATAATTTGGGGACAAGCACAGGCATTAATTTGCTCTGCAGTAAACTTAGTACCAAAAGCCTCCAGAGGACCCAAAACATTGATCATCATAAGCACAAACTGGGTATCCAGAGCAATTATGCCATCGATTTCTTTTTTATCTTGGGTGAACGCGTAAAGATCTTCAAATTGTTTCATGGAAACAAAATAATCCGGTGACAGATTGGAATCTCTTAAATTTAAAGTGGGAACATTGGGTAGATATTTAAGAATAGGGGCAGGAGCCGGCACCTTTTTAAGTAGCGTGCTATCAAGGCGATAGATATCCTCAGACTGCTCCGATTCTATTACCCCCTTGTTAACCCTGAAAACGGCATAGGCAGTAATGAATCCGCCTGTTGGCCTAAGTTCCTTATCGTTTTGAAAGAGAATAAGATACTTCTTCTCTTTATCCTGACCCATAATTTTAGGCAGAACATCGATAAGTGGCCTAGTATCAACCACAAAAGTTTCAATTTGGTCAATGGCATTTTTGGCATTTTTAATTTTGGTGCCGGGTTTGCCCGGTAAAATATCTGGATATCGCCAAGACTGAATTTTATCTATTTGCAGCCTTGCCTTACCCAAATCTTGGCCAACGCTATCTAGTTGAGGTGTGACTTTGGATAAGGTATCAATGACACTGGCAAGTCTTTCCTGGGCGGTGCCACCTAAAAAAGTGCCTTTGCCTTTGAGCCCTAAAACATCGGCATAAGGTGTAACAGCATCAGTTAAAGTTTGGGCAGCATTAAGACCATAAATCGCAGCATCTACGCCTCTTTGGGCATCGGCCACATACCAGCCGGCGACCGGAATCGCGCGCAAGGGTGTTAAGAAGAAAAGCCATCTTTTGGTACTGTTAAAATCTTTCTTGGCATCTTTAATGTAGGCTTTGGTAGCATCTAAGTCTTGAAGTTTTGCGGCGCCAGCTACCTTCTGGGTTGATGTTATAGCTTTCTTGAGTGATATAAAAGAAAAGAAGGAAAAGAAACCAAAAAAGATAATCAATATTAAGATAAATACTATAATCTTGCGTTTAAGGGTTTGCATCGTGACTTTTTAGACGGCACCTGTGCCGGTAATCATGGCAAATGGGGTTTTTATAATAATCCATAGATCATAGAGAATTGAGCGTTTCTTTACATACTGGGCATCCATTTCAACACGTTTATCAAAATTGATAAAAGATCTTCCTGAAACCTGCCAAGGACCCGAAGCGCCTGGCCTGGCTCTGAAAATAATCTTAACGTATTTTTTGGTCTGTGGATAGATCCTTTGCTGATAGTTTAACTCATCTTTTTGATACGCACGAGGTCCTACCAAAGACATATCACCTTTTGCTACGTTGACAAGCTGTGGTAATTCGTCGATTGAGAGTCGACGAAGAATTTTACCAATCGGGGTAATTCGCGGGTCATTTTGAAGTTTATAACTGTTTTTTTGATATGCGCGCATTAATTTAGGATTAGTTTCTAAATATTTTTGAGCGTGAACCATCCGACCTTTGATTTTATACATGTACATACTTCTAAACTTGAGCATTCCAAAAAGTTTGCCCTCTTTACCTACCCTTTCCGGCGAATAAAAAATTGGGCCGTGGGAAGTTAATTTTATAAGAATAGCAAAGACTATAATTACAGGCAAAAATATTAAAAGAGCAAAAAGGCTGCCAGTAATATCAATGGTGCGCTTTAAGAAATCGTAGAGCATGAAAAAAGAGGTTCTTAGAGATAATTTTCTTTGTTTTGCTTTTTGAGTTCTTCTATTATTTTCTTGACGTCCTGAGTCCTATCTTTTGGGCAAACAAGAAGAGCGTCTTCTGTGTCGACAACAATTAAACTTTCTACACCGATTACAGCAATTACCTTTTCATTTTTTGTACTGTAAACAAGGCAGTCTTTTAAATCAAGATCAATTACATTGCCCTGAAGAATATTGTCCTTGGGTTTTTCGGACATTTCTTCCTTGAGTTCATCCCAAGTACCGACATCCCGCCAGCCAAGATCAGCGGATATGACCACTTGATCAGTACCTGTGAGACGAGAATTAACGGCAAAATCTATCGAATTTTTAGGAATTTTTGGGTATTGTTCTTGCAGAATTTGCTCTTGATTTGAGCTGCCCCAAGCTTTTTGAATTTTGACAAGCGGCTCAAAACCTTCTCTAAAATATTCTTGGAATTTTCCAAGCATTTTTTTAGAAGACCAGATAGAATAACCAATATGCCAAAGGTATTCCCAAGACTCTACAAATCTTTTGGCATCAGCAAAACTGGGTTTTTCAATTTGAGCAACAAATTCAAAAATAGCCATACCATCCGAGTTTTTAAGCATTTTGCCCACTTTTAGATAACCAAGGGCTACGCTGGCGATTGTTGGTCTAACTCCAATTTCGACAAATTTATTCATTTCCCTGGCAGTTTTATCGGCCAGTTCTATGGCCTTTATAAAAGGTTTTTCATTTCTGACAACATGATCACTCCAGAGTGCCAAGACATTTGGATTATCAAACTTTTTGTCTAAAACTGCGGCTGCTAAACCTACTGCGGCTGCTGTATCACGCATTTCTGGTTCAATAATGATGTTTTCGAGAGGAATTTGGGGTGCTAATTTAACAATCCAAGCAACGTTATCGCGGATGGTAACAGGGAAAATGTTCTGCATGGGAAATTTAGACTTCAGGCGGTTGATCATCATCTGGAATGTGGATTGATTTTCAATTAGAGGTTGAAATTGTTTTGGTAAATTTTTGCGGCTCATCGGCCACATTCTGGTACCTGTGCCACCACAAAACAGGGCAATTTTAAGATCTGGGCCTTTCTTGGACATAGCTATTTATAACGTTAGTTAAGCTCTTAACAAAGACTGTTTTTGAATATCGAAGCGCATTGCGTCTTATTCCAGGTACATTCCATTTTAACCCAGATGTGCGTATGATTGCATCTTTTAGACTTTCTGCTGTTTGCTTTCCAAAAACAACGCCAGTTTTTTCTGCTAAGA
Source organism: Candidatus Curtissbacteria bacterium RIFCSPLOWO2_01_FULL_41_18 (assembly GCA_001776475.1). GTDB lineage: Bacteria > Patescibacteriota > Microgenomatia > Curtissbacterales > GWA2-41-24 > 2-01-FULL-41-18-A. The sequence goes on from MFBQ01000007.1 coordinate 5,644, forward strand.
TTGATTCTTTGGCACCGGAGGAGGCCAAGACAATTGCCGGCCGGCCGCAGCTTTGAGCCTCGACAGCGGCTATACCAAAATCTTCCTCTTGGGTAACTACAAGGGCGAGGCAATTTCTATAAAGATCTCGCAGCTGTTCTACTGTAGTTTTGCCAGGAAACTCGATCTTTTTGCTGCCTGCAATCTTTTTAAGCCTTGCCTCATCCGGACCGGTTCCGACAATTTTAAGGTTAAGGTCTAAATCTTGGGTAGCTTTGATGGCAATGTCGATTTTTTTCCATTTGACCAAACGCGTGACCACTAGATAATAATTTTGCTCTCTAAGACCCCAATTGTGGATTTTTGCAGGTGTGAAAAAGTTAGTATTGGCAAAAGGATAAACAACGGTGTTTTCGCGGCCGTAAGCTTTTTTTATCTTCCTTGCGATATTTTGAGAATTGGCAATATAAAAATCGACCCTTGAGGAAGTGACTTTATCCCACCTTTTGAGCCACTTTAATAAAGGGCTGAGGAAAAACCTCAGAGCTGGCGGTAAATAATCTTTTTGGATTTTTCTGTCCCACAGGAATCTAGGGATGCTATTAACGTAGCTTATATGAATGGTATGCGGTTTGGTGATAATTGAATTAGCAAATCTGGTGGTTGAAGATATCACCAAATCAAAACCTTCGAAATCAAAGCTTTCAAAAGCCAAGGGGTAAAGTGGTAGGAGAGTCTTGTAAAGATATTTGGCGAAAGGAATTTTTTGCATGAATGAAGTTTTGATACGCTCGCGACTGATTGATGTAGGCAACTTAGTCCAATCAACTAGTGACGTATAAATTGGGGCTTGAGGGAAAAGCGAAGCAATTGTTGCAAACAAACTTTCGGCGCCACCCGCCTGCACGAAGTCATCGTGGACTAAAGCAATCCGCATGAGGAGATTATATCAACAGATCTGCTGCCAGTGGAAAACGGGGACCTGGATAGTGTCTTGCGAGCTGATTTTTGCCTCTGATTGTTCTTTTACAAAATCATCGAGTTTTTTGGAAATTTCTGCACTGTAATACTTTTCTCCACATTGAGTGCAGACTTCTACGGGGACATTTTTAACCACAAAAAGCTTGTCTTTCCAGCGAAAGTCTACATTTACATTTCTGATTTCGGTTTTTCCTTTGCAAAAATAACAATTAGACACGACTTTTCAACTCCTTTGCTCTTTTTTTGTAGTTTTTCCAAGTAGGCGGCTTTGGTCTGTAAACTGTGATTATTAATAACCTGTTATTTCTTTTGCCGCAAACTATATGCAGAGGTTTAGTCCCCACTTTTGCGGCAACTAGACAACTTTCGCCCCTTTCGTCCTTTGGATACTTTTCAATTATATCACCTCTAAGGAGGGCCTGCTCTATTTCTGTTACCGTGATTTGTTCCTCTTGCCTTTCTCTGTGAGCGTGGCTGGAAAGATCATACTTCTGCTTTTTAACTTTCTTCCTGATAAAGGAAATGTCCATGCTGGCATTTTATCAGAAAATGGTCGAAAAATTGTCAATTTCAGATTTTAGCCTCAACTTACTATTCTAACCGTCCTGTAGTTTCATTTTCACAAATAGGATTTTAGCTTAAATTGAAGACGTTACTCTGCCTAGTTTTTCAATCAAACGCTGTTCGATTATCTTACGCTGTTGTTCAGTTAGTGAGGCATAGACATTTCCTCTACGTTTTAAACGATCGATTATAAAACTAAACCATTCTTTCCCAAACTTCCGACGGCCGTATAAAGTCAGGATAGCTGCCCCATCGGAAACAAAAATTTTGGAAAACTCTAAGACTTTTTTTCTTATCTCATCTGGGTTTGCCAAAACCAGCACACATTCTCCTTCTTCAAGATGTTGGTTCTGCTGTTGTTTTTCGATCTCATCTTTAGTTAATGATGTTTTCGCCTGAAACATCATGTCTTCTACTTTAGTGTGAATATCTCTTGTAAAACCTAAACATTGGATATCGTTAATGCTTTCTGGGGATATTCCCGCTTCTTCAGAAACTTCCCTGGATACAGTTTTAAAAGGATCAATGCTCCCCTTATCGTCAACGTCCTCTGGTTCTACCGAACCTCCAAAAGTACTTATCCAACTAGGATATTGGAATACTCTTTGGCTTCTCTTAAGTAAAACTATATAACCGTCGGCCGTTTCCAGTAATGCGGAGATGCTAAAGTTTCTGGGAACTAGTTCGGGATTGGTATCATGTAATTCTGTTCCATACGTTCCAACAAAATCCTTATAGTGACCTCTACCTAGCTTTATATATAATTTATCATCTTTTATCTGCGTATCGATTAAAATGACTTTAGGTCTATCAATAAGTTTGCCTCCTCTTTGATCCACTTCATGCCGTCTTTTTAGCCAATTTTCCTCAATTTTTTCTTGAACTTCATTTGGTCTTTCAATTGTTTCTTGAGTATCTTGAATAGTGATTTTCTCCTTAGGAAAACTGCCCTCAATTGGTATTTCAAAAAAGGGGTTAACAACTTCGCTATTTTTGGTGGGTTCAGTTAATTCAGCTTCAGACACATTGAAATTATATCTTATTTCAAGAGTCAAAGTTCTTTATTTTTGGTAATTGACAGAAAAATCGGTCATGGTAAAGTGTTAAAGTCCTACTTGCCTGCCGGCAGGTCTCCATAGCCCAAACAAAAAACCTTCTACGTCTAGGTCACTTGTCCTGAGTCAATCGAAGGGTCATCATGTACGAGAGCTACTTTCATAGCTTGCTAAATTCTTCTTCGGTTAATCCCATTTGGCGAATGATGCTTTTGAGAGTTCCTGATTTAATCTCGTGATGGTGAGGAATTACGCAAGTTTCTCTTTTGATTTCGTTCTACCAGATTTCGTGGGAACCCCCAGTGTTTCTGCGAAATGCAAAGCCAGCTTTTCGAGCTTTTTTGATTACTTCTCTATATGATAGTGGCTTCATGCAGTCACTATAACAGGCAAAATTAAGGGGTTGTCAAGCCTCTTGTTTTTTAAAGGCTTGAGAGGTATTGGAAGATCTTCTTCTTTGTAAAGTTCTATGAGAGATTGTGCAGCTGCGGTTATTTCTAACGTAGCCTCTTCTACTGTATCACCTTGAGCGTAACAATCCTTCCAAACTGGACAAGTTACGACATAACCGCCAGTTTTTTGGGCTTCAATTTTAATAGGTAATTCGTATTCGGCAACTTTTTCTGATCGTTTTAGCATAAGACTATTATATAACTGCTAGTAATCTTTTTTCTTTTAAGACAGCCAGATACCCAGAAATAGCATCTTTAATCATTCTCACTGCTTCCTCAAAAGTTTCACCTTGACTCAAACAGCCTGATAGAACAGGGACAGAGGCAACATAACCACCTTCTTCTGAAGGTTCAAAAACAACTGTACATTTTAAGACCTTTTTAACTTTTTGTTTTTTCATCAGCTGAATTATACTACGAATTTATTTATGAGATCTTTTGCCTCTCTTTTTGTAATTTTTTCTCCTTCAAGCCGTGTTGTGTGGTACAGATCGTTGGCAAAAAGTTTTTTAATGTTAGGTTTTTTGCCACTAGCAAGATAACTCTGTCTATAGCGTGTAAAAACTGCTATTAAGCCTTTCAGACAAAAAACTTATGCGCAATTGCGGAAATTGTGATGGGTTGGACTAGCCAAGAATTGTCTTTTTTTAGGCCATTGCATTGTTTTTTGAACGGACATATAGCTTCCTGATTTCCTCTGTGACGATGATTAGTGAACTAACCACAAATGCCGTTAGCCAGTTACCAAATGTTAAGGGCTCAGTATGTAAAAGTTTATTGCCCCACGATGTTTGGATAGCAAAGATTTGAAGAGTAGCCACTATAACGAAGGCACCAATTAGAAACCAATTATTAGTGAGTGGCATTTTAAATATTGATTGGTCTTGGGACCTGACATTTAAAACATTAAACCATTGAATGACAGAGAGAATTAAGAGGGTCATACTTCTGGTATAGGTTAAGGATGAAGTTGTGGAAAAATAATAAAAGACGGGTAAAGTAGCAAATAACATCACTGATCCCATAACAAGAATTCTCTGAATCATAAGACTGTCAACAAGATTTTCGCTTCTAATTCTTTTTTGTAACAGGTAACCTTCAGAAGGATCTTGAGCCAAGGCGATATCTAAAAAGCCATCGGTTACGAAGTTTAACCAGATTATCTGGACGGCCAATAAAGGCAGCGGTAACCCTAAAATCACGGCTGCCGATATTACTAAAGCTTCACCAAAACTGGTTGAAAAAAGATAAAGAATTACTTTTTTAAGGGTAATATAAATTCCACGGCCCTCGGCAATTGCGGAAGTTATGGTTGCAAAGTTGTTATCAACCAAAACAATATCGGCCGCGTCTTTGGCTACTTGCGTTCCCGAACCTACGGCAATTCCTAAATTTGCCGCTTGAAGAGCAGGAGCGTCGTTGACGCCATCGCCAGTCATGGCAACCACATGTCTTTTTGCCTGAAAAGCTTTGGCAATTTTGAGTTTATGGATAGGCGTGATTCTGGCAAAAACTGTAACCTTTTCAATTTTCTCCGCTAGCTCATTTTCGGGAATCTGTTCAACTTCTGCCCCAGTTAAAATCCCATCCTCTTCTGTGAAGATACCAACATTTTGGGCAATAGCTTTTGCTGTTAGTGAAAAATCGCCTGTCATCATCACAACTTTAAATCCTGCTTTTTTTGCTTCAGAAATTGAGCTTTTGACATTTGGTCTAACTTCTTCTTCCATTGAAAGTAGTGAATAGCCAAATAGCTCATCTTGGGGTCCAATTAGAACAATACCTACCACCCTCAGGCCTCGATTAGTAAGCTCGTGATATTTATGAGAAAGTACATGATCGATTTTCAAATGACGTCCTAAGGAGTCTGGCGCTCCTATATAAACATTCCACTGCTCTTTTCCTCTTTCGAATGTTGCCTCGATATATCTTTTTGTCGAGTCAAAAGGTTGCAAGGAGACGGTTTTATATTCTTTTGCCAACCTATTTTTAGAAAGACCAATTTTTCTGCAAAGGACGGCGATCGCTGCCTCTGTCGGGTCACCAACTGCTCGCCAGTCCCCATTTTCATCTTTGACAACATCAGCTTTGAGAGCAAGGTAAGTTTGGCTTAAAATTTTTTTTAGCTTATCTGTTTTTATGTTTTTAGCTGACGTAATCTCACCTTTTGGATCATAACCGTCCCCGTTTACCTCGAATTGATCCTCACCACAAACCACTTGTTTAATAACCATTTTGCCCGTAGTGATCGTGCCAGTTTTATCAACCAATAAGACATCAGCTCCGCTCATAGCTTCAATTGCTGCCATCTTACGAACAATCGCATGAGCCTTAGCCATCCGCCAGACGCCACGGGCTAAGACGATGGTAACTACTATGGGGAGTCCTTCTGGAATTATAGAGACGGAAAGGCCGATAACTGCTCCGAAAATTTCTTTGGTGGGAATTTGGCGAAGTAAACCAAAAATAAAAACCAGAAAAGCAATCGCAAAGACTACAAAGGCAATCTGATGGCTGAGTCTTGTGACTTTTCTTTCAAGAGGCAGGGGTACATCTGAAGTTTCGAGAAGTCCTTTGGAAATTTTGCCCAGTTCGGAATCAAGCCCAGTGGCTACAACCACTGCCTCACCATAACCAGAGGTAATGCTGGTCCCTGCAAAAACCATATTTTTTTGATCGCCCAAGACTAAGTTTTCCTTGTAGATAGGCTCTTGTATTTTGTTAACAGGTATGGCCTCGCCTGTTAAAACTGATTCATCAACAATAAAGTTTTCAGATTTGATGATTCGAGCATCGGCTGCGATTCTGTCGCCCTCATGAAGAATGAGAATGTCACCAGGCACTACCTCTTCTGAAGGGATTAGGATTTCCTGGCCGTCGCGTCTTACAGAAGCATTGTGTTTGGTTAGGCTTTTTAATCTCTCTAGGGAATTCCTGGCCCTTCCTTCTTGGATGGTTCCAATTATTGCGTTAATCGTAATTACTGCAATAATGACGATGGCGTCGGTTTTGTGACCAAGGGATAACACCAGGATTGCGGCCAGTATCAGGATGTAAATAAGAGGACTTTTAAATTGCCTTACGAAAATGCCAACTAAGGTTTTTTCCCTTCTGGAAGCTAAAATATTAGGACCATAAGTTTTGAGTTGCGATAATGCTTGATTGGAAGATAAACCTTGATTTTGGTTGACATTCAACTCTTCAAGAGTAGTTTGGGCAGTTTCTCGATACCAGTTCATTTGGGGTACTTAAACTAATTATAGAGTAAAGGCCCTTTTTTGGGAGATTTTGGTTGTAAATATTTCCTTATTTCAACTAAAAAGTAGAAGCGTCGGCGTCTATCTGGTTTAATTCGGCGTCTATGCCGTCTAGATCGGTGTTATCCAGATCAGCTGAGGTAACGTTCAGATCACTGCTATTTTGGATTGGGGATGCTTGCGGCTGTTGTGTCTGGGTAACTTGTGGACCTTGTTTGTTGTAGATATTAAAATTAGTACCCTTTTTGACTACCATAAAGATGCCAATGGCTATCAGAATAGCTACGATGGCAATTATGACAATTGTGCTAAAACCCTTTTTATTCTTCATAGGTTACTCACTTCCCCCTGGACTACTTGTCGGTTTTGGCGAACCTTTATTCTCTCTTTCTGTAGCACCAGTAACTGAACGGACTGCAACGATGAGATTTTTGATTGATGTGCGGTAGTCTTTTAAGGCACGCTTTACCGCTTGTATATCTTTTCTAAACTGCGTTAGCTGGCCTTTGGGGTCAGTCCCTTCGCAGCTGAAGTTGTTGGCATCATTTTGGGCAGTTGATATAGCTGCCTGAACAGCTGCCTTTTTGGCGTCAATATCGGCAACTAGACTATCGTAATTGACAACAGTTTTACCACTGGGAACTACTTTTGATGTGTAATACTCTTCTACTCGATTTGCGTGTTTAGCAAATTTGCCCTCCATGTTAGTTACAAGTTGAGTCAGACGAGTGGCCCTTTTTTTAATCGCGTCTTCTCGAGCTTGACATGCTTTAAGTTTTGCTTCAGTAAGACGAGTTTTGGCTCGTGCCTGGCCAGTTGCAGATTGTGCGCCGACATCTGCGGGTTTGCCAAAAGCTGCGACTGAACTTGTGAGGACAAAAAATGAAACTAAAATGCTGAGGGAGAAATATTTAAAACTGGCAGGAAATTTTTTCACTTTTGCCTAAATATTGGTGTTACTTAATAAGCATATCAATTAAGAAAGTCGCCTGTCAAGAAACATCGATTTTATTTAAATTACTTTCTGATATTAACAAAAAAGTGCGCATTTTAATAATTAAAACTTTTTGAATAACTTTGAGAAATATAATAGCCAAACTAGGAGTAGCGACGCTAGTGAAATTGCCACACCGATTTTAAAGGCTAAACTATCATAATAAAACCTGACAATATGCTCACCTTTAGGCAGGGGTACTGCTCTAAAAGCATAATCGGCGTTTAGAATATCAACCTTATAACCATCAACAGTGGCTTTCCAACCTGGATAGTAATTGTCTGAAAGATATAAAATTTTTGGGACTTGGGAATTAGTACTAATTAATACCTCTTGTGGAGAATAATATTCGATCGTAGCTATGCCTCCACCGCCTTGTGGATTAATTGACGGAGTTGTTTCAAGTACAACACGATTTTTAATATCAAAATCTGGTTCAATAAGTTTTTGAATAATTTCCTCATCTTTATCAATGAAATCGTATGAAGAGGTTAAAAACACACGGGGTAAAACCTGTAAATTCTCAAAGACCGTAAAACCGCTAGGATCAGTATCTTCATAAACCTTTTAAAATTGGTATTTTTCAAATATCGCACTGTTTACTTTTTCTGAAAATAGATACTTTATTCCAAGAAGATTTAGTAGTTTTAGATTTTGCCCTCTACCAAGAAATTTTTCAGGATCCAAGCTACCTAGCTCGGCAACAGATCTAACGCGCGGACCAACTTGCGTACCGCGCATTAAGGAAACGAACTGTGCATAACTTTCGATGCTTGCCGGATCATAGCCTTCCGGATAATAAATTCGGTATTGCAACGGAATGTTATTTAGCAACTTGTCGGCCGTCATAGAAAGACTCCTATGATAACCTTGGTTTTGATTAATAAATGTGAAGATTTGCGTAGGAGGAAATATGAATTTCCGCTCGACGAAAGAAAAATATTTTTGAGAAAAGAGAAAAATATTTATCAAACTTGCACAAATAATTATTTTTACCCCGAAGGACTTTAAAGTTTTAACTTGGTTCCCAGACAACAGAAGAAATGACGTTACCGTAAAAATTACAATTGGAATAACAAGATTTCTCAGAGAGATTATGGCCAGGGAAGTTTCTTGCTTGAAGTAAGGCAAGTGAAAACCAATAATAATTAACAAGTTTGTGATAATTATTAAATAGACAAGTGCCAGCAATATAATTAATTTTGTTAATCTTCTGTCGCTTTTTTTCAAGTAATAATCAAGCCCAAATGCTGTCAAGATCGATAAGCAAAATGTTGGTACAAAAAGAATTCTATTGGGAATCGTCGTTGAAAGAAAAGGTATTGGAAGCAGAAGTTGGAGTTTGGCGAAAAGGAAATCGAATGAAAAGAAAAGTCCGATTAAGGTGGCAAGAGCGTAAAAACGGACAATTTTATTTTTGTTTTGGGCAACTAGCGCAAAAAAGGCCAAAATTAGAGCAGCAATGCCAATAAAAAGAACTCCTTCATAATAGGAGCCGCCTTTTACCAGAATTAAATTTCTGGTCGCAGGATTGCCAAAGAAATCCGGTGCTAAGTAGGTTATCAGCTGATCCATTGGCAAGAGAAATTTGAATAACTCTTGGGGAGAATAAATAGTCCTGGTTGAGCTTAAATAAAGTTCAAGCGACGGCAATAGTTGGAGGGCAGCAACAGTGAGGGATAAGAGCAGACTTCCTACAATCTTTATACCTGTTGGAGTTCTAAAAAACTTTTTAAGGCCGATTTTAACTATCGAATAGAAAATCACCAGTACAAAGATATAGATAGAGCTCTGAATAAACCCTAAAATAATGAGGCTGCGAAAGTTAAAGTTAAAAAGCCCAAGTATCTCATTTTGCCTTTATCTAAATATTTGTCCACAAAAAATAAGATTAGAGGAAGCCAAATGATACCGTGAGGGAGAATTATAATTTCCTCACCCCAAGTCAACAAAAGCGGGCTAAAGCCAAATGTGAGACCGCCGAAAAAGGCTGCCAGTGTTTTTAGTTTGAGATTTTTAAGATAGGTGTAGGCGAAAAACGCACCCATGAAATAAGGTATGATCCTTAAAAAATGCCAAAAGGCAATTTGGGTAAGAAAAAGACCAAAAATGTTCAGGGGATAAAAAATAGCAGTTTGAAAATCAGCAAGATGGGCATGGCCGGAAAATATATACGGATCCCAAAAAGGGATGTGGCCTGCTTTTAACTGCTCGAGGCTAAATCCTAAAAATGGGAAGAAAAATCTAATTTGATCCCAGCCAGTATCTTTAAAGGGCAAAATCTGGTTGTAAATAGTATAAAAAGTGACGAGAAGATGCCCATTAAGATTAACTTTTCCCAAAAAAACCGGCCAGAAAATTATAAGGGCAAAGACAAAATAAAATAAAAAGGCAATTAGATAATCCTTGTGTTTGGCCGCAAATTTTTTAATTATTTTCATCTGAGGACGGAGTCATGGGGAAATTATATCAGGAGATCTTTCCTTTTGGAGAAGCAACCATTTATTTTAGTTAAACGACAGTTTGATAAACTGCTAGAGTTTGAGCAGCCATTTTTTGCCAGGAGTATTTTTTGGCCTGAATTCTCCCCTTCTCTATAAGATCGGACCTCGTAGAAAGGTCTGTTAAGACTTTTTTAATTTTGAAAGCGATGTCTTTGGGATCATGAGGATTAAAATAGATGGCTGCTTCGCCGTAAACTTCTTTGAAAGTTGGAATGTCTGAACAAGCAACTGGGAGCTCGGCAGCCATGGCATTGAGGCCAGGTATACCAAAACCTTCCGAAAGTGAAGGGAAGACATAAGCGCTGGCTTTGACAAACAATTTTGTCAACTCGCCTACTCTTATATAACCCATTAACCTGACTTTTCCTTCCAGATTTCTGGCTTTTATTTCACCATCCAGTCTTTGCCAAAATATGTCACGAGGACAAATGAGAAGCAAGTTTGTATTTGGTATTTGGTATTTTGTATAAAGTATTTTGGAAGCAGCAAGAAGTCGATTGAGATTTTTATGTGGATAGGCATTACCAACGTAAAGCAAAGTCGGTAGACGGTGAACAGTAGACGGTAAGCGGT
>MFBQ01000008.1 GCA_001776475.1 Candidatus Curtissbacteria bacterium RIFCSPLOWO2_01_FULL_41_18
TCTTATTACCACCAAAATCGGTTACAACCGTACTTTTGGTTGCAACTATTTGGGCAATTAGCGGGTTTGCAACAGCAACTTTGGCAAGTTTTGTCAAGTCCCAAGCTGTGGAATATTGGAAATTGTCGTCAAAACCTGCAGGGTTAACAATGTGGGTATTGGTCATTCCTAGATCTTTGGCTTTTTGATTCATAGACTGCATAAAGTGTTGATAGGAGTCAGAACAGGAATTGGCTAGTGCGTAGGCAGCGTCATTGCCCGAGGCAATAAGAAGACCATCGAGTAAATGCTCGACAGTGATCCTATCCCCCACGTCTAGACCCATTTGGGTTCCTTCTTTTTCGATTTGATCAACCGTGACCACCGTTTGGGGAGAGCAATTTTCAAGGGTTGTCAGCGCTGTCATAAGTTTTGTAGTGGAAGCCGGGAAATGTTTAAGATTAGGATTTTTTTCAAAAAGTGAGATATCGTTTCTGAAATCGATAACGAGAGCAGATGTGGCTGTAATTTCAGGTGCATCTTTGTAAGTGGTAGCGGGGACTGGGTACTTTTCTAAATGATGATTTGCAACACCTGTTTTTTTAAGATATTTTTTATAGATTGGGATTTGTGCGGGTAATTTGGGCAGCAGGAAAGCAGATACTGAAAGCACAATAATTAGAAGGATGACAATATAGCGGGCGATCACAGTTTTTTGAGCTTATATTCTTTTAGAACTTCTTCATCAATTTCCGACGGCGCATCCATAACCGATGTTTGTCCGGAACCGGAAACCGGAAAGGCGGTTACTTCTCTAGTATTTTCTTCACCAGTTGCTACCATTAGTAAGCGTTCTATGCCTGGTGCGATTCCTCCATGAGGTGGAACTCCATATTTAAAAGCAGTTAAAAGGTGTCCAAATTTTTCTTCTATTTCTTTGTCTTTATGACCTAGAATTTTAAAAATTTTTCTTTGGATATTAGGATCGGATATACGGATGCTGCCCCCTCCAACTTCAAGACCGTTACAAACTAAATCATGCTGGTAAGATCGAACTTTCATAGGGTTTTTAGCTAGCAACTCTATGTCTTCTTCTTTCGGTGCAGTAAAAGGGTGGTGGCTGGGAGATATAGCTTGCTCTTCAGTTTTTTCAAAAAGTGGAAAATCTACAACAAAAGCAAAAGCTAAAACATCGGGGGATTTTTCTGTTCTTAGATCGAACTTGTCAGCTCCATATTTTCGAATCGCCTCATCATGTGTAATTCTTGGGAAAGGAAATTTATAGACCTTTTTTTTGAAAACTTTTTCGGTTATCTCTTTAAAAAGCTGTTCGGTAATCGTAAGAATATCTTCTTGGGTAACATACGCCATCTCAATATCGAGTTGTGAGAATTCGCCATAAGCGCGGTCTGATCTTGGATCTTCGTCACGAAAACATCTGGCTATCTGGAAATATTTTTCAAAATCGGCAACCATTAAAAGCTGCTTGTACTGTTGCGGCGACTGAGGTAGTGCATAGAACTTTCCCGGTTGAAGACGAGACGGTACAACAAAATCTCGGGCTCCTTCTGGTGTTGCCTTTGTAAGAATTGGTGTTTCTATTTCAATAAAGCCGCGACTTACCAAAAACTGCCGCATAAATATAAGCATTTTGTGACGAAGTTTTAAATTATTTTTTAGCCTTGGGCGGCGAAGATCTAAATATCTGTATTTAAGTCTTAAATCTTCATCGATATCCCGGCCATCACCCTCAAGGGGAATCGGAGAAGTTTGGCTTTTTGAAATAATTCTGAGGGATTTGACCTCAATTTCAATTTCGCCGGTTTTAATATCTTTGTTTACTAAATTTTCCGGTCTTTTTTTAACGACCCCTTCTATTTCCAAGATGTCTTGGGGGTTAACAGTAAATTTTTGACGAGAAACGGCTTGAACCACGGCAGTTTCGTCTGCAATATCAATAAACCAAACTTTGCCGTGATCACGCAGAGTTTGGATGCGACCAAAAATTTTGACGGATTTACCTACTTGATGTAGGGTTTGCGCAATGTAAGTTCTTTCCATTCTTTTGCTATCTCAAATTCTAAACTAATTGGGTTTGACAATCAAAGCAACGTGTGTGGTAATATGAAGGTTGCCATTTCTAGTTTCAAGATAAGAAGGTGTTTTTATTGGTAAAAGAAGCCGAAGGGACCGGATCAGATTCACGACCGGTTACCCCTGATCGAGATAGCCCAGATGATGTGGAGCGACGAATTACCGGCATGAATGCTGAGGACGGCCCGGTCAGCGCCAGACCACCGACTATTGGAGAAAGTCCTCAACGTAGCCGAGATAAACTTAGTGCTAAAGAAATATGTAAGCGTGGATACCCTGGTCCAGACTCGCATATGGGCGACTAAGAATCCGCTGTCTTCAGATCCTTAATCTTCATTTGAATTTGGCTTTGGCCGTTGAAGCGATTTTCATCCAAAGTATAAACAACATCCATTAAATATCCGGGCCGAAGTTTTACCCTTTGTCCACCCATGTTAAAGCCAATAGCACTTACGCCATCAAGTTGTAGGCGCAAATGTTTATTACCCTCCCCCACCCCTCTAACATCTTCAACCAGTATCTTTTCGGTTAAGAATATAGGTTGGGGATTGCCAACACCAAAGGGTTCGAATGCTTTAATAGTCTGCCATGTTTGTTTGTTGATATCATTGACCTCAAGCTTGCATTCTATATTAATAACCGGGGTTAACATATCATCTGTCAAAACTTGATTGGCATAAACATTGATTTTTTTAGAAAAATCCTCAATGTGGCGGGTTTCAATCGTAAAGCCGGCCGCCATCGGGTGGCCGCCCGCATCAACCAAATACTCACTTGACGCGCGAATTGCCTCAACAATGTTAAAACCGGCAATAGAGCGGGCAGAGCCTTTGGAGTAAATTTGGCCAATGGAGATGACGATCATTGGCCGGTGATGAGTTTCAACTAAGCGTGATGCAACCAACCCGATGACCCCTTCATGCCACTCGTGGTGGGCAACAACTCCTATCAACTGATCTTTATCAACCATATCGATGGCGCCGGCTACCGCAGAAACCGTAAGATCTTGCCGCCTAGTGTTGGTTTTAGAAAGCAGTTTTGCCAGTGTGTCTGCCTGTTTTTGGTTTTTGGCGCAAAGTAATCTCAAGGAATCAAGACCATGTTCGATTCTACCCATGGCGTTAATGCGGGGGGCTAAAATGTGACCGATTTCATAAGTACCGACAGGGCCACCGATACCGGAGTTATCAATTAAACTTTTAAGACCGGGTCTTTTTGTTTTGGTAAGATACTCAAGGCCAATTTTGACAATGGCGCGGTTGGCACCGATAAGCAACACTAAGTCGGCAATGGTGGCAACAGCTGCAAGTTCTAACTTTTCGATAAGTTTATTTTTGTATTGCGGGGCAAGTTTGGTGACAATCTCCCAGCAAAATCTCCAGGCCACCCCAGCTCCACAAAGCTCGAGGCTGTGGACTAGCGCATAAGGTTTTGGTGGGACTTTGGGTAGTATGTGGTGATCGGTGACTATGATATCAACACCCAATCTTTTGGCCGCTTCTATTTGTTTGGTGGCGGTGACACCATGATCAACAGTAATAATAAGTGTGACACCAGTTGCAGCCAGTTCCTTGATCGCATCAATTGAAAGACCATATCCTTCCTTTATTCTATGCGGGACATAGGGTAAAACATTGCTGCCTAAATCAAAAAAGGTTTCCCAAGAAATGGCAGTTGCGCAAATACCATCAGCATCGTAATCAGAATAGACAATCACTTTTTCTTTACTTTCGATCGCCTTTTTGACTCTTTGAACAGCTTTGTCGATATCTGTTAATTTCACACTTAAGATATCGCCAAGACTTGGATTTAGAAATTTATCCAGTTTTGCCTTGTTTGTTAATCCTCTATTTTTGGCTAAGATTTTGATTAGCCAATCCTTGCTTTTTTTGTCCATAGAGGTTGCTTTAAGCTTCCAAGTTTGGGTCACCACGGATTTATTTTAGCAGGAAATTTGAGTCTGTGTGTCTGCCGGCCCTTTTCTGAGATATAATTTGGTAAAGAGATGATTGATAAGAAGATAGAGGCGATTTTGAATAAATTCGAAGTGGCCCACTTTGAAGTGGCTGTGGTTGGTGGTGCAGTTCGCGACATTTTACAAAAAAAAGACGTTTCGGACTGGGATCTGGCGACTAGCGCCAAGCCGGAAGAGATTTTGAAGCTTTTTGCAAACAAGTCGTTCTACAATAACCGTTTTGGAACAGTTGGAATAAAGGTCGATGGTGAAGTGGTTGAGGTAACAACTTATCGTAAGGAGCAAAGGTATAAAGACTGGCGGCATCCTGATGTTGTTGTTTGGGGAAAATCACTGGACGAGGATTTGGCCAGACGTGATTTTACAATAAACGCAATAGCCCTGAAGTTAGGGGCCAGGGGCCAGGGGTCAGGGGTTGGAAAGAAACAAGATATCTATACCCTAGTCTCTATACCCAATACCCTAATTTTGGTTGATCCTTTCGATGGACAAAAAGATTTAAAAGATAAAATCATTAGAACAGTTGGAGACCCAAATAAGCGATTTGCCGAAGATGCACTTAGGCTTATTCGAGCGGTCAGACTAGCAATAACTCTTGGTTTTGAAATTGAGAAAAATACTCGCTTGGCAATTATCAAAAATGCCAAACTGATTGCTAAGATTTCCGGTGAGCGAGTCCGAGATGAACTATTCAAAATAATTGATGCGGAAAACGCATACGTGGGGATTTTGCTGCTTTGCGAGACAGGACTACTTACCCACATATTGCCTGAGCTTGATATCTGTTTTGATGTGCAGCAAAAAAGTCCCAAGCGTCATCATATATTTGACGTTGGAACACATTGCGTAATGAGTCTCAAGTTCTGTCCATCGAAAAAAACAATTGTCAGATTTGCAACTCTTCTTCATGATATTGGTAAAGCCAAGGTTGCCAATGTAACAGAAGATGGGATACGCACCTTTTATAACCACGAGGTTGTTGGTGGCAAACAAGCTCTGGTAATTTCCACAAGATTCAACTTTTCAAAGACTGCTCGGGAGAAATTATTCAGACTTGTACGCTGGCATCAATTTTCTGTTAATGAAAATCAAACAGACAAGGCACTTCGCCGGTTTATTAGAAATGTTGGTCTTGAGAATGTTAGCGATATGATGGATCTTAGGGTCGGCGACAGGCTTGGCGGAGGTTTGCAGCAACCAGAGTCGTGGCGGCTTAAACTTTTCAGAAAAAGATTAAGGGAGGTTATGGTGAAACCATTTACCGTTGCCGATCTTAAAGTGGACGGCCATGATGTTATGAAAATCTTGGGACTTGGGCCCGGGCCAAAAGTCGGCGAGGTCTTAAAAAGCCTTTTTGAAGAAGTAGCCGATGATGCAAACAAAAATAATCGTGAATATCTTCTTAGGAGAATTAGTCAATATAAACAACTGAAGAGGAATTCTATTTAAGCTTTTGGCTGTGCTTTTTGAGCCAGGCGGAAATATTTGTTAAATTAAGTTCTTTTGACTCTATCGCTAAAGTCAACTTAACCTTCTCTTTTTGAGTTGTAATAATTTCATAACTGTTGATGTTTAAAAATCTTTCGCACGTGGCTAGTGCAGTTCTTTTATTAGCATCATTGAAAGGATGGTTTAAAAGCAATGAGTGAGTTAACGCCGCTGCTTTTTCAAACAATGTTTTGTATAAATCTTCTCCCGCAAAAGATGCTTGGGGCCTGGCGGTTGCAGAATGAAACAGAGTAAAATCCCTTACGCCTTCTTTGCCGCCAGTTTCCTGAATGATCATCTCGTGGATTAGAAGAACATCCTCAAGAGGTACGTAATTTGTCTTCATGAAAGATTAAAGGTTTGCAAGATCCTCAAGGGCTTTGCGATTTTTTTCTATAAATTTTTTTGTCCAAGCTGCAATATCAGGAGAAACTCCTTTGTAAGGATTTTCCTTGGCTGAGATAATTACCGCACTGGTTGAGTGATCAAGCTCGACATAAACCTGATCACCTGCTTTAATTTTAAATTCTTCTAATATTTGCTTTGGCAGGGTGACAGCCGATGAATTACCTACTTTAATTACTTTTTGAAGCACTTTTCACCTCCTTAAAATTTTTCGTTATAACATAATTATAACAGAAGTTATAACTGGAGGCAATGTTACTTTATTTGCGGGATCTGGCTGTGATTTTATTCCAAACAACAAGAAGGGGTGCGGCATTAAAGATTGATGAGTAGGTTCCGGAAACTATACCAATCAAAAGTGCCAAGACAAAAACCTTAATACTTTCTCCACCAAACAAAAGAAGAGCCAGCAGTACAAAGACGACAGTTAGAGAAGTATTTAGGGACCGGGCAAAAGTCTGCAGGATCGAATGATTGACAATTTCTTCAAAACTAAAGCCGCTATGCGTTTTAAGATTCTCGCGGATTCTGTCAAAAACGACGATTGTATCGTGAACCGAAAAGCCGATTACTGTTAAAAGGGCAGTGATGAAAAGAGAGTCAACTTCAATCTTTGCAAAATGGCCAAGAATTGCAAAAATCCCGACAACAACTACAACATCGTGGATTAGGGCAAATATAGTGCAGAAGCCAAAGGCTATAGATGAGGCTGGTTCTGGCAGTTTGCGGAATGCCCAGGTAATATAAGCTACAATACCAATAATGGCCAGACCCACTGCCACTAGCGCTTTACTGGTCAATTCTTTGGAAATAGTTGGGCCAACAGTTTCAAGTCTTAGATCCTGGATTTGGCCTAGCGACGATTTAGCTTGGTCTCTAATTTCGGCAATTTTTGTCTCATCGGAAATTCTCATTCGAACTAAAATCGAGTCGTGCGAGGTAGCGGCAACTGAGGAAACTTGTGCGCCCTTTTGGTTTAAAAAGTCTTGGAACTGCCCTGGACTAACAGTCTTTTGTGCTTCAATAAATTTAACCTCCCAAAGAGTTCCACCAACAAAATCAATACCCATCGCAAGACCCCAAACGGCAAGCGCAATAAGGCCGGGAATAATAATTAAAAGAGACAGGGCAAAAAAGTAGTTTTTGTATTTGATTAAATTCATAATGTCCTAATATTTTCTTATCCAGAATGTTCTCAAAAATGTTCTGGTTACGGTAATTGCCGAAAACATGGAAACCAAAATGCCGATGGCAAGAGTTAGCGCAAAACCGCGAATTGGCCCGGTGCCGAAGTTAAATAAAATGGCAGTCGTTATAAGCGATGAGACGTTAGAGTCGCGAATTGATGGCCAAGCTCTCTCAAAACCGGCAAAGAAGGCTTCAAGTTTGGGCTTTCCCCAGCGCAGTTCTTCCTTTATCCTTTCGAAAATGAGAATGTTGGCATCAACGGCCATGCCAATAGAAAGTACGAAGCCGGCAATTCCGGCAAGAGTTAAGGTGACCGGTACCAGTTTAAAAATAGCAAAGACTAAAAGCGTATAGATAAAAAGAGCGGCGATGGCAAAAAGACCTAAAACTCGATAGTAGAAAATCATAAAGATAGCAACAGAGGTAAGACCGACAACGGTGGCAAAAATACTTTTTTGTATTGAGCTTTGGCCGATCGTTGGCCCGACTCGACTCTGGCTTTCGATTTTTAGAGGGGTCTTTAGTGCTCCGGAATTTAATTCTATCGCGATTTCCTTGGCTTGTTTTGAATCAAAGTTGCCGGTGATTATTGCCTTTCCGTCACTAATAACTGATTGAACTCTTGGTGCTTGTTTTAGCTCTCCATCAATAAAAATGGCTACTGGCCTCTCTAAGTTATTTTTTGTTATCTCTTCAAATTTTTTAGCACCCTCGCTGTTAAATTCAAGATTAACAACATAGCCGGGAGTTTGGGAATCTTGGCTGGGAGAAGCAGTTGCTCTTCTAAGGTCATTACCAGTTAAGCCAGTGCTGATAAAAACATCTGGACTGATTTCGATTTCTGCCGTTGCTTCTTTTGAAAAATCTTTGGGAAGTGTTTTAAATTCAAGAAAGGCTACCTTTTTAAGCGCAGCAATGACTTCATCTGCATTTGAGACACCTGGCATTTCTACAATTAGCCGATACTGTCCTCCTTTTTTCCCAGTTTGAATGACAGGTTCGGAAACACCATAAGCGTTAATTCTATTTTCTACGATATTTTTGGCAGACTCCAAGGCATCATCACGACTTGCGAAATCGATATTTGACATGTCGGCAGACATCGTAAGTTCGACTCCGCCAGCCAAGTCTAACCCTAGTTTTGGCTCCAGATCTCTTTTGATAACATTGGTTACAAATTTTGAGTGTGTGAAGTATTGGCCAAAAATCTTAAACTTTGGGAGATCAACGTAGAGGCTTAGTAGTGTTAGGGCAATAATTATTAAAACAATAAGCCTCGGCTTTTTTAACATGGGCAGTTAACTCTAAAGCTTAACCAATTCTTCTTCGTCACCGATTAACATGACTCTGGGTTTTGAAAGAATATTTAGAACGAAGGGGTCTCGGCGGTTTTTTCGAAAGTTAAATTCCTCATCTGTCATTGGCGTAAAATTTATTTCTCGACTGCGTCTTGCCTCCTCTTCTTTAATGATACTGGAGAGTTCGGGCAGAACAATAGTGCCCACAACGAACAGATCAATGTCGTTGGAGTTGTAGGGCTTACCTTTAACAAATGAGCCTGAAAGAATCGCATAGCTTATTTTGCCAAGCTTTGCTCTATTTTTAATAATGGCACCACCCAAGCCAATACTTTTGTTAACCATAGAAAGAAATTCAGGTAAAAAGATAAAGTCCCGTTTAACTGAATAATATCTGCGATTTGCCCGCCATTCACTTTGCAAAAATCCAGTCATTTCAAGTCTTGCCAATTCGCGCCTGACAGCATTAATCTCCTCGCCAACACGGCGGACAATTTCTCTGACATGATAGCTTTGTCCGGGATTACCCAAAAACAATTCAAGAATTTTAACTCTTACTTTGGAAATTAATATATCGATTAACATCGGTTTCTGTTTAAGAGACTTTTTTGGAACTTATAATTTTAAACTTATGGCAGATTTAATTTATTTTTCTGGCAGGACTTGTTTTAAGTTGGGCAAACTAATATTCTACTTTATTGCCAACCGGAATAGTTTGAATCCACACTAGACCGCGATTAAGCTCAATCTCTTTACCGCTACTATCTATAAACTTTGTCCTTGATGTTCTTGATCCTTTAACCCATTTGCCTTCTATCACTTTGCCATCTTGGAAAATCAAGGTCTTACCAGAGCCAATAGTCCCGTAGAGAAGGTGGCCATCAGGATAACCATCGTTTGCTATTCTTTCTGTTTCAAACTGGATAATGACATTTTTGGCACTCATCTGTTCTTTAGTGATGGGGTCTATCTGGGCTGTTTCCTGATGGAAACGTTGATATACGTTGGAGGTTTTGTCGTATTTCCAAGTCACCGTATAATCTGGCGCTTGGGGCCAAAATGGGACACTTATCGGTTTTTGGTCGCCTCGCCCGTTAATTGAGGCGTCATCTTTAAATTTCCAGATCACAAAATCTTTGTCCCAACGGACTCCTTTGTCGTTCTCCGGCCCAAATCCTCTGTCTTTGGCCGCATCCCAAAGTTTTTTGGTTGTTGAATGAACGTTGTGGGGAGCAAGTTTATCTGTGCCTCGCCAATAAGTCGGGAAGCCTAGACCAAACTGATCCATGTCGCGGATTTCATAATCCCTGATTTGGCCTAAAGCATCAGCCGGTCCGGGAGTATTGGCTCCCCCAACATGGGCATAAGCAGCATCATATTCGGCGACCCAATCAAGAAAATAGGTTCTAGCGGATCTTATAGAAGCGACGTCTCCAGCATCCTGACAAAGATAAAGTGCCAGAAAGCGAGTAATACCACCCTCGGCAACAGCCTCGTAAATGATATCTGCTCGAGAAAGACCTAAAGGCGGCCTGGCGTCTATGTGATTTTCCACCATGAAACCAAGAGGTCTTCTTTGCTTCCATTGTTCTTCTCTACTTTTTGTGTAGAGAACACCATTAAGTGGGCAGGGCTTATCCTTTGTACCTTCTTCGCTTCCTGAAGTTACATCAGTTAAGTTTCCAAATGGGGTCTTAATGTCAAACGGCTTTTTTAAAACGGCATTAAATACCATGTACGAAACGCCTGCTGCGGCAAGATATAAAATTATCGAACCAACCGCAATCTGTAATTTTTTACTTTTAAAAAAAGCTGGTACTCTCAATTTTAGTAAATTCCTGCGTTTATTTAAACTTAAACGCAAGGGGTCCGTCAAACGGACCGGGCAGCCTTTTCTACCGCCTCTTTCTCCTCCTTAGAAAATTGATGGGTTGCAGGTTTGGCACCTACAACCTGTTTTGCATAAACCCTAGTTCCACCTCTGGAATGTAATGACGAAACAACTATGCCGTTATTGTTACCATCCAAAAGAGCAATCACAAAGCTCTGATCACCACCCGCTTCTTCGAAAGGGTTAAACCTAATTAGCGCATGTTTTTGAAAATTTGCTAGTTCCCGTTTGTTCGATTTATCAAGCTCTTTTAAGATTTGTGTGATCTGCTTTGCCTGCAGATCACCCCTGGCAACAATTTTCTCCAAAACCTTGCCTAAATCTAGATTATTTTCTCCTTTTGTAAGCCTTCTGTAATGACCAATGGTCTTTGTTAGATAAATACTTAAAAGTGCAATCCAGATTACAAGCGCTACTATTATGTAAGTAGCGATTTGTAGACTATCCATCTCGAGCTTTGGATAAATTTAGTACTCCACCCTTTTACCATGCGTTAAAGTTGTTGTCAATGGTTCGACTTAGCTCACCATTGACTCTGAAACCTTTGAAGGGTCAATGGGTTTTTATGGTAAGATAACTGACAAAAGGAGAGAATAAATGCCTTTTAAGACAAAAAAACAAAAAATGCGTGCCGAAAAACGGCTTTTGGAGTTTGTTGAGGCTCAAGAGTTCAGCTACGTTTCCGGCAAGAAAACGGATAAAAGCCCCGCCAAAGGTGCGACAGAGCAAGAAACGGGCAAGATTAATGTTGGCGCTAGAGTAGCAATTGAAAAGAATTATTCATATGTAAGAAGCGAACTTGTCAAAATTGCTATCCTAGCTTCTATTATTATAGGTCTTCAAATTCTCCTAAGGCTAACAGATATCTCTCTTTAGAAAAATCTCCATCTTACCAGCAAGCTTCCAGGTAGTCTTGACGCGCACGTTGTGGCTGTGCTATGGTTGAAGCTAGTTGAAGCTAGATTAGCCTTAAAAAAGCTAAGAGAGACTGAATCTTCACTGCCTAAAGGAGGTGATAAAAGAATGACTCAAATGTACTGTGTTAAATGCCGCGCAAAAAGAGACGATCCCAACGCCCAAAAAGTGACAATGAAGAACGGCAAGCCAGCAATGAAAGGTAAGTGTCCAGTTTGTGGTACAACAATGTTTAAAATTGGTGGCTAGTCGAACTAGTCTACCACGTTTGACTGTGTTGGCCAGTAGCATTTAGAAAAAACCCTGCGACAGCATTAATTTGTCTTCGGGGTTTTTTCTGCTGAATTAGGAGCCGGATAGCAATAAAATCGTTGCTTTCTGGACAAAATAAAAAGATCTAAGAATTGGTTGAGGAAATTTATCGAGTTTGCCGTATAGATCTTGCGAGTTTTTTGCTAGTGTTGACCTGTCAAATTGCCATGTTATTTTAATTACTTGGGTGGAATTTTCGCTAAGGCGTGTTAATTCAATTTTCTCATATCCAATTTTATCATTTGGGCCTAAATTTGCATGCTCTAGGTCTTGGGCGGAGAATAATGCCTGCTCGTCGGCAACAACGGCTGGCATAACTTTAACAAACAGACTTGGGTCGGCACCTTGGGGCATTTCAAGCGTGGCAATCATCTTATTTTGATAGCGCGAAAACCCCGTATCGTGAGTGAATTTTACAGTAGTTACTTCTTTTTGATTTGTCACCATATCCCACGTATAACTAGTAACATAAAACCCTTTATATGACGGAGGAATCTCTGGGATACGAACAATTTCCTGGAATTTTTTATTTAGATTTGCATTAATTTTATCAGTATTTTGCTTAACCACCTTAAAGCTAATAACTAAGGCGATAATGAGTGTGACGATGACGACCAGAAAGACAGATACCAAGCCAATTTTGATTACTTTCTTCACAATACTATTGTAACACTCAATATTTTGTCAGAATGGGGAAATTAAGTAGATATCTATCTATAATCTGTACGAAGGGCTTCGAGAAACGATTCTCTAGTTGTTTGGCGCGAGAGGACCTTAATTGGGATTTTTTTGGCTTTAGACAGGATAATTCTGCAAATTTTTAACAACTTGATTCTTAGTCTTTTCTAATAATTTTTTATCGGTGGTAAAAAATGGGGCCTTTAAATATTCGGCTAAAACGACATAACTAGCGTCATAAGAGGAAATATCAAGGTTCACTGCTTTTTCTAGAGCTTTTTCCATTAATTCTTTTGATGAGTAAACAATAAAATCGAGTTCCAGGAATCCTTGATAAGCACTTATTGCTTTTCCCCTATCAATTCTTAAACTTTTAATTGCGGTCCTAAGTAAATTATTGACTTCGTAAAAAATAAGCAAAGGTAAGGATATTGATATTATTTTATTTGTAAAATCTTCCTTTACCTCTAAAGCTAAATCACCTTGATCTTCTTCTGGGAAAAACCACTTGGCAATTACTGAAGAATCAAGGACTATATTTCTCACTTGAGGTTTTTTCTGCTTCTCTCTAGGAGTTTTTGAAGGTTGATGTTTTTATCTTCAAGACCTTGGCGAAATTTATCTATCTTGGCCATAGCTTGCTTTTGGGAATATAAATCTGATATGTGGCCAAAACCTTTTGCCAGTGTACTGTTTATTACCTCCTGAAGATTAGTCCCTCGTTTGATCGCAAGCAGACGAGATTGATCTAGGAGATCTTTCCTTATTCTAATAGTTGTTCTGACTGCGTTTTGCATAGCCTAATGTTAGCATCTTGTCATCAAGATGTCAATTACTTTTATTTTTTAAAATTAAAATGCACCGAATTGATCCTACGACCTGTATAACAAGGCTTCTGTAACCCTTCGATTGAATTCAGGTCGTTCAGACTCTGAGAGTCTTCAGGCTCGATGAGGTCTCGAGGCACTTAATTTTCTGTGGACGGCCTATATTGTAGAGCCTCACTTCGTTTCACTCAGTGTAAACTGCTTTATGCTGTGATTAAAATTCTGTGCTGCTTGGTCTGTACTGTAATGCTTCGGCGACGTGGTTGGATTTGATTTTGACGGATTCCTCAAGATCGGCAATTGTTCTGGCGATTTTAATGACACGGTGGAAGGCTCTTGCCGAGAGACTGAGTTTCGTTATTACCTGTTTGAGTAAAAGTATCGACTGCTGATCTAAGTTACAGAACTGCTTTAACTGCTTATTGTTCATCTCAGCGTTTGATGTAATTTTTAGACCTTTGAATCTTTTAAGCTGAATATCTCTGGCTTTTTGGACTCGGGATTGTATTGATTTTGACGGCTCAGCCTTTATCTGTTTAGTCAATTTTTCGACTTTAACCGCCGGAACCGAAACGTGCATATCAGACCCTCTATCGCTTAAATTTTATGAGATAAAATAACGACACAATAATTAAGATAGAAGATATGGCAATAGGTGCGATAACAGGCCCGACCCACGGGGTTGGCAGTAAGAAGAATATATCAAGATCAGTAAAGCTTTTTGGCCAACCAATTGTTAACCTTAAAAAAATATAATAAAAAATATCCCAAACTCCAAAGCTTA
>MFBQ01000009.1:0-13956 GCA_001776475.1 Candidatus Curtissbacteria bacterium RIFCSPLOWO2_01_FULL_41_18
CGCTACCCGTCAAGAAAGTGTTTTGGAGGTAGGCAATTTACAAGACTACGCTGGCCAATACGTTCTTGTTCCCAAAGGGGGCAGCTGGACAGACTTGGGTGAATTTATTCAAAGTGAGATTTTTAAACTGAAGGAGAAGTGAGTTGACAAATTAAAAAGCTTATAGTAGACTTCACGTCCATATGAGTGCAATAGAACAAGGGCGAAAAAATTTAAGGGAACTTGAGTCAATCCGTGATAACTGCAGGCAAATTTTTGAGGAAGTTATAGGTATTCTTGAAGAACAAGGGTCGATCGTGGCAGGAGGAACACGCATCCAAAAGTATAAACACGTCAGCCATACAGTGAATAGTACTTACCCTCCCATCAATGTTAAGTTTTGGGCAGGATCGAATTTGAGTAAAGCTCGATCTATCCATATGTTGGTGCGGGGGGTAGGAGAGCTGAGAGTGCACAGGGAAAGAGTCAATTCAGGGAAGGAAATATTTCATGGGGAGCTAAGAGACTGGGATTCTTATTCTAACCGTTGGTATAGCTTAGAGAGCGGAATCAGGAATGAAACTAGAAGCAGCGAATTTCTCCAAGCCGTAAGACAAATTAAAACAGAGTTGGGTAAACCTCAGACTTCGATTTAGTCTCTGAAGCTCAAAATTAACTTCATAGTTCCCAAAACAAACAAAATTACTCCGCCAAAAAATATTAAATACGTTAGCTCTGTTGAGCCGGCATTTGGCAAAGCTCCACTTGTGCCACCTTTACTAGCCGAATTTGTAGCTGATTGGGCAAGAACAGCTTGAGCAAGTGCAAGCCATGCCACTGCTGATGAAATAAAACCGGTAAATCGTGCAAGCTTCATGGTTTAGGCCAAAGAGTATTTGGGTTCTTTATATGAGTTAACCAGTTTTTGGATAAAATTGTCAAGTAATGGTGAATCTAAATTAGTAAAAATAATTCTTAAAAAGCGACAATTTATATTTTTTGAGAGTTAAGATTCTCTCCTTCATCAGCTTCTCATTATAATAGAGCTCTCTCATTTGATCATAAGGTTTCCCCTCAAGTAGTGCACTGCGCCCCTTATTCAGAATTTTGTTTTGCGACTTAAAACCATAGGTTGTTCCAATCGAGCTTGTTATCACCATTATGATAAATATAATTGAGATCAACATAAGAAAAGCCTCAATTATTTTTCTAGATTTGTCCTTTTTGTTACTTACGAAATTAAGAAGAAGACAAAAAAACACTCCATCGGCAATCCAGAACAAATTTGATATTGAAATATAATGGCCTGATAAAGCTTGCCAAAATCCAAAGCCAACCCTACCCACCGCTGTTATTATGGCGCTTGCCAGAGCATAGATACTGATGGCAATATAAGGTTTGATAAGTTGAAAAGTAACATTTCGCGCGCGACCTAAAACTATCAAGCTCAAGATTAAAAACACTAACCCCAAAAAGCCTGCCAGTTGTGCCTGTCCAACATTAGTTTGTGCAAAAGCGGTTACAGGCCTTCCAAGATATGCCAGGATATAAAGTAAGAAATTAACTGGATTATGAATAAATACCCAAAGCGAAGGATGATTATACGGTTTACTGTAACCCCAGAGATATGAAAAGTAGACCACAAACCAGATACTGATCCATAAAATCATCTGCTTGTAAAGATTTTGCCCTTTAGAAGTGGCTATCATAAAAAAGCCAATTGGCCAAAACAAAAGACCGTTGGCAAACGAGTAAGTAGCGACAATCCCCAAAATTATTGCCGAAATTAAGCTAGACCATTTTATCCGAACTTCAGATAGCAACTTGATACCCCCAACTATTGCCAGAATATTTAAAAATATCTGCATTTGCCATCCAGCCAGCCAGTTGCTGGATTGATTGGGAGAAAAAATCATCACCGAAATTACTGGTATAAACCAGAAATTATTAATTTTGGCACATTTGAATGTTTTATAAATCAGCATCGTTAGTACTTTAAAAATTGCCAGTGCCAAAATTATGTTTACCCAAAGCTCATAAAAGATATTCCATCTAGAAAGTCTTGACAAAGCTAGCATAATTAGGCGTGGAAAAATTGGTCTGTGTTCATTATGCTGTGCCCAAAAGTCGCCAAAAGTGAGAGTTCCAATGTATGATTTTTCAATTAAAGGTATAAAATCCCATTGGTCGCCAAACGGCACGTTCACCCAATATTTGTAAACCATATAGATTAATAAAAAAAACGGTAGAAAAACCAGGACCAAAATCCAACGTTGGCTAAATAATTTTCCCATATTTACATTATTTTAATAGAATGGCCTGCGTGAGCTACTTTTTTGGATTTTTTGCTGTTTGTTTTCGGGGAATTAATTTCTTAGATAACCTAGATTTTATTCTTGAGGCTTTATTTTTATGAATGACGTTAGTTTTAGCGGCTCTGTCAACCGCTTTATAAATGACCGAAAGGCCGGCAACTGTTGGATTTTTGCCAAAATCGTGAAGCGCCTTTTTATAATTTTTTTTGCGCTTCAGGTTAATGATAGTTTTTCGCTTGTCTTGTCGAACCTTTTTGATTGCTTGTTTTGTAACTGGCATAAATATAAAATTCCTAAGTACTAATTGATAGATTCTAATTGGTTTTTGGTATTAGGTCAATATCAGTCGACAGCTATGCTGTCCCTGATATATCAGAGGAGCGCCATTGCGACGACGAAGTGTCGCAAGGCGACCTGCTGATATTAGGTCAATTGGTCATTAATTCGAGTTATGTTTGATTTTCTCAAAAACCCAGCGTCAATCTTCAAAAAAAAGCAGGAGGATATTCTTTCTGCCGCTTTTGTTATCGGCGTAGCCGTTGCCATCTCAAGGCTTCTGGGCCTTGTGCGCTACCGGCTTTTGGCCTCAAATTTTGGTCACGACATTAAACTTTTGGACAGCTTTATTGCTGCCTCAGTGTTACCGGACGCCATCTTTGAAGTCTTGATTTTTGGCACAATTGCTCTGGCATTTATCCCTGTTTTTTCCAAGTATCTTTCCCGAGACAACTTGGATAGGGCTTGGAAGCTCTCATCGTCGATGATCTCTTTTGGTCTGTTAATATTTTTTATATTCACAATTATTGTGATGATTTTTGCCAAACCTCTCGCTGCCCTTATTGCCCCCGGCCTTGTTGCCAAAGATCCTCAAACCCAGATTCTTATTGCCAGACTTCTTCGCGTGATGCTTATCTCCCAACTTTTCTTTGTGGTTTCAATTTTTATAACCGGTGTCCTGCAGTCGTTCCAGCGGTTTTTAATCCCGGCCTTGGCATCTATCTTCTATAACTTGGGTATCATAATCTCGATCATCTTTCTTTCTCCGGTCATTGGCATTTACGCTCCTGCCTTCGGCATGATTTTGGGCGCTATGCTCCATTTGGTGGTTCAACTGCCGCTGGCCCTATCGCTAGGCTTCAAGTTCAAACCTAATTTGGATTTTAAAAACAAAGATGTTTGGGAAATGTTTCACCTGATGTGGCCAAGATCAATCGCGCTTGGGGTGACTCGGCTTTCGGATTTAGTAAACATCGCTTTGGCCTCAGTCGCCGTGTTTGGATCAATTGTTGCTTTCAACTTTGCCCAAGCCTTGCAGCTTGTACCAACCGCTTTTTTCGCCTCATCAATTTCCCAAGCGGCCCTGCCATCTCTGTCTATCCAGTTTCATACAAAAAAACTGGATAAGTTCAAAGAGCTTTTTGTCGACTCGTTTCACCAGATAATCTTTTTGGTGCTGCCACTAACTGCAATTCTGGCAATTTTAAGAATTCCGGCTGTTAGACTTGTTTTTGGCGCGCGTGAGCTGCCCTGGGATATTACGGTTTTAACCGGCAGAATCCTTATCGCTTTTGCTTTTGGCATCGCGGCGCAGTCTGCCAGCCTTCTTTTGATCCGCAGCTTTCATGCACTGCGCGACAGTTTTACGCCGGTTAAGGTTAATGTTGCCACCGTTGGTTTAAATATTACCCTTTCTTTGGCCTTTATCTTTGTTTTCCATTTGCCGATTGTTTTTTTGGCTGTAGCATATTCTTTCGCCAACATTATCAATGCTTTAGTTCTTCTTTATCTTTTGGACAGAAAAGTTGGCGGATTTGGGAAAAAACAGTTGTTGTTTCCTATCGCAAAAATGGGAGTAACAAGCGCGGTCACCGCCATCTCGCTTTATATTCCTATGAAGCTTTTGGACAAGCTTGTTTTTGACACCACCCGTACTGTCGGCTTAATACTTTTAACCTCCATCGCCTCAGCAGTTGGGCTTTCCGTTTATATTTTTCTATCTTGGATATTTAAGGTGCCGCAGCTTCTGATTTTTCTACATTTAGCCAAAAGAGTTCTGACTTGGCCGGCCAAACTTAAAACGCCTCCCCCGACTTCAATCGAAGCCCAAAGCCAAACACCGTAAATGGATATCCGCAATTTTGCCATTGTTGCCCATATTGATCATGGCAAATCAACTTTGGCCGACCGCATCATGGAAATTTGCGGCGCAGTAGGGCAAGATCACCCACAACAACTCTTGGATAGTCTAGAGCTGGAGCGTGAACATGGCATCACTATCAAATTAAAGGCTATTCGCCTAAATTATTCTCTAGACGCTACTCACTATACGCTTAATCTCATCGACACCCCCGGACATGTGGATTTTTCCTACGAAGTCTCAAGATCCCTGGCCTCTGTTGAAGGCGCAGTTTTGCTGGTTGATGCCACTCAAGGAATCCAGGCGCAAACCCTCGCAAACTTTAATCTGTCACTCGAGGCAAACCTGACGATAATTCCAGTAGTCAACAAAATTGACAGCCCCCAAGCCAATGTCGGCCAAACAATTAGTGAGCTTAAATCCCTCGGCTTCACACAAGATGAAATCTTCAAAATCTCTGCAAAGAGCGGCGAAGGCGTTAAAGAATTACTGAATGAAATTATTAAAAAAGTTCCTCCACCTAAACGACTAACGACGAGCCCTAAACTATCAGTTTTGATCTTCGATTCAGCCCTTGACCCTTACAAAGGTGTAATTGCCACGATCAGAGTATTTGGTGGTAAGTTCAAATCTGGTGATGAGATTCTGTTTCTGGCAACAGGCGCTAAAGCCCAAATCCTGCAAATCGGCTACCTCACGCCAAAACCTCTCTACGTTAAAAATTTAGCGGACGGCGAAGTCGGCTTTATTGTTACTAACCTTAAAGATCTGGTTGCCGTTGAGGTAGGGGACACAATAACTCTTCCTGCGAACCCCGCCCAGCCTCTTCCCGGTTACCAGCAGGTAAAACCGGTTGTCTTTTTATCTTTTTATCCTGCCGATCCCCACAATTTGCCAAAGTTAAAAGCCGGTCTTGAAAAGTTAAAGTTAAACGATGCTGCCATCATCTTTGCACAGGAGTCATCAATTTCCTTAGGGCAAGGATTTCGCCTCGGCTTTCTAGGACTTTTGCATGCCCAAATTACCCAAGAGCGCTTAGAGCGTGAATACGATCTTGATATTATTGTCACCTCACCCTCTGTCAGTTTTGAAATTGACGGCAAAATAATCAATAAACCGCAAGAATTTGATCCAACCTCCAAAAATGTGCGCGAGCCTTACGCCAAGGTCACCATTTTTGCTCCGGCTAAATATTACGGCGCAATTTCAAATCTTATTTACGAAAAAAGGGGAGAGCAAAAAAACTTAGAAAACGTTGGTGTCTCCCAAAAAATTGAAGCCGAAATCCCTCTTCTGGAAATTTTAATTGGTTTTTACGACCAACTCAAAACAATAACATCCGGTTATGCCTCTTTCGACTTTGAAATAGGTGACTACCGCGACGCAAATCTTGTTAAACTTGATATTTTAGTTAACCACGAACCAGTTGAAAGTCTGGCTCAAATTATCCCCAAAGAAAGAGCCGAGGAAATCGCAAGAAAACTTGTCGAAAAATTAAAAGAAGCCATTCCCCGTCAGCAAATAGCTGTTCCAATTCAGGCAGCTGTGGGCGGTAAAATTATTGCCCGCGAAACAGTCGCCTCTTTTCGCAAAGACGTTACCCAAAAACTTTACGGCGGCGACGTCACCCGCAAAATGAAGCTGCTTGAGAAACAAAAAAAAGGCAAAAAGCGCATGCGCCGCTTCGGCAATGTCGATATTCCACAAGAAGCATTTTTGGCAGTTTTAAAAATATGAAAATCGCAGTTGGTTCGACAAATCCCGTTAATACCTCCTCTTGACCTTCGGCAAATTTATACTGAGTAAAACCGAAGTACTCAGGTCGTTCAGACTCTGAGGAGCTCTGCTCGAAGAGGTCAACCCTGAACAAATTGAAGGGTTGACAATAATTAGCACTCGTGGTACATTGTCTGCTAACTACGTTCATGTGAACTGAATGTAGCTAAATGGCAGGCGAGTTGCTCTAACTGCCCGCTCGCCACAAAAAACTTTTATGGACTTGACTGAACGCCAAAAAAACTTGCTCAGGTCTATCATCGAAAAATACATTGAAACCGCCGAACCTATTGGTTCCGAAACTATCGAAAAGGAGTCAAGCCTCGGCGTTTCTCCGGCAACCATCAGAAACGAAATGGTAAGACTCACTGCTTTAGGCTATCTAAAACAACCTCACACATCAGCAGGCCGTGTCCCAACGTCCACAGGCATGAAATTTTATGTCGACCAATTGATGGAGGAAAAGGCTCTATCCTTAAAAGATGAGGTTGCCATCAAGGAAGAATTGACGGAAGGTAACGAACCTTTCACCAAACTACTTCGCCACACCACCCGAGTTTTGGCAGACCAAACCAGATCTTTGGCAATAGCAACCGATGAAGAGGGCGATATTTACTCAGCAGGCATGGCCAATATTTTGGATATGCCCGAGTTTTATGACATCGATATCACCAAAACTGTTCTTTCTATGATTGAAAAATTTGAAATGCTACAGCAGATAATTGGTCAAATGCGCGCGGAAGATCAATTGCGTATACTTTTTGGTGATGAACTGGGAATTCCTTATCTTGAACCATGTGGCTTTGTAGTTATTCGTTATCAGGTTCCAAACCATCAGGGAATACTGGGTGTAATTGGGCCATCGCGTCTCAATTACCAAATTGTTATTCCAACAATCAGATATTTTTCGCAACTACTATCACAGATTTCAAGATAAATTTACATGAATAGAACAAAAAAACCTACCCCAGCTGGCGCCACCGCACGAGATAAAGAATCGAAAAAGAAATTGGCGAGTGGGGAAATAGAATCGGTACTTACCAGAAGCAAGGAGCTTGAGGATATGCTCAAACGTACACTTGCCGATTACCAAAACTTAGAAAGACGCATCGAAGAAGAAAGAAGAATGCTTTCTAAACTCTCAAGCCTGCTTTTGATCGAAAAACTTTTGCCGATTTTGGACAATCTAGAAAGTGCTCAAATGCACATTAATGATGAAGGGTTAGAACTGGTTATTAAGCAGTTTAAGGAAGTTCTGTCATCAGAAGGTATCAGCGAGATTCAAGCAGATGGTCAAACGTTCGACCCCAATTTACATGAGGCAATTGAAATCCAAGAAGGTCAAGAAGATAATAAAATTGTTAAGGTTATTAATAAAGGTTATAAAATAGATGACAAGGTAATAAGACCTGCCAAAGTTGTGGTTGTACGTAAAAATGTCCAAAAGCAGTCAGACGAAAAAGCTCAAGAAGCCATTGAATTTGGAGACTATGCGTAAAATGGTTACCAGTTGGCTGGCTCGATAGTTGGATAGAAATTCTATCGATCTACCGATCTATCTAACTATCAAACTAATATGAGCAAGATAATTGGTATTGATTTAGGAACAACAAACTCGGTCGTTGCGGTTGTGGAGGCCGGCAAACCCAAGGTTATTCATTCTGCTGAAGGCCGCAACATTATTCCATCGGTTGTTGATCCAACCAAACATATTGTTGGTGATGTCGCCAAGCGCCAAATGGTTGTTAATCCTAAAACAACCATTTTTTCTGTCAAGCGCTTAATGGGCCGCAAATACAAAGACGCCGAGGTTCAGCGTGATATCAAATGGCTGCCCTACGAGGTCAAAGAAGGTCGTGACGGCATGGCCGTTGTGCGTGTCGAAGGCAAAGACTATACTCCGCAAGAAATTTCTGCCATGGTACTTGGCAAAATCAAAGCGGATGCCGAGAGCTATCTTGGCGAAAAGGTTGAAAAAGCGGTCATTACTGTTCCGGCCTACTTTGATGATGCCCAGCGCCAGGCTACCAAACAAGCTGGTGAAATTGCTGGCCTTACTGTTGAGCGCATCATCAACGAACCAACCGCAGCAGCTCTGGCCTACGGCCTTGATAAATCCCACGCCCATACTATTGCTGTTTACGATTTAGGCGGTGGCACTTTTGACATTTCTATTTTGGAACTTGGCGAAGGTGTCTTTGAAGTTAAGGCTACCAACGGTGATACCCACCTTGGCGGTGACGACTTCGACTCCAAACTCGTCGAATATTTAATGGAGGAATTCAAAAAAGAATCTGGCATGGACATTAAAGATGACCGTCAAGCACTACAGCGTCTTCGCGACGGGGCCGAAAAGGCTAAAATCGAACTCTCAACCACCTCCGAGGCCGAAATTTCAATTCCCTATCTGACTGCCGATAAAACCGGTCCCAAGCACTTGCAAACCAAACTTTCCAGGGCTAAGCTCGAGCAAACTGTTGGTGATCTGGTCGAAAAAACTTTCGGGCCCTGCCAAAAGTGCCTCAAAGATGCCAAACTCGACCCCAAAAAAATTGACGAAGTCATTCTGGTTGGAGGTATGACTCGCATGCCGCTTGTTGTCAAAAAGGTCCAGGAGTTTTTCGGTAAAGAACCCCACAAAGGCTTGAACCCGGATGAAGTTGTCGCCATTGGTGCTGCTGTCCAAGGTGCAGTTTTAACCGGCGAAATGAAAGAGATGGTGCTTTTGGATGTCACCCCCCTAACTTTAGGAATCGAAACTCTTGGTGGGGTATCAACATCTTTAATCGTAAGAAACACCACCGTTCCAACATCAAAATCAGAAGTCTTCTCAACCGCCTCGGACAATCAAACGTCCGTTGAAATCAACGTTTTGCAGGGAGAACGCCCCATGGCTGCTGACAACAAGTCGCTCGGTCGCTTTATCCTGGATGGCATTCCGCCAGCTCCCCGTGGCGTTCCTCAGATTGAGGTTGCTTTCGATATCGATGCCAACGGAATCCTGAGCGTAGCCGCCAAAGATAAAGCTACAGGTAAAGAGCAGTCAATAAAGATCACCGGCTCAACAGGCTTAACTGATGAAGAAATTGCCAGAATGACCAAAGAAGCCGAAGAGCATGCTAAAGAAGATGAAGTTAAAAAAGAAGAGATCGAGACAAGAAACCATGCCGATACCCTTATCTATCAGGCCGAAAAAGCCCTCAAAGACGCTGGTGACAAAGCACCGGCAGATGTTAAAAGCGAGGTTGAGGAGAAAATTAAAGCTCTCAAGGAAATTCAAGCGGCCGGTCCGGTTGACGAAGTCAAACAAAAGACTGAAGAACTATCATCCGTGCTATCAAAAATAGGCGAATCAATGTACAAAGGAGCAGAGGGTGCAAAAGGTGCAGATGAGTCAAAGGGTACAGATGGGCAGACAAAAGATGAAAAAGGTGAAGATCAAAAATCGAAAACGGACTCCAGTGATGTCCAAGAAGGAGAAGTCGTAAAGGAGTAGATGTGGCTAAACTCACCACAGAACTTTTCGTCCTCTGCGATCATGCCTCTGTCTCCCAAGAACAAAAGCTTTCAATAATTGGCATTTTTGATCAATTTTTTATTGCTAACTTACCCACTGCTTGGCCAAAAATGTACCTGGTTGCGGTTGTCAAGGGCCAACCGGGTCAGCAGTATCCATTAACCCTAAAGTTGATTCCGCCCGCCAAAACAGATCAAAATTTCCCAGATAAAGACTTTCAAATTACCTTGGGGCAAAATGGCAAAGCCAACGTCATGACTGAGCTTGTCAATTTTCCCTTACAGGTTGCAGGAGTCCACAGAATCCAGCTTTTAGCGGACAAAGATCTGATTGGCGAGCTTGAGTTTAAAGTCAATAAGACAACAGCAACCTATGGCGGTCAAGACATGCAAGGGAAGAAAGTAGTTAACTAATTTTATGAACAGTCAAAGGTTGTACGGTCACGAAGCCCGTTTTGTAAAACGTTTAACGAAGTTCGTTAAGTCTTCACCCGCACTATAAACTCTAAACGATACCGGCTTCGTAACCCTTTAACGATTCACGTATAATTGAACCATGGCTACCAAGCAAGATTACTATCAAATCCTCGGTGTTTCCAAAAATGCCGATGAGGACGAAATTAAAAAAGCTTATCGGGTTAAAGCCAGAAAGCATCACCCGGATGTTGATAAATCTCAAGGTGCCGAACAAAAGTTCAAAGAAATAAACGAGGCTTATCAGGTTCTCTCAGACCCTCAAAAGAAATCTGCCTACGACCAGTATGGCCACGCCGCTTTTGAACCTGGTGGTGGATTCGGAGCAGGCGCAGGCGGCCCCTTCGGAGGCCAGGGCGGTTTTCGTACGTACACTTGGTCATCAGGCGGTGGCGATTCCGGATTTGATTTTGGCGGTTTTGCCGATCCTTTCGATATCTTCGAAGCCTTTTTTGGCGGCCAGTCGCCATTCGGCAGATCTGCCCGCCTTCCTCGCTACGTCATCAATTTAGATTTTATGGAAGCAGTCCATGGTGTCCAAAAAGAAGTTGAAGTAGAGGGCAAGCGTCAAAAAATAAAAATTCCCCCGGGAGTTGATGACGGCAGCGAAATTCGCTTTTCTAACTTTATCATTGTTTGCCAAGTAGCCGGAAGTTCAAAATTCAGAAGAAGAGGCTACGATATCGTTACCGAAAAAGAAATTTCCTTTGCCCAGGCAGCTCTTGGCACAATTTTAGAAATTGAAACTGTCGATGGGCCTGTTAAAATTCGTATCCCAACCGGCACTCAACCCGGCACTCAAATTCGCCTTCGCGGCAAAGGCGTCAGGCATGTCACCGGTCGAGGCCAAGGCGACCACTACGTAATCATCAGAGTCAAGGTTCCGAGTAAACTCAGTCGAGAGCAGAAACGATTACTAGATGAACTGGAGAGTTTATCCTGAGCACTTCAATTACACTCAGTGTAAACGAAGTCAAAGGAAGATTAAAAACGTCTGCTCGAAGAACTAGAAATATAACTAAACATGAATGCAGTATGCCCGGTGAAGAAATAATATACTTAAGGCAAGGATTTAATTATGGAAGACTCTAGTGAATCAGAAGGGGCATCATTAACTACTGATGCTACCCAGTCGGATAGTAAACTTGTTCCAAAAGAACAGGGATCAAGAGATTTATCTTTGTTAGAAGTAGCCAGAATAGTTCATGAAAAAGGTAACGATTTTGCACCCGCACTGTATGATTCTTACGCAGAAAGATTCGAAACCACAACAGCACCGCCACAACGCCCTCTAAGGATTGTAGATGACGCAAGGCAGGTCATCTGCCGCCAGGACAGAGACCCCAAAACAAGGGAACTTCAAGATTTAAGGCAAATCACGCTGTTTATTGGACCCTCAACGCAAGACCATGAAGTCATCATTGGTTACCCCCGAGCGAGCTTCTTTTACACAAAAAAAGATGAAAGATGGAATTACAAAGGAGCCCAAGTGGGCATAAGAGGTGCCATGATTGGGACAAAGATGATTATTGCTCAGCATAAAGGACAAGGGGATGTGAGGGCTTACCTTTTAGAAAATCACGTTAGCATGAATGACCTTGAAAGGCTTATCCGACCATACTTAAGTGGCAAATCGGACGTTCTTCGCTTGGAAGATTCGTCATAAAGTAATTTGACTCAAGCCCCACATTTTGCTAGAATTCCCATAGATTTTAGGTACTCAAAGTTTTGAGGCGCAGTTTGCGCCTTTTTTTGAAAAAAGAGAATTTGAATATCAGCCCTGCTTGCTCAGATTCAATAGAAATCTGAGCTGAGCTTCCTGATATTTTTAAAAACCTAAAATTTATAACAAACAAATTAAGGAAAGTTTTTAAAAATGGCCATACAAGCAAGATCGGAATTCGCAAGTGCCCTAAATCAGGTTTGTTCGGAGCGTGGGATCGAACCAGAAGTTGTTATTGATTCCATAAAACAGGCCATTTTGGCAGCATATCGCAAAGATTACGGTGATCCGGAAGGAATCGATATTAACCTCGACCCTCAATCTGGAGAGGTCGCCTTATCCAAAAATAAAAAAAATATGACCCCGTCGGGATTCGGGCGAATTGCCGCCCAAACCGCCAAACAGGTTATTTTGCAGCGCATTCGCGAAGCCGAAAAAAACGCAATACTTACGGAATACTCGTCCAAAGTTGGTACTGTTGTATCAGGGATCATTCAAAGGATTTCTGGTCCGGTAATTACCGTCAATCTCGGTAAAGCAGAAGGCATCATGCCACCCTCAGAACAAGCTCATAATGAAAAATATTTTATTAATCAAAGGCTAAAGGTTTTTGTCATTGGTATTAAAGAAGGTGCCAGAGGTGAAGAAATTATTGTCTCAAGAAGTGCCAACGGTCTTTTAGAAGGTCTTTTTAAACAAGAAGTCCCGGAAGTTTCACAGGGCACTGTCCAGATTAAAGTTATCGCCAGGGAAGCGGGCTCCAGATCCAAAATTGCTGTTTTTTCTGACCAAATGGGTGTGGATCCTGTTGGTTCCTGCGTTGGCCAAAAGGGTGTCCGCGTACAGGCGGTTATTAATGAACTTGGTAATGAAAAAATTGATGTTATTGCTTATCAGGAAGATCCTGCTGAGTTCATCAGGACCTCCCTGTCCCCAGCTAAAGACCTACAGGTAAAGGTTGACGAAAAGAAAGAGATAGCAGAGGTCACTGCTCCAGACGACCAACTTTCACTGGCAATTGGTAAAGAAGGCCAAAATGTCAGGCTTGCTGCCAAACTAACTGGTTTCAAAATCGACATTCGGGGCAAAAGCGGTACCCCCAAAGAAGTTGAGGAAAAAGAAAAGAAAGCCCAAGAAGAGGCCAAAAAAGCCCTTGGTGTAATCGAAAAAGTTGAGGAAAAAGAAAAGAAAGCCGCAAGTGAAGACCAAAAAACACCCGCACCTCAAACAACTCAAAACACATCCGATGATCAAAAGTCAGAACCAACACAAAAGGCCAGTGATGATAAGCAAATACCAACCCCAGAAAACAAGCAGAAAAAAGAAAAAGAGAAATCGAAAGGAATGGAAGAAATCAAATCTAAAGCACAAAATGAAATAGAGGCTAGCCCGAAAGAAGAATCAGATGAGCCAAAATTAAAGGATACTGTAGGTGATCAGCCTGACAGC
This sequence comes from Candidatus Curtissbacteria bacterium RIFCSPLOWO2_01_FULL_41_18, assembly GCA_001776475.1. Classification (GTDB taxonomy): domain Bacteria; phylum Patescibacteriota; class Microgenomatia; order Curtissbacterales; family GWA2-41-24; genus 2-01-FULL-41-18-A. The sequence goes on from MFBQ01000009.1 coordinate 13,370, forward strand.
GACCCGTCCGACTCGCTGCAAGACGCAGCTGCGTCGAAGCGGGCGGGCAAGACTACTTAAATGAAAGCTCGTCCGCTGTCAAGTAAATTTAATAACCATGAAAGATTCAAGCAAAGACAATTTGAGGCCTGCTGTTGTTACCCTGATGGGTCATGTCGACCACGGCAAAACTACTCTTCTTGACGCTATCAGAAAAACCAATGTTGTGGCCCGTGAGCACGGTGGTATCACCCAACATATCGGCGCCTACCAAATAATTTTTCAAGGCAAACCAATTACCTTTATTGATACCCCGGGTCACGAAGCCTTTGAAAAAATGCGTTCCCGTGGCGCTGAAGTAGCTGACATTGTTGTCTTAGTAGTTGCTGCCAACGACGGTGTTAAACCTCAGACGGTAGAAGCCATAAAGCACATCAAAAATGCTAATAAACCGATAATCGTGGCCATTACTAAAACCGATTTATCAGATATTAACCTTGAAAAAGTTAAAAAAGAGTTACAAACTCATAATGTCGTTGTCGAGGGCTATGGCGGACAAGTGCCGGCGGTAGAAGTTGCGGCAACTAAAGGGCAAGGCATCAATGAAC
>MFBQ01000009.1:14004-14376 GCA_001776475.1 Candidatus Curtissbacteria bacterium RIFCSPLOWO2_01_FULL_41_18
CTTTTGGAGGTTATCCAACTTTTTTGGCACCTGTCACCAGAAATTTCACTAACCAGCGAGCCACTTGAGGCTGTCGTAATTGAATCCTATTTGGACAAAAGCCGTGGGCCTATTGTCAGTGCTATCATTAAAAAGGGTACACTAAAAATCGGCCAGAAAATTCTGGTAGACGATGATTCGATTACAGTCAGATCTCTAACCGATGATCAAGGACTTAGAGTTTTAGAAGCCAAACCAGGCAAGCCTGTCGAAATTCTCGGTTTTAAGAAAGTATTGGAAGTAGGAAGCATTCTTCACGACAAAGTCTCCACCAAACAGGTGACAACTCAACAATCAGCAACTCACGCTGATATTATCGCAAAACTAAGAGAA
>MFBQ01000010.1:0-1021 GCA_001776475.1 Candidatus Curtissbacteria bacterium RIFCSPLOWO2_01_FULL_41_18
TGGCCAGGTCTCGAAAACCTTGGGGGCCGCAAGGCCCACGGGAGTTCGAATCTCCCCCCTTCCGCAAGGGTTCGTAAATAGTGCAAACGGAGTACACTATTCTACCGCTTGCGGTACATCCTCTCACCTCCGCAGAATTATTTTTTACTCGAACCAAAACCACTTCTTTCTGCTAAAATACCCGCGTGAAGATTAAATTTACGAAGCATGCTCGCGAGATGCTTGTGTTTCGTAGGATTAAGAAAGAGCAAGTTGAGGCAACTGTAAAAAATCCAGAAGACAGGTCAACTGGAAAAAGTGGCAAGGATGTTTTATACAAGAATTTCGGCAAAAATTATTTAAAAGTAGTTATTTCAAAAGAAAAAGGGAATGTGTTTGTAATTACAAATCATTGGATTGCAAAAAAGCGAATTAAAAAGTAGAATGTCAAGGCTATGAAAGTAACATATGACTCCGTGGCTGATGCCATGTATATTTATTTTGCAGAGAAGAAAAAAAGCACTAGAACGGAAGAGGTAAGTGAAGATTTTTTAGTGGATTATGCAGGGAATGAGATGATAGGAATTGAAATTTTGGATGCTTCTAAAAAGTTGCCCAAGAAGAATCTTGAATCGCTCAAAGTTATGTCTGATTTTCCCAGCAAGTTTACTTCAATTTAATACAATTCTAAGTCGAAATTCATCACATCTTCTGCAAAAAATGTATAATTACACCCGTATAGTGGCTGGTTGAAGTTGGGGAGCAATAGACATTTTCTCTAATTGCTCCTTAAAAAAGTTCCAACATAGCCCTCTTTCATCAAGATTTCAGAAGGGCAAGCAACCAGACACCGCATCTCAGTTAAAAATTGGCTGGAAATCTATTCGAAGTTAATTCTCTGCTGCAGATAATTTGCCCATTTATCAAAAAGCGTATGCACCGGCGCATGGTGATAATGAAGATGCTTCTCCAAAATATCCAGTAAAGTCCGCTCGGAAACTGTAGTCAAAAGAATAATTAGTCGGCTTGGAAAATGCAGCTC
>MFBQ01000010.1:1031-2476 GCA_001776475.1 Candidatus Curtissbacteria bacterium RIFCSPLOWO2_01_FULL_41_18
TATCCCCATGTTGGTAATTTTGTGCTCAATTGTCTCTGGCGCCGCCGAAGCCAGCACATAGACTACAAAAACTAAGGCCAGTATTACCCCAACCAAAAAATATTCACCAAAAGCAATTGCCGCCAAGATAAAAATTAAGGCGTAAAGGGAAACCTTAATAAAATATTTTCGCGATCTTGCCCTAAATACCCTAACTGCAGACTTCCAGGAAATTATCGCTTTGGCATCCAGTGCTGCTTGATGCTTGGCATCAAGTTCTTCGCTGGAGAGGATTTTTCCCCGATGATGATCTACAACCGGCTCGTTTTTGCGAAACGTGGGCATGAGAGTTAATTTAAGTTTAACACAAAAAGGGGACGGCGCAGCGGAGAGGGAGGGTATCCTTCGCATAAAGCTTCGGAATACCTGTTCACCCTCAGACTACATCATCCTTCACCCAGGCTAGCCACTCCGTAGCCTTGGCGAAGGATGGCGGTGAGGGAGGGATTCGAACCCTCGATACCCTTGCGGGCATACGGCATTTCCAGTGCCGCCGATTAAACCACTCTCGCACCTCACCGCGTCGGAATAACTCCTTAGTATCTCCGTTTCGAAAAATCGAAACTTCGATTTCAGTCGTATTCCTCCTTTCCAAAATTCCAGAGAATTTTGGGTATCTTATTCTGTTGAAGGCTTGGCATATAATTATAGCGCATGAGGATGATATAATTCTCAATCTATTCGGATTATGGATCAAAAAGACGAGGTTAAAAGTAAGGTTGATATTGTAGAGTTAATCTCTTTGTACTTGCCCCTCAAAAAAACCGGCAGGAATTTTGCCGGGCTTTGTCCGTTTCACTCTGAGAGGACCCCCTCCTTTATGATTTCCGCCGAAAGACAGGCTTTTAAGTGTTTTGGTTGCGGTGAGGCCGGCGACATATTTACATTCCTTGAAAAAATTGAGGGATGGGACTTTCGTGAGGCTTTGGAAGAATTGGCCAAGCGTGCAGGTGTGAAACTTAGGAGGTTTGAGCCTTCAGGACAGTCGAGGACTAACGATAAATTAATTAAAATTAATAAACTGGCTGCTAAATTTTATGCGCATCTTTTAAATATCCATCCCGTGGGTGAGGTGGCCAGAAAATATTTGGCTTCTCGGGGAGTAAAAAAGCAATTGTGGGAAAAGTTTGATCTGGGTTATGCGCCTGGCTCGTGGGATAAAACTTTGACCTTTTTAACTAAGAGGGGTTTTTCGACTTCCGATATTGCTCAGGCTGGTTTAATTATTGCCCGCCTTCGCCAAGGCTACGGTGGGCAAGCCCGTCAGCAAAAAGGTGATAAGCCCGAAACACAATACTATGACAGATTCAGAAACCGGTTGATGTTTCCACTTAAGGATGGTCGGGGGACAGTTTTGGGGTTTTCGGCAAGAGTAATCGACCCCCCTTCGCGTAAAGCTGCCTTGT
>MFBQ01000010.1:2533-14251 GCA_001776475.1 Candidatus Curtissbacteria bacterium RIFCSPLOWO2_01_FULL_41_18
GGTTTTTAACAAAGGATCACTGCTTTTCGGATTGGATTTGGCAAGAGCGGCAATTCGAGACAAGAACGAGGCAATATTGGTTGAGGGAGAGTTTGACGTAATGAGCGTGCATGGCGTGGGAGTTACCAATGTGGTTGCCTCGAAAGGGACGGCGCTGACAGAGAAGCAGGTAGTAACTCTATCTCGAATTTGTGAGAATGTTGCGCTTTGCTTTGACACGGATCTTGCTGGTGACGCAGCTCAAAGACGGGGCATTGAGCTTTTGGAGATTGCCGGTGTTGGGGTTAAGGTTATAAATCTTGGTAAATATAAGGATCCGGATGAGTTTTGTCGGAAAGATGCGGGCGGTTTTAAAGGGGCACTTGAGCAGGCTGTCAATATTTATGATTATTTTATAGAATCAGCGGCCAGTCGTTTCGATGCGACTTCTGCAGATGGTAAAAAGCGTATCGGTCGGGAAGTCTTGCCAGTTTTAGCCAAAATCTCAGATGATTTAGTGCGCGCCCATTACATTGATAGACTTTCTAAAGTTTTAGATATTGATGTGAGTTTAGTGGCTGCCGCGGTTGATAAAAAAGTAGCCAGTGTTTACGCTTTCGAGCCGCAGGAAGAGCTTGCCAGCAACAAGAGGGTCTTAGGCTTAGAAGAATATTTTCTGGCACTTTTTCTTTTTGGAGAGGAGGCCGAAGGCAGAACAATTAAGTTTCTTAAGCCTTCAGATTTTTCAAATAATCAGCTAGCCAATTTTTGGAAGTGGCTGCGTGATATAATTAAAGCTTCAGGTGCCACTTCTTTTTCTAAAATATTAAAAAAACTGCCAAAGAATTTTACCAAATTTGTTAATGATTTATATCTGGTTAATATAAGCCCAGCTTTTGGCGAAAGGCAATTGTGGGCTGCGGAAGTTGCAAAAGTAGCAGTAAGGCTTAAGCAAGCCTCACTTAAGCGGCAGCTTCAGCAAATTTCAAAAAGTATTAAAATAGCAGAAAGTAAGAAGAATACAAAGCAGGTCGATGCCTTGACGAAACGGTTTAATGATTTAGTCAAGCAGCAGAAAGAGGTCATTTTATGATCAGAAAAAACGTAATAAAGAAAAAAAGAGAAGTTTTACTTCGTAAGATAGTAAGCAGGGAGCCGGAGAATCAGGTAGAGGAGACTGTTAAAAAAATTGACGTTAAGGCAGAGACTCGTAAGCTTTTAAAGCGAGGCAAAGAACAGGGGTTTATTGCTCAGGAAGATGTACTTTCTATTTTCCCGGCGCCGGAAAATTCTATTTCTCAGATTGATGACCTTTACCATAAGTGTTTGGAGGAAGGCATTGATGTTTTTGATACCACGGAATTTGATGTTGCCGACGTCACAAAATCGGTTAGTGAACTTGAGCGCGAACTGGAAAGCTTGGCTTCACTGGAGGAGGGGTATTTATCTGATCCGGTCAGGATGTATTTGCGCGAAATCGGTCGCGTATCGCTTCTAACCTATCAAGAAGAGGTAGCTTTGGCGAAAAGAGTTGAAAAGGGTGATAAAAAGGCTCGGGAGAGACTAATTAATGCTAACCTCAGATTGGTTGTTTCCATTGCCAAAAAATACGTCAACCGGGGTTTGACACTTCTTGATCTAATTGAAGAAGGCAATATTGGTTTGATGAGGGCAGTGGCCAAGTACGACTGGACTCGCGGCTATAAATTCTCCACGTATGCCACTTGGTGGATAAGACAGGCAATAACTCGGGCAATTGCTGATCAGGCAAGAACGATTCGAATTCCTGTACACATGGTTGAAACAATCAACAAGTTTAACAGGGTTTCCAGAAAGTTAATACAGGAATTGGGAAGAGAACCGGCGCCTTCTGAAGTGGCTATGGAAATGGAGGTGCCTGTTGAGAAGGTTAGGGAAATTATTAAAGTTTCCCAAGAACCGGCATCTCTGGAGGCTCCGGTTGGTGAGGAGGAGGACTCGCGCTTGGGGGATTTTATTCAGGATCTATCGGCTTCGCCGACAGATCAGGCTACTCAGGCACTTTTGAAGGACCATATCCGCGAGATGCTGGAGACCCTGTCTCCTCGTGAGGCCAAAGTTTTAGAGTACCGATTTGGTTTGGAGGATGGTAAGCAGCGGACTTTGGAAGAGGTTGGTCGCGAATTTGGGGTAACACGCGAGCGAATCAGACAAATCGAGGCCAAGGCAATTCGCAAACTTAGACATCCAACTCGATCTAAAAAACTTCGCGACTACTTGTAATATAAAATTAAATCAGCAGATTTGAAAAATCCGAAATTGCTTGTGGAAAGATTGATTGTGCCCGTGGTTTAATACTTAATCACATGAAGATTTTGAAATTTCTATGGGAAAAGTGGCTTGCGGTTGCGCGCCCAGTTGGTAATTTCCAAGGTCAAGTAATTTTAAGTTTTTTCTATTTGGTACTTTTGGCGCCTTTGGCGCTTTTTTTAAAAATATTTGCAGATCCCCTTCGACTTCGCTCCCTTCGACAAAACTCAGGGCAGGCAGGGCAAGCTGCTATAAGACGAACAAATTTTGATAAGTGGGAGCATCCAAAACAGAGCTTGGAAGGTGCAAGGAAGCAATATTAGAAGGCTATTGGGTCATTGGGTTAAAACCTAATAGCCCAACAGCCTAATAACCGAACAACCTAAAAAATGCATATTTTGGGTATTTCTTGCTTTTATCATGAGTCGGCCGCATGTTTAATTCGCGACGGAAAAGTAGTGGCTGCTTCAGCCGAGGAAAGGTTCTCTAGGAAAAAACATGATAGTAATTTTCCGAAGCTGGCAATTGAATTTTGCCTGGCAAAAGCTGGAATCAAAGCTTCCGACTTGGATTATGTAGTTTTTTACGAGAAACCTTTTTGGAAGTTTACCAGAATTTTGCTTTCAACTTTAGCAGCTTATCCAGCGGCCTTTCGTTTTTTTGCCAAGGCGATGATTGGCTGGCTTGCCGATAAGCTTTGGGTGAGGTCAATTATTGTTGACGAACTTGACGTTGCGCCAGCGAAAATCCTGTTTGTTCCCCACCATATTTCCCATGCGGCGTCGGCCTTTTACCCCTCTGGTTTTAAGAAAGCGGCGATTTTAACATTTGATGGTGTTGGTGAATGGACAACAACAACTTATGGAGCTGGCAACGAAAGGGAGCTTGCGATTGCGGCTGAGATTAAGTTTCCTCATAGCTTAGGACTTTTATATTCCGTTTTTACAGCCTTTTTGGGTTTTGAGGTTAATGATGGTGAGTATAAAGTGATGGGCATGGCGCCATATGGCAAGCCACGTTATCTTAGTCGCGTCAAAAAGTTAATTAAGATTTATAAAGATGGCTCTTATCGGCTCAATATGGATTACTTTTCTTATCATAAGTCAACTGAACATTCATATAATGACAATTTTATAAAGCTTTTTGGTTCGCCGAGGCCAGTCGACATGCATTTTTTTACCAGAGGTTCCGGCTATCCTTCTTACTTTGGCAAGAAACCCAAAGATTATAAAAAGTTGTGTGATTTAAATCAAAACTATGCCGATATTGCGGCGTCTGTCCAGAAACTGATTGAGGATGAGATTTTAAAACTGGCTAACTTTGTTTATAAAAGTACCAAAACTTCTAATCTGTGTATCGCGGGAGGGGTAGGCTTAAATAGCGTGGCCAATGGAATTTTGTCGCGACGCGGTCCTTTCAAGCGAGTTTTTGTTCAGCCGGCAGCCGGTGATGATGGCGGATCACTCGGGGCTGCGCTTTACGTCTATCATGCGATACTTGGCAAGCCTCGAGCCTACGTACAAAAAGATTGTTATTTTGGGGCGGATTTTGGGGACGGCGATATTGAAAAGTTTTTGAAGAGTAAAAAGATTAAGTACCGCAAGATTGTTTCCCAAGAAAAGCTTACTGACTTTTTGGCAAGTGAGATTGCCGATGGTAAGGTTATTGGGTTTTTTTGCGGTCGCGCAGAATGGGGACCGCGGGCTTTAGGGGCAAGATCAATTTTGGCAGACCCAAGAAGGGAGGAAATGAAGGAGATTGTTAATACCAAGATTAAATTTCGGGAGCCTTACAGACCTTTCGCCCCGGTTACTTTGGCTGAAAAAGCGAGTGATTATTTTGAAGTTGACGGTCTTTTTCATTCTTATCTAACCAACTTCATGCTTGGGGTTTTTCCAGTAAAGAAAAATATGCGCAAAATCATTCCTGCGGTTACGCATGTTGACGGATCCGGAAGGCTTCAGATTATAACGGAGGCGCAGAACGAGCGATACTATAATTTAGTCAAAAAATTCGGCGATAAAACCGGTGTTTATGTACTAATGAATACTTCATTTAACTTGAAAGGCGAGCCGATTGTAAATTCTCCTCAAGATGCTTTCAATACATTTTTCAAGTCCGGACTGGATATTTTAGCGCTCGAAAGGTATATTATTTTGAAAGAGGATGTCAAGGGTTAGTCGGTAACGAAGCCGGTATCGTCATACGGTAACGTTCAACGTAGCCACTAAACGAAACGGGCATCGTAACCCTTACCGAATGACGTTTAGACAATGCGTTTTCTTAAGCGATTTTTTTCTAGAGGTAGTGAAGCAAGGGAACTGATGCAATTTTTATGGGAAGCAAAGCTTTGGTTTTTAATCCCTTTTGTGGCAGTACTTTTGGTTTTTGGGCTCCTTTTGATATTTGCCCAAACGACTGGGGTAGCGCCATTTATTTATACTTTATTCTAGGAAATTCCATAATTTTCAAAGCCGAATGAGAGTTTTTCTTTTATTTGTACTTCTTTCGCTTGCCCTTTTCTGGCCGATTTTTTTAGGTAAGGTTAACTTAAACGGTAATCTGCTTGTGTCTTTCTACGCGCCTTATGGGCAAAATCTGCCGTTTAAAAATACCGGTTGGGACCAGCTGCGGATTTATTTTCCTTTTTACAAAATAACTTTTGAGAGCCTTAAAAAGTTTACGACACCGCTTTGGAATCCTTATGCATTTTCGGGCCATCCCCACATGGCTGATTTTCAGACTGCGGTTTTTTATCCCCTGAACATTTTCGGCTTGGTTTTGTCTCAAGTTACATTTTGGCACCTACTTCGAATTACACCAATGATACTGGCTGCCTTTTTTACATTCCTATACCTTAAAAACCTGAAGCCCTTCGACTCCGCTTTCACTCTGACGATGATTCGTCATCGGAACGAGCAGGGCAAGCTTTCTGGCATGGCCGCGTTTTTTGGGGCGCTAACTTTTGGCTTTAGCCCATTTATCCTGACGTGGGGAGAAGAAGTGGTGATGAGCGTGCATTCAATTATTTGGTTGCCCTTGATTCTGATTGCGATTGAGAAATTTTTGACTTCTCCTCTTCGTCATCCTGAACGAAGTGAAGGATCTACGTTACTTGATAGATTGCTTCGCTTCGCTCGCAATGACAAAAGACTATATCTAGCGGTCATCGCTTTATCGACCTCTTTTTCATTTTTTGGCGGTTATATGCAGACAACAATCTATCTTTTTATTTTCGTTTTTCTATATTTACTTTTAAAACTTGGCAAGAATTTATTTTTGAGCGCTTTAGGGTGGAAACTGATGCTGGCTTTGATTTTGGGGACTTTGATTGCCGGCGTGCAGCTTTTGCCATCTGGCGAACTTTTTTTCTTAGGTGCCAGGTCGCAAATTAGGTTAACCTCAACTTTGACGGCATTTTTGTTGCCTTTGGAGGCCCTTGTAACACTTTTGGCGCCGGATTTTTTTGGAAGTGCTGCAACTTGGAATTTTTTTAGAAGTGGTGTGGCCCAATATTATGAGGGAATTATTTTTTTTGGGGTTGCCGCTTTAATTTTTGCTCTTTTTGCGATTTTTGCCAAAAAACAAAAGTCTTTTTTGCAGCAAAGGGCGAAGTTAATACAATTTTTGGCAATTGTAGGAGTTATTGCACTGTCTTTGACCATTGATTTGCCGACTACCCGTCTTTATTTGATGTTGCCAATTCCCTTTCTTTCCTCGTCAATTGCCAACAGAATTTTGTTTGTTCCGGCTTTTTGCCTTTCGGCTTTGGCAGCCATCGGGTTTGATCTCTGGCAGAGGACAGCTGATAGGCAAATATTTAGGACGATCGCCCCTTTGGCTTTCTTGTATATTTTACTCATTGGTTATTTAGCGGGTGTGCGATTTTTTGGTTTCCCTTATTTTGATAAAGGCTTATCGGCTGCCGGCAATGCCATGATTTCTGCAAGAAATTTAGTTGTACCTTTTGGTGTATTTGTTGCCAGTTCTCTATTGATAGTTGTTGCAAGTTACAGGTCAAGGTATAAAGGAGTTTGCGCCGCAGCAATTATTGCTGTTGCTTTTTTGCATACCTTTTACTTTAGCCAAAAATACTTTTCCTTTTCCAACAAGAAAAATATTTTCCCCCAAAATGCTATTTTAAACTTTATCCAAAAAAATCAAGGTATTTGGCGCAGTTGGGGCGTGGGCCGCGGCTATTTTGAGACTAATTTTGCCAGCCAGTACGGGATTTTTTGGCCCGGTGGGTACGATTCTTTAAATAACAGATCGTATGGCGAGTTTACATATTCAGGGAAGGATGTAGACATTTCTCAATTTTCTTTTAGGGCTGATGCAGGGCTTGGGGGCAAGGACAAAGTTAGTGAATTTTTGCGGGAGGACAAGCGAAGGATTGCCGATCTATTAGGTGTTAAATATGTGATTGTACATAAAGATAAAGATGATGAGGAGACTATGGCGAAAAATAATTTTATGAAAGTTTTTGAGGACGGCAACTTTGGCGTATTTGAAAATCTGCAAGTTATGCCAAGGGCGTTTTTGGCCTCAAATTATGAGGGGCCTCCTCACCCTGATAATACAGGACTTAGCACTGGCCAGTTGAATAAGATTAGGCGTAAATTAATTCCTCAAAAACTTTTTGCTTCTGATTTTGACTGGCGCAATGTGTTAGTTTTGGAAAAACCATCGCCTGTCAGTCCGCAATTTGGGCAAGGAACTGTCAATATCCTCAGTTACAGACCACAGGAAGTAATCATTAAGACAAGATCAAATCAGCCCAAACTTTTATTTTTATCCGACAATTATTATCCCGGTTGGAAGGCGGAAGTTGACGGCAGTCGAGTGGATATTTTGAGGGCTAATTACACCTTTCGGGCAGTCCCTTTGGTGCCAGGAGAGCATTTGGTGAGGTTTTGGTATGACAGTGAGGTTTTTAAGATCGGTTTGGTAATCTCGCTGTTAAGTTTGGTTATTTTAGGATTTGTTACTTTAAAGCCAAAGTCGAGGTAGGAGTCTCTTATATTCCATTTCATGAATCTAGCTTCTCATTTCTAACTTCTCACGTCTAGATTTTATATTCGCTCGCAGAACACCGTGGACTGTTAGTCCACGGATGAATGCGAGAGGGCGAATACATACTTTCGAGGGATAAAACATTAACATATTATGGTTATTTTTACTCATGTAAACCTAAGGACAATACCGAGTGACTTCGACGATGAGCTCAGTCGAATCGCTTTTAGCCCTCGGAAGTTTATTGGCTATTCAGAGACCCTTGGGCCGATTTAATCAAGATATTCCCAAAAAGAAAGCAGGGGGTAAGAATTCCAGATACTTAGCATAAGAAAGAGGTTAAAAAGTATCCCCACAAAAATTAAGAATTTAGCAAATGAAGGTAAGCCTTTCTTAAAAGCTGAGAGTAAGACTAAAAATAGTAAAGGCAGAAAGTCGAGGCTATATCTGTATCCATACTGCGAAGCACCGATTCCCATGTATAGCAGGGAAGGAATTAAAAGAACGATAATGCCAATAGCTGCAGGGAAAGTGTATGTTTCTTTCTTTGCGAGCAATAAGTACAAAAATAAAGGGGAAGTAAACCAGATGGCCAAACCCATTCCATTGGCTTTAAGATAAGGAAATTGCAAAGCAAATTCCACGCTGGGTTTTTTAATAGGTTCTGGAGCCATCACAAGAAGCACATACAAGTTTGCTGGTATGTGTACCGGATTAAACCACCCTAACTGATTGTTTAGGTAATTTTTGTCCAAAACTGATACGTTGCGCGTGTAACCTGTGTCGAAAAATGAATGAAATCGACGAAAGTTGTAAATACCCAGAATGGCTAGAGAAAAAATTATCGGGATCAAAAGATAAATCATACTTTTTGGGAAACCAGGTTTTCGTCGGTTTCTCAAAAGCTCCAATACAAAAAAAATGGCTGTACCAAAAAGTGTTATCCTTGTAGCTCCGGCCACTGATACAAGAATTCCTATCACTAACCATCTGCGCTTTGTAAAATATTCTAAAAGTGAAAGTACAATAATGGCTGTCCCAACAGCCTGGACTACGTAGGCCGAAATATTTACCAGCCCGACAAAATACAAGACTGTTCCAAACACAAAAAAGTTCGCAAGCCAAATGCTTTCAATTTTTGTGAATTTCAACTTTCTAGTTAACAAAAATATAGCAATATACGTTATTGCTAGGGAAACAAAAGACAAGGTTATTTGCGGGAAATTTTTTCCCCAGATTGCGACAGGAGGCATAAGAAGTATCGATGGCATCGGGCCAAAAAATAAATATTGTTTTCCAAAGTAATCAACATAGTCGCCGGGAGGAAAATTATTGGGGCTCAAAAAAAGATCATTTTTGATAAAACTCAAAGCCAGAAGAGAAAAATGTTTATCCTGAACAAACCATGATGCCCGATGGATTATTAAGCCTGAAAAAATCGCAAAAACAAGGATTAGTAACGGTAAGGTATATTGAGCAAACTTCTTTTTCATCGCAATCATTAAGACTGTACAATATGATTGGTCAAATTTAACCCTAATGTTTGCTAAAATCAATGAGAAGCGCAATATTAACTTAAATATTTCTGAGTTCAACTGATGGACTACTCTAAAGCGAAATCCACTGATAGGTTAATGGTTACCTCGTTTTGGCCCGGTTGGATTTGGCTAGCTCTTTCTTTAAGATCAAGCTCGGATTGAGCGATGATTGGAACAGGGTAACCAAAATCTCCTTGCTCCTGGATTTTAACCACTTTGCCAAGTCTTCTTTCGGAGAGTTTGGCAAGCTCTTCTGCTTTTTTCCGAGCTTGGCTTACTGCATCCTCGCGTGCTTTTGATTTGGCAGCTTCCAAAGTTTGGTCATCGACTGTGAGGTTAGGACCGTAAAGATCAGTTGTTCCACTTTGTGTTAGAGTTGCAAGCACTTCATCTGAAATATCGAAATTTCTTATTGTGATTTCTAAGCTTGTGGAAAGCTGGTTGATGTTTTTTGGGCGAGGAGGATAAATTAAGATTTGCGGTTCGTAGCCGGGTCCACCGGAAATATTTTGGGTTTTAATGTCTTTTTCTTCGACTCCAAGTTCTTTGAGTTTTGTGACGATCGTGGAAATTTTCTGTTCGTTATCGCTGCGGGCCTCGTCTAAATTTGGGTTTTGAGACTCAATGGTGGCCGTGATTTTGGCGATGTTTGGAGTAACTTGGGTTTTGCCGCTGGCGGATACAGATATGGTTTCTGCAGGTTTTATCTGCCAGGGTTTGGTATAAAATGCACCCAAGGCAAGCAGGAGAACGACCAGAGGCCAGAGCCATGTCTGACGTGACCAGAGAATATTGGGATTAATTTTAGATTTGGCCATACGAGTATTTTAACAGATAAAGAAAAATGTGTTAGAATGAGCTTCGTTAATGGTAATCCCCGGTAGCTCAGTGGTAGAGCGGAGAGCTGTTAACTCTAAGGTCGTAGGTTCGAATCCTACCCGGGGAGCTGAGTTGGTCTTAAATATAACCTCAAATTCCCTCCATGCTACAATTTCTTTGTGAAGATTAAATACACCAGACACGCGGAAAAGAAATTTGCCGACCTTAGGATATTTGGAATTTTTGTTACCAAGTCGAAAATTTCTGACACAATTAAAAAACCTAAATATCGTTCTTTGGATAACGGCAATTCAATCATTGCTGCCGGTTTTGATAAGAGGCATAATCTCCGAGTAGTGTATAAGCAGCAAAGAGGTGATATAATTGTCATTACTTTCTACATTTACAGAAAGGGTAGATATGGCGAAAATTAAATATCGTTATGATAAAGAAGATGATGTGTTGATGGTCTTTTTAGGAAAAGGAAAGATTGATGATGCTCAACAGTCTGGAAATATTATTTCTCATTTATCTGCCAAGGGCGAACTGTTGCTTTTGGAGATTCTTAATGCCTCAAAATTTCTAAAAGAAACTTCACAAGTTTTTCCTCCAAAGATTAGGCAACAAGTTATCGCCCAATAGATTGGCTTTTTCAAGGCAAAGGATTTATAGTTTCTGACACGTTGCCCAAAGGGGCAGTTTTTGAGAGGGGGTGAGAATATGAACAAAATTTATGGAGGAATTATTGCGTTATTTCTTCTTGTGTTTATAGCGGTAGCTACTCCAAGTGATGCATCGGCCCATTCCCTGTTCTTCTTTGCACCTTTTGTGTTTGAACCAGATACAGTTACTTTAGCCGGCTGTGTAGAGGATGAGACAGCCAATGCTCTCATCGCAAGCGGCGCATTCACTACACCGGCGCCTTTTGTTCTTTGCCCAGAGGGTCATACTAGCGTTATGCGTATAATTCCGCAAGGACCGGGGAGTTAATGGGATAGTATAATTAAAAATATGGTAATTTAAGTGTTGGTTTGGCTTGAGGAAAGATGGTAAGTTGTTCTAAGAAACGTTTGAAATAAGTTCCAACATAATCAGCTAGGGCGAGCAAGATTTTTAGCCTCGCTTTTTGCATCCATATTGTTACAACCTATGCGTAAATTGTAACAGAGATAATGCTTTTGTCAAGCGGCAATTATAGCAGAAGGGTTTATTATAAATCTAAATCAGCTGTTAAAGAATTTACGAATTGACGATCCTCGCAGAAGCACTACTCATTTCTTTAGTCAAAATAAGAAAATATGCATTTTTGCCAGAAAAGTGCACCATTGTATCGTTAATCTTTCCTAACTTATGTTCTTCAACAAACCTGTCGTACAAATCTCCATTTAAAACCTCCTTGCTTAGCCCATAAGGAGTGAAATCTATTTCAGGGAGTAAAGGTGGTGGGGTATAAGTTTCACCAATAAATACTCTACCGCTGGGCTTTAGGACTCTTGCCATTTCTAAGAAAAATACCGCTGTACTTCCTGGGAGAATTAATCTTTTTTGAAAATGTGAGTAGAGTGGGTCGTAAACTGCAGGAAAGGCTGCGTAGTGCTCTCCAAAAACATTCATAACCCAGATCTGATCAGCTGATTCGTCTTTAAGAGGAAGATGCGCAAAGTCACCTTTTATCTGTGGGCTTTTTAAAATGAATGGAGAACGTTCTATGCATATATACATATCGTCGCTACCAACGATACTATCGGAAAAACTAGATATTAGATTGTGTCCAGGCCCAATCTCAACTATTAATCTTGCATGTGTTTCTTTTTGGGCAGAACGTTCTCCCAACTGCTCTGCATTCATGGAGAGGATTATACAGAATTTAAGCTACGTTGTCAAACTATAGGATGACAAGCATCATGAGGAAATTATAGCCCTTCGACCGCGCCCAGGGCAAGCACCCCACTTCGCATAAAGCTTCGCAGTGCAATGGGAGTGATTTACAATTAGTCTTAAAGTATCAGCGAATTAGTTTACATCCCACAAAGATTATTGTTAAAGGAAAATCCCCTAAAAAGAAGGTAGTATTGTCTTC
>MFBQ01000011.1 GCA_001776475.1 Candidatus Curtissbacteria bacterium RIFCSPLOWO2_01_FULL_41_18
AGAAGAGAAAAAACAGGAAAAAAAGTGCAAGAAATATTAAGAATTTCTTCATTTAATCCTCAGATACCGGTAAAGAGCAATTGCTGCACCGACTATGCCGACAGTGGAGGCAGCAAAAACCTCAGCCAACCAGAGGTAGAGGAAGAAAAGAGGATTTATTGGAAATACCAGGATCGGTCCTAAAAATGATTGAATATTTGGAGAATAGAAAAGTAAAAGAGAATAAACTAAAAAAACGGCAACGCTGGCGCCCACTATTCCGTAAAGTGCCCCCTCGATAAAAAATGGCCTTGAGACATACCACTTAGTTGCACCCACAAGGCTCATAATCGATATTTCATCCCGGCGAAGCGCTATTCTCATGCCAATAACCATGATGATAATTAAGAAAGAAACCGCCATCAGTGTCGAGACAAATATAATTCCGCCAATTCTAATGGTTTTAGTCCATTTGACAAGTTGGCCGACTAAGTTTTCCGGGGTGATTACCCTTTCTACTTCCGGTCTATCCTTAACTTGTTTGGTAACTGCCTCAATATCCTGGGCACGGTTTATAGAAATATCTATTGATGCGGGCAAAAAGTCGGCCGTCACCGATTCCAAAAGCAAGGGGTCGTCTTTGTTGCGCTCGCGATATATAGCCAGGGCCTCTTCTTTGGAAACATATTTAACCTCTCTTACTAGTCCTGTTGATTTAACTTCGTTTGCAATTTCGGCAATTCTGGTTTCTTTAGTGTCATCCTTAAAAAAAGCGATTACCTGTGGTCGTTGTTCGATATACTTTAAAACAAGCTGCCCGCCGACAATTAGAACTATAAATATTGAGGACACAAAAAAAGTGAGAGACATAGCCAGTGCTGCGGCCATTGCCTGGTAAGGACTTCTTCTTAAGACTTTAAAGGTATCTTTAACCGGTTTCATATTTACCTTCTTTTTCGTCTTTGACTATTTTACCCATCGCCAAAACAATAACTCTTTTTTTTAAGTGATTGACTATGTGGGCATTGTGGGTCGCCATCACTACCGTCGTCTTATCGTCTTGGTTAATTTTCTCCATGATTTTAACCACATCGAGGGCAGTGGTGGGGTCAAGATCTCCCGTTGGTTCGTCGGCGAGTAAAACCTCGGGTCTTGCGACAATGGCTCTGGCAATTGCCGTTCTTTGAACTTCACCGCCTGAAAGTTGTGCCGGGAAGTTATTAGCTTTTTCCAAAAGCCCCACTTTTTCCAGAACTCCCGACACCTCTTTTTCTATCTCTTTCTGTTTTTTGGATAAAACCTCCAGTGGAACAGCAACGTTTTCAAAAACAGTTCTGTTAAGAAGTAATTTGAAGTCTTGAAATACGGTGCCTATTTTTCTTCTAAGCATCGGCAATTTTGCTTCCGGAATCCTTAAGATATCTTCTTCCCTAAACAAAATCCTACCACTTGAAGGCGCGATCTCGCGAGTAATCAACCTTAAAAGTGTTGATTTACCTGCACCGGATGGGCCGACGATAAATACAAATTCACCATCCTCTATCTTTAAATTGATATCAGAAAGTGCTTGGGTGTTTGCGTATTTTTTAGTAATAGATTCAAACTGGATCATGGGGCAGAGCCATTCTTAGTTGACGACATCTACTTTGCCTACGTCCATCAGCCAACCTACCTGTGAAGATCCGAATGTTTCACCATAAACTTTCACTTTTTTACCCACATATTGATCAAGGTCCAGAACCGACGACGTTAAATAAGCAGTCTGGTCTTCGCCACCGGGCCTTATAAGCTTGTGTGTGCCTTGTGCGTATTTATCCAATTTATCATTTTTCTCGATTGTACCCTCGGCCTCGTCGCGAAAAGTCTGGGCAAATGATTGTTTTTGTTCACCGGTTAATTGCTCTTCATCGACTGCAGCCCTGGCTTGGCTTTTCGCATTCTTATTCCGTGATGAGAAAACAAGGCCGGAAAATATACCGGCAGCAACTACGACAATTATAATAATAATCGGAATAAACTTGCTAATTCCTGCTCTTGCGGGTACCGCCCTTAGAAAATTCTCGGCCTTGAACCCCGATTGTGGTTCTGACTTGCTCTGAGTCAATTTTGAGTCAGTTTGACTTGGACTTTGTTGCTGCTGTTTTTGTGAAAATTTAATTTCTTCCATACAAGCAAAAGTTTAACTTTGTTTGGTAATTATGTCTGGCCTCGTCCCTCGAAAACTCGGGGCTCGCGACGTAAGTACTTCGTAATTATAGCAATCGAAGGGGCAGGTCGGCAACCTGTCTGTATGAATCTTACTTTTTAAAAAGCGCCATTTCTTGTTTTATGAACTGATCCAAATCTCCGTCTAATACAGCCTGAGCATCGGATGTTTGGTAGTCTGTCCTGAGATCCTTAACCATTTTGTAAGGATGCAGTACGTAGGAGCGTATTTGGTTTCCCCAGCCAGGCGTCACGTGGCTGCCTTTGATTTTTTCTTTTTCTTCTTCTTGCTCCTTTTGCTTAAGAATCCAAAGCTTGGCTTTCAATAATTTGAGGGCATTTTCGCGGTTTTGTGCCTGATAGCGTTGAGTCTGACAAGTAACAATGATGCCTGTTGGCTTATGTTTGAGCCTCACGGCCGTTGAAACCTTGTTGACGTTTTGACCGCCGTGGCCACCTGCGCGGAAAGCCTCGAACTCAATATCATCGGGTTTGATGTCAAGGGTCGCATCTTCTTCTATCTGGGGCATGATTTCAACGAGAGCAAATGACGTTTGTCTAAGGTTTGCGGCATTGAATGGAGAAAGTCTTACAAGTCTATGGACTCCTGCTTCACCCTTTATAAGGCCGTAAGCAAACGATTCTTCAACCACAATTGTCACTGTTTTGTAACCTGCTTCTTCTCCGGGTATTTCACTAATAACTTCAAAATCCCACTTCTTTTGTGAAAAATATTTCTGATACATACGAGACAGCATATCAACCCAGTCCATGGCCTCGACTCCACCTTGGCCAGCATGAATGGACATGATTGCATCATTGGCATCATACTGGCCGGATAAGAATATCTTAGTTTCAAGATCCTCAATTTTCCCTCTAAGACTGCTTATTTGCGTGGCCATCTCTTGCGAAATATTGGGGTCCTTTTGAGATAAGACAACCATTTCTCTTAGACCTGTTATCCCTTTATCAATTGAGTCAAATGAGCTAATTTCGCCGTTTAGGCTGGCGATCATCTTCATAACCTTTTGGGCGTAAGATGGACTTCGCCAAAAATTTGGTACTCTACTTTGGTCTTGAAGCTTTTGTAATTGATCCAACCTCTTGCTTTTGTCGAAATTCTTTTGAATAGCAAGGTAGCGATCGCGAAGATCGTCAAGCTGCTTTAGATAATCCATGGCAATTGAATTTTGCCGTTATAACTGAAATATTGCAAGTTAACCTTACTTTTGCTCAAACAATAGACCAAGAGATGCGCCCCAGACAAGGCTGGTCATCAATTGGACAAATAGATTAGCTCGTATAGGATCCACAAAGGCGGCTTGGCCCAGTGCCGGAAAAATAGAAGCTAGAATCAAGCTGGCAATCCAGATGACGATTCCATAGGCAGCTCCCTTTATGATTGCTTCCTTGCCAAAAAATTCACTAAATTTAAAAAACGAGTAGAGATAGCCAAGCGCCGATCCAATAACTAAAAAAATTAACCATCCTCCAAGGGGAGTTTTTACCGAAGCTGCGACGGCAGTCCAGATACCAAGCCCACCAACTGCGGACCCGAACAAAAGGCCGATAATGGATGCGTAAAATCCTGAAATTAATCCCTTCTGTCCCAGATTAATCACCTCCCTTCTCTTACTCTAAGGAGACACCTTTGTGTTACCCCTGTTTCGCGGGGACCCCGTGTTTCTCCTTGGTTTCGTAGTATGGGGCAGGAAATTTTAGAAGCAGTTATGAAAATGCAGGGTAATAATAGCGCAATTTAGATTGCTATTCAAGAATCCTAAATATGGACGATAACTTTAGTTCCAATATCTGCCCATCTGAAAACTATGCCGGCCTCTTCCGGTTTCATGTTAATACAGCCGTGACTCATGGGATTACCAAAATTGTTGTGCCAATAGGCGCCATGGATACCATAACCTCGGTCATAATACATGGTGTATGGAACATTGGGAAGATTATAATAGGTTCCAAGTGCTTTAGAACCTCCCATCATTCTGGTATATCTTAACTTAGTCCAGATTCGCCACTGGCCTTGCGGTGTTGGTGCCCATTTGCCTGAGGAAATTAGAAAACTGCCGGCGGTAGTGTCCCCCTCTTTCATATAAAGTTTTTGGTCGGACAAATCGACTTCGATCCATTTCTCACCTTTGGGTTGGGTAGCCTCACCAAGAATATCGGCCCTTTGAGTTGAGACTCTATCTTTAAAGCCTACCAATCTATTTAAAAACTGGGCCCTTTGGTCAGCCTCGAACTCCCCTGTCTGAGATTTTATATATTTGACATAATCGCCTGTGGCAATATTGTTAAAATTGATGCCAAATCTTGCACCGGCATGCTGATAGGCGCTGTATATATATCTTCTGGCGCCGAGTATTAGAAATAAAACAGGCAATACAATAACAGCAATTAGTAACGTACGCTTCATAATTCAAGTATAGCTCTTTTATTCCGAGCGGGAATACCCTGGCATTTTAGGCCCGCAGCCTGCGAGGACCGCAAGCTTTGCTTATGCCGGGGATGAGAGTGAATCTCGCGAAGCTAGGACCAAAATACCACGGCTTTCAGTATGGTGATAGTGAGCCAAAATTTTTCTTTCACTAAAAGAGTTAATCAAAAAATCTATATTTTACTAAAAGGTAGAGAGCACGCAGGCCGTCTTTGATGCCAATTTTTTTACCCTCTTGGTAACTGCGACTTTTGTAGCTAATAGGTACCTCCAAAATTCTAAAACCACGCTTTAGCAGCTTGCAAGTAATCTCCGGCTCGAAACCAAATCTATCTTCGCTAAGTCTACAATTGGCTGGCTTAAGGCAGGAAATTTAAAATCTAGCTTCTCTTTAAGCAAATATCTCAAGGAAAAACTTTGGCCAATTCACTAAAACGCTATCCAAGACGTATTTGTGTGAGACCATACGCCAAGGGCAATGGCGCTTAATCTGTATACAAAAACAGGGGAGGCTGTTTATATTTTGAGTCAGAGCAGACGTTAAAATCAAATTTCTTTTCCTCGGGTAGCTTTAAACCAAATA
>MFBQ01000012.1 GCA_001776475.1 Candidatus Curtissbacteria bacterium RIFCSPLOWO2_01_FULL_41_18
TACAAGCCGACGGGCAGTTTATGACGCCTCAAGACCCAGCAAATAATCAAAAGCCTACACCATCTGCCGAAACTCCCCAAAAATAATTGGTTAATTTATCCCCTAGGTGATTGCCCTTCGGTTTACTTAGGACTGCACTATCTCCTTGGAGATTGCTTGCCTTTGCGTGCTTTCTGAGCGAGGCCGTACTTGCGACGCTCTTTGACTCTGGAGTCGCGGGTTAGAAGGCCTGCCTTTTTGAGAATTGGGCGAAAAGATTCGTCTGTCTTAACCAAGGCTCTTGCCAGACCATGGACAACTGCAGCCAGTTGCCCGCTTTTGCCTGAACCTTCTACTTTAACAGTCGCGTAATATTTATCTTGGGTTTTGGTTAAGAGAAAAGGTCTAAGATAATAGCTCTTTTCCACTTCTTGCGCAAAATATTTTTCTATTGGCCTGTTGTTAACAATGAATTGTCCCCTACCTTTGTAAAGCCTGACTCTGGCTGCAGCTTCTTTCCTGCGACCGTGAGCGTAGAAGTATTTGCTGCCTACTTGCTTTTTATCTTCTTTGTCTGTGCTTGTTTTGTCTTCTTGTTGTTGAACCATTTTCGTCGATATTTCAAAATTCAAAAGTCAAAGTTCAAAGTGGTGGTAGCTAAATCGGACTTAGCTTTTTTATTGCTAATTTTAACTTGTAATTTTGATATTTGATTTTTGATCTTCAAACTTTTCATTATAGGGATGTTCTTGTCCGGGGTAAATAAAAAGTTTTTTTAACATTTTAGTCCCAAGAGTATTTTTGGGGAGCATTCCTTTTACTGCATGTCTTATTAAATCCTCGGGTTTATGTGCTCTAACTTGACTGGCTTTTTTAAAACGCAATCCACCCGGATAACCGGAATGGCGCCAGTATTTTTTTTGATCTTCTTTTTTGCCGGACAGTAAAACTTTTTTGGCATTAATAACGACTACGTAATCACCTGTATCCAGATAAGGCACGTAATAGTTTTTATTTTTACCCATCAACTGCATAGCGATTTGGGAGGAAATTCTTCCTAAGATTTGATCTTTAGCATCGATTAGATGCCAGCTTCTTTTTATATCCTGCGTCTTGATGCTCTTCATGCAATTATTAATTTTTATTTTTAGTTTTAGCCACTTTGACGCCAGCTTTTGCCGCGCCTTTCTTTTGGACAGTCGCTTTTTTTTGATTTGGGGATTTCCTTTCCCACTCAAGAAACTCTAACCGGGCCATTTGCGCAGAGTCCCCACGTCTTGTTGAAAGTTTAACGATTCTTGTATAACCTCCGTGTCTATCTTTAAATCCGGGTCCTAGCTGTTGAACCAATTTAACAAATGCGTCTTGTGGCAGGGTTGAAGCTAACCATCTATTGGAATTTAACTTGTTTTTTTTGGCCAAGGTTACTAATTTCTCAACATATGGCATGGCGAATTTTGCCTTGGCCAAGGTAGTAGTCAATTGACCATGAGTCACAAGCGATGCGGCCATGTTAGCAAGAAGCGCTTTGCGCGCCTTAGTATCTCTTGATAGCTTCTTACCGAATACTTGGTGTCTCACTTTACACTAATTCCCCTCTCTTTAAGTTTTTCTTCAACGAGGCCTATGGATTTAGGACCCAAGTTTTTCATCTTCATTAGATCTTTTTTATCCTTTGCTAAAAAATCTCCAATGGTTTCAATTTTTCCAGCTTTAAGACTATTAGTTAATCTAATCGGCAA
Organism: Candidatus Curtissbacteria bacterium RIFCSPLOWO2_01_FULL_41_18; assembly: GCA_001776475.1. Taxonomy (GTDB): domain Bacteria; phylum Patescibacteriota; class Microgenomatia; order Curtissbacterales; family GWA2-41-24; genus 2-01-FULL-41-18-A. The sequence goes on from MFBQ01000012.1 coordinate 1,722, forward strand.
GTCCAGTTCCTCCAGTGATGTGTTGAGAAGATCTTCAGTCAACTGAATTGAGGCCGGAGCTTGGGTTTTAGGTTTCTTGGCAGCTATTTGAGGTTCGTGAATAATTAAAAAGTGATCCACCAGTATCTTGGCAGCCTTCTTGAGCGCTTCAGATGGCTTGAGAGTAGCATCAGTTGTAATCTCAAGCGTCAATTTATCATAGCTAGTTAGCCTACCAACACGAGTAGGCTCCACCGTATAATTGGCCTGGGTTATAGGTGAGAAATTTGCATCTATTGGCATAACTCCAATTTCACCGGTTTTTCTTTCTTCGGAAAGAGAATAGCCAGTTCCGGTTTCAGCAATAAGAGTTGCTGCTAGTTTTGACTTTGAATCAGCTAGGTTAGCCAGAGCTAAATCCCCATTAACAATTTCCACACCTGCAGCTTTTGAGATATCTTTTGCTTTTACCTCCTTCGGGCCTTTTACGTCCAGGGCAAGTTTGACAGGTTTATCGCTTGTAATATTCAATCTGATTTTTTTAAGATTGAGAATGAATTCAACAATATCTTCTGACATACCACTAAGTGAAGTAAATTGATGTCGGACCCCGGCGATTTTAACCTGAGTTATGGCTGCACCCGGTAACGACGTCAAAAGAATTCTCCTCAAGGAATTACCAATGGTGTGACCGTAACCTTGGTCTAAGGGTTCGATAACAAACCTCCCAAAATCCGGAGTTTCTTTTTCTATCCTAATTTCGATTTGCGATAAATCAAGCATTATCTTTCACCTCCTTTTACAATCCCACAACTACCATGGGAACTTTGTTTAGATTCTAAAAATTTGCTAAGTCTGCTCATCCTGTTCTCTACCGAGAATAATATTCAACAATTAAGCTCTCATTGATATCAGCATCAATGTCTTCTCTTGCCGGTAATGACTTGATTTTGCCGACGATAGCTTTTTTTTCAAGCCATGAAGGTAACAGTTTATCTTTTGTTTCTTCAGCTATTTTACTAACAAAATTAAAGTTCGAGGCTTTTTCAGACAGTGATACAATGTCACCAATTTTAACATTGTAAGAAGGGATGGTCACTTTTTTGCCATTGACAAAAATATGGCCGTGGGAAACTAACTGTCTTGCCTGTGGTCGTGAATTAGCTAAATTCAACTTATAGACGACATTGTCAAGTCTTGTTTCCAAAATTTGCAGTAGAGCTTCACCAGTTGCCTCCTTTTTGGCAGAAGCTAAAAAGTAATAGCGTCTAAATTGTCGCTCAAGTACACCGTATATTCTCTTGACCTTTTGTTTTTCTCTAAGCTGAATTCCATACTCCGAAAGTTTCCTTCTACGCTTTTGACTATGCTGTCCCGGAGGTCCAGCATTTTTGCGAATAACGGGACACTTGGGGGAACCACAAATGGCTACTCCTTCTGCTCTGCACAGTTTGTGCTTTGGTCCGGTGTATCTGGCCATTAGACTCGTCTCCTTTTCGATGCTCGCGGCCCATTATGGGGAATCGGCGTAACATCGGCTATCATGGTAATGTTGAGCCCAGCGGCTTTAAAGGCTCTTGTTGTGCTGTCTCTACCGGGACCAGGGCCTTTCAAATAGATTTCGATGCTGCTTATTCCGATTTCTTTCGCTTTTTTGGCTATATTTTCGACAACGGTTGTGGCTGCGTATGGCGTTGACTTTCTAGCTCCCCTGAAACCTGCGCTACCTGCGGATCCCCATATCAGTGCGTTGCCATTTTGATCTGTAATAGTAACTAAAGTATTATTAAAAGTCGCCGTCACATATGCTCTGGCGTGACTTAAATTCTGTGCTAAATTTTTTTTAGATTTTTTCGGCTCTTTTGCCATTTATTTTATTTAAAAATTAATAGTTTATTTTGCGAGTGGGCCAGATCTTGTGACAACCTCTTTTCTAACAGTACCTATAGTTACACGTTTACCTCTTTTTGTCCTGGCATTGACTCTGGTTCTTTGTCCTCTTGCCGGCAGGTTTTTAGTGTGTCGAATGCCGCGGTATGCACCGATTTCCTGCAGTCTTTTGACGTTACCCTGGATTTCTCTTCTTAAATCCCCTTCGACTCTGTATTTTTCTATTTCTTTTTGGAGCTTGGCGACTTCCTCCTCGGTCAGATTCTTTGTTCGCTTGTTGGGATCTAGATTACAATCGGCAATAATTTTTTTAGCCAAAGACAAACCTATGCCAAAGATATAAGGCAACGCTGCTTCCAGCCTCTTTTCATTTGGTAGATCAATTCCGACGATTCTAGCCATCAGTACTCCTTGATTTGATTTATCCCCTATCCCTGCCGTTGTTTTAGGCACAAGTTAAAATTATTTCTCAACTTGTGGTGCAAGCAGGGTCAAGTTAACCTTGACGCTGCTTATGGCGAGGATTGTTACAGATTACGTAAAGTCTGCCTTTGCGTTTAACTATCTTACAATTAACACATCTTTTTTTAACGCTTGCTTGAACTTTCATTTTGTCGTTTATAATCGCTTGCAGAAAACTCCACTTTCCTAAAGTGGGGATGAATGCAAGCGAGCGATTACATACTTCCGAGAGTATATTATCATTAGTTGTAAGTGTTTTCTGCGCTCTTGTAAACTTAAAGACAAAACCGTGGGTTTTTAACCCCCGGAAGTTTATTAAATCAATTTTAGTACCTATAAGTTATGCGACCTCTGGTTAGATCATAAGGTGTGGTCTCCAGTTTAATTTTATCTCCAGGTAAGATTCTGACATAATGAATTCTCATCTTTCCTGAGAGATGACAAAGTATCGTGCTGTCTACCTCAACATTGGGCAGTTGTCCAGCAAGTACCTTAACCCTGAACATGGTGTTAGAAAGCGCTTCAACTACTTCTCCTTCAGCTTCAATAACCCCTTGTTTCATCTATTCCTCTTCCTTTTAGTTGATTTGATTTTTGGCAATTTTTGATATATTTTCATTGAATTGGCATTCTATCAAATTTAAATCAGCCTCGTCCATTTCTTGGACTCCCTGATATAATTTTCGTATTATCTCAAATTATAAATAAGGAGTCAACACTATAGGGCCGTTTTTGCCAATTGCAACAGTCTGTTCGAAAAGACCGCCTAGCGAATGATCTTTGGTCGAAATAGTCCAATTATCGTTTCCTAAAACCACCTTTCCTGAACCTTGGGCGTAAATTACTTCAATGGCCAAGACCATATTTTTTAGAATCTTAGGACCAGTTTTCGCCCTGCCAAATCCTGGAACCATCGGCTCCTCATGAAGACTTTTGCCAACGCCATGCCCGGTAAGACTTTTGACAATTGAATAGCCCGCAGCTTCGATAGAGTTCTGAATAGTTGATGAAATGTCTCCAATAGTATTACCTGCCTTTGCTTTCTCTATTGCCTTTCTTAAAGTTTTTACACCTACATCTAAAAACTTTTTGGTGGTTTCTGACACTTGGCCAACCGGAACCGATATCGCAAGATCACCGTGAAACCCTTGATAGAATGCACCGATATCGATACCCAAAATGTCACCATCTTTTAAAACTCTTTGCGTTGGTATCCCATGGACGACTTGTTCATTGACAGTTGTGCAGATAGTCCACCTGTAATCTTCAACCGTCTTGAATGAAGAAACCGCTCCTCTTTTTTTTATTTCTTGTTGGGCAATTTTATCAAGTGCCGCACAAGTCATCCCCGGTTTGACATGTTCGAGAACTTTTTTTAGAGCTTGTGCACAAATTTTGCCTGACTTTTTCATAATTTCTATCTGGCGGTCAGTTTTTGTAAAAGTGTTGACCATTTGTGATTTACTTATTTATTTTTTTTAAAACGTCCCGATGAGTTTCTTCAATTGAATGCTCGCCATCAATCTCCTCAAGCACTCTCCTCTTTCTAAAATCTGCCAGCAGCGGTTCAGTCTGTTGGTGGTAAACTGCCAGTCTCTTTGCCAAAATATATTTGGTGTCATCTTCTCTTTTGCGAAGTGAGAGCCTTTTTATTGCCTCACCATCGGATATTTTTATATAAAATACTTTATCGATATCTTTATCCAAAGCTTCAAGTTGAACGTAGTTTCTTGGATAGCCATCCAAAATATAACCATTTTGAAATTCGGACTGGGCGATTTTCTCTTGCAAGATGCTGATAGTAATTTCGTCGGTAACAAGATCGCCTTTATCTAGGGCTGATTTAATTTTTAGCGCCAGTTCATCATTCTGGTTTGCACGGTCTCTTAATAGTTGACCCATTTCAAGATAAGGCAAATTAAGCACACCCGCTAGTAATTTTGCCTGTGTCGATTTTCCCGATCCTTGACTGCCTAAAAATATTACCTTCATTTTCGTTGATGTTTTATTTTTTTGATTGTGATTTCCTAAAATACGAATCATAATCACTCATTACAAGCTGGGATTCTATCTGCTTCGTTGTTTCTAGTACAACAGCCACAACTATTAATAGCCCTGTACCACCAATTAAAAGAGTTGTGACACCCGTCAAGCTTTGGCCAATGGATGGCAAAATAGCGATAATTCCTAAAAAGATTGCACCAAATAACGTGATTCTGAGTGAAACATAATCTAGAAATGCCTTTGTAGGGGTCCCGGGGCGAATACCGGGCAAGAACCCGCCTTGTTTCATAAGCATTTCTGAAATTTGTTTGGTGTTGAAAGCTACGGTTGTATAGAAATAGGTAAAAGCAACGACCAGTAGAAAATAAACCACATTGTAAATTAGGCCTTCAGGACTGAAAAGTCTCTGTATATTTTGGGCGAGATTGGCCATAAAAACGTTAGGGGAAGTTTCGAAAAACCTGGCAAAAGTTGTCGGCAATAGAATTAGGGATACAGCAAAAATGATTGGTATAACTCCAGCCTGATTAACTCTAAGAGGTATATAACTGGCCTCACCCTGTGGCGCCCCTTGAATAAACCTTCTTGAGTATTGGACCTGAATTGGCCTTCTGGCCTCGGTAACGATTACGATCGAGACAACCACTAAAAGCGCCACAACTGCAAATATAAGAACATTCCTAATTTGTGATGGGTCGAACACCGATGCTTGTTGAAAGATACCAACAGGTAATCTGCCAACAATTCCTGCAAAAATTATCATGGAGATCCCATTGCCAATTCCTTTTTCGGAGATTAATTCCCCCAACCACATCAAAAGGATAGTCCCAGATGTAATAGTGACAACAAGAGACAACAGTGTAAGTGGAGTTACTGAACTGATTATTTGAGAGTTTCTCAAAAGAATATAAATACCAAATGCCTGTATTGTAGCCAAAGGGACAGTAAGATATCGCGTATATTGATTTATTTTTTCTCTACCTGCCTCGCCTTCCTTTGCAAGTTCTTCGAGCTTGGGGAAGACTAATTGGAGAAGTTGTATGATAATGCTGGCATTAATGTAGGGATTTAAACCCAGTGAAAGAACTGAAAAGTTGGCCAATGTCCCTCCAGAAAAAATATCCAGAAGAGAAAGCAATTGATTTTGGGAAAAAAGTCGTTTTAGGGCAACAACATCAACTCCCGGGACAGGCACCTGAGCAAAGACACGGAATATGAAAAAGATAAATGCGGTGAAAATAATTTTGCTCCTAAGGTTTTTCACTTTAAAAACTTTGATTAGCAGTTGAAAATAGTTCATTTGTTTTGGGTATTTGATATTTGTTTTTCTAATATTACTTTGCCCCCGGCTTTTTCGATTTTTTTACCTGCACTTTTAGATATTGGTAAACTAATTATTAACGGAATTTTAAGATCACCGTCACCTAAAATTTTTACTCCAAAGTTTTGCGCATCATCTTTTTGGACAATACCAAATTTAACCAGAGTTTCTAGATTAACTGTCTGCCCGTTGGGTAAGATATTTAAAGCTGCTAAGTTGATAACAAGTGGTTTTTTTGAAATTTTAGGATTGTCTTTGCCCCTTTTGTATGGGAGTCTTTTAAAAATCGGTCTCTGCCCACCTTCAAAATGAGGATGGGTTATCGAAATTTTTTCTCTGGCTTTTTGCCCTTTTGTCCCACGTCCTGCAGTTTTACCCTTACCAGATCCCTGACCACGACCAACTCTTTTAGCGCTTTTAGTTTTTATTTTTGGTAAATTATTAAGATTCATTTTACAAAGCTTCCCAGTGCCTCAAGTGTTGCATAGATATTTGAGGCCGGATTTTTAGTACCCAAGATTTTGCTTGAAATATTTCTGATCCCAGCTGCTTCAACAACAACCCTGACTGCACCACCAGCAATAACTCCGCTTCCTTCAGGAGCTGGTTTGAGAAGCACTTTGGCAGCTCCACGCTTAATCAAAACATCATAGGGAATAGTACCATAAACTGTTGGCACTGAAACTAGACTCTTTTTGGCTCTGTTGACAGCTTTTCTAATAGCAGAAGCTACATCTTTGGCCTTGCCTAGCCCCACTCCAACTTTGCCTTTTTTATTGCCAACAACGACAATTACAGAAAAACCAATTTTATTGCCTCCTTTTGTTTTTTTGGAGACGCGGTTAACCTGTACTACTTTTTCCTCAAATTCTTTTGCTTCTTCCATAAATTGCCCAACGCTTGCCATTTAAAAGTTTAAGCCTCCTTCCCTAGAACCATCGGCTAATGCTTTAACACGTCCATGATATTTATATCCTGCGCGATCGAAAACGACATTTTTAATGTTTTTCTTGCGAGCTAAATTTGCCAGGTTTAAACCTACCTTTTTAGCTAATTCGATTTTGCTAACTTTAACTTTTGTCAATTTCTGGTCGGAGGCAGCAACGATTGTTTCCCCGTTTGCATCATTAATAACTTGGGCATAGATATGTTTATTTGATCTGAAAACAACAAGTCTTGGCACTTTTTCCGTACCAGTTATTTTTTTTCTTACTCTAATGTGTCTTTTTGCCCTTTTGATTCTTTTATTAATCATTTTAAGCAGCAGTCTTTAATGACTTACCTGGTTTTCTTCTGATAATCTCACCAAGATATTTAATACCCTTGCCTTTATAAGGCTCGGGAGGCCTAACTCTTCTGATTCTTGCTGCAGTTTCGCCAACTTTGGCTTTATCTGCACCTGAAATAACAATTTTGTTATCTTTTGTCTCAATTTGAATTCCAGCAACTTTTTCTATTATCACCGGATGCGAATATCCAACATTTAAGACTAAATTTTCACCTTGTTTTGCTGCTCTGTACCCAACGCCAACTAGTTCTAAAGTTTTCTCATGTCCTTTGACTGTGCCAATTACCATATTGGCGATAATGCTGCGAGTTAACCCGTGCAAAGCCTTGGCAAACTTAGTCTCGTTTTTGCGAGACAACCTGACGTTAGAACCATCAATTTCAACTTTGACTTCAGGCCTAAACTTAAAAGTTAGTTCTCCTTTAGGACCACTAACTTTTACTTCATTATCAAGTATGTTAACGGCAACGCCGTCTGGTATCTGAACTGGTTGCTTGCCTATTTTTGACATAACTTAACTTTTTGATTTTGTATTTTTGCTTTTTAAATTAACTACCAAACCTGGCAAATTACTTCTCCTCCTAAATTTTTCTTTTTAGCATCGTGTCCTGCCATCACTCCTTTAGGAGTTGAAATGATGGTGATGCCTCTGCCACCTTTGACTTTCTTAATATTTTTACTTTTTATATAGATCCGCAGGCCAAGTTTTGAAACTTTTTTAATTTGATGAAGTTTTGGATTTTTATTGTCATAGATAATATCAACCAAAAGTAGATTGTCTTTCTTTTGGGTTTTGCCCACAAAATTTTCCTTTTCCAAAACTTTGGCAATTTCAAATTTAAACTTAGAGTATGGCACTAAAACCTGTGACTTTTTAGCCATATAACCGTTTTTAATAGCAACTAGCATATCAGCGATAGGATCCATAATTACCTCCAATGATTTTTACCATGACGCTTTTTTGACTCCGGGAATTTCACCTTTATGCATTAAATCCCTGAAACAAATTCGACACAATCCAAATCGCCTCAAGTACCCTCTGGGTCGACCACATAACTTACAGCGGTTTCGATGCCTGACTTCAAATTTTGGTTTTCTGTCGTTTCTAACAATCAATGATTTTTTGGCCATTTCAATTTTATTTCCTAAAGGGCATTCCTAAAAATTCTAACATTCTTTTTGACTTTTTTTGGTCACTTTTTTTAACAACAACCGTTACAACCATTCCTCTAACTTTATCTACTTTAGAATAATCAAGATAGGGGAAAAGGGTCTGTTCTGTAATTCCAAAGCTGTAATTACCCATTTTGTCGAATTTATCATTCTGCATGCCGCGAAAATCTCTCATTCTGGGAATAACAATGCTAATCAATTTTTCCAAAAAATCCCATGCCTTTTTGCCTCTTAATGTAACCATTACCCCGATGGGCTCTTTGGCCTTAAGCTTGAAACTTGAGATCGACTTTTTAGCCAAAGTTATTGTTGGAGTATGACCGGTAATAATTGCCAATTGTTCCTGTATCTTTGCCAGTACTTCCTTACTTTGAAGTGCCTGGGCAGCTCCAACATTGAGGACAATTTTTTCGATATAGGGAAGGGCAAGCTCGTTTTTAATTCCAAGCTCTTCTTTAAGTTTTGGTATAATTTCTTCTCTATATGTAGACTTAAGATTTGTCACTTATTAATTCCTTTGTCTTCAAGACGGCCATTGCATTTTTTGCAAATCCGGTATTTTTTGGGTCCCTCTATTCGGAAGCCAATTCGAGTTAACTTTGAGCATTTAGGACAAACTACAACTACATTGGCCAGAGGGATAGGTCTTGCGACCTCATAAATTCCAGATTTTTGGTTTTTGGTTGCTTTTTTGTGTCTTTTGTAGATGTTTATCCCCTCAACTACTACTTTATTTTCGCGAGTTATCACTTTCTGGACTCTACCTTTTTTGCCTTTGTCTCTGCCAGCTGTTACCAAAACTTCATCGCCAGCCTTGAACTTGAACATTTTAAACAACTTCCTTTGCCAGGGACGCAATTTTGCCAAAGCCCTTGGTTTTAATTTCTTGGGCGACGGGGCCGAAAATTCTGGTGGCACGAGGTACTCCATTGTTATCGATAATCACTGCTGCATTGTCTGAAAACCGGATATAGGAACCATCCCTTCTTCTTCTTTCTTTCTTACTTCTGATTATGACTGCCTTAACAACCTCATGGTCTTTTACCTGACCGCCGACTGCAGCGCCACGGACAACACCGGTAATGACATCGCCAATAGAAACATTATGTCTGCCGGTTCCTCTACCAAGACCAATAATCTGTAAGCTTTTGGCTCCGCTGTTGTCGGCAACTGTAAGGTTTGAACGTCTTGCAAGCATTACTCTAAAACCTCCTGAACCTTAAAGTGGATATTTGCCGATATTGGTCTGGTTTCGATAATTTTGACTTTTTGGCCAACTTTTACTCCCAAATCATCATGAGCCTTTATTCTCTTACTTCTTTTTATCTTTTTTTTATAAAGAGCGTGCGCTCTCAATGATTCAACTTTCACAACAACACTTTTTTGCATTTTCGTTGACACAACGACCCCGATTTTAACTTGTGGCATGTTGAGTCTCCTTTTTTAATTCATTATTTTCTTTTGCATATTCTTGGGCTAAGGTTTTGATCCTAACGAGCGTCTTAATTTGTGCGATATCTTTTTTGATCTTAGAGACAACATGGACGTTCTTTGTTTTACCCATTTTAAGATTAAGTACTTGCTCAGTTTTTTCTTTCTCAAGCTCTGACAAGCTCTTTTGAAACTCGGCAACAGTTTTGGATTTTAATTGATCTAAGTCTTTTTTCTTCATCTTGAAATTATTTTTGTTTTTAGAGGCAGTTTGTGTGCGGCAAGTCTCATTGCCTCTAGTGCAACTTTTTCTTCGACAGACCCCATTTCAAATAGAACCGTGCCAGGTCTGATAACGGCTACGTAATGGTCTACGTCGCCTTTACCCGAACCCATCCTTGTTTCTGCCGGTTTTTTAGTAACCGGTTTATCAGGAAATATTCTTATCCAAATTCTCCCACCTCTTTTTGTGTAATGGGTCATTGCTCTTCTTGCTGCTTCAATTTGTCTGGCTGTGACCCAACCGGCTTCTTGGCTCTTCAGGCCGACCGCGCCAAACGACAAGGTATTACCACGTGTTGCCAGACCCTTCATCCTGTTCCTAAATTGTTTTCTATATTTAGCTCTTTTGGGTGCTAACATCTATAATTCTCCTTTTAGAGATTGGAGCACTACTGAAAAAACTACTTCGGTAGTTGCGAAAATCTCACAAGGGTGAAACTATGTTTCACCCTTATATATCCAGACTTTGACACCAACAATTCCAGACTTTGGTACTTTGGCATCGACTTTAGCAAAATCAATTTGAGCTCTGATGGTATGAAGCGGAACGGCACCTTCTTTGACAACTTCTCGTCTGGCGATTTCCGAACCACCAAGTCTCCCCGCAAGGGAGATCCTGGCACCTTTTGCTCCAGATCTTTTTATTCTCTCAAGCGACTGATTCATCACTCTCCTAAAAGGGATTCTTCTGGTCAGTTGATCAGCAATACTGGTTGCAACCAGATACGCATCTAAGTCGGGCATTTTTATTTCTCCAAATTTTATTTCTAATTTATTTGAATCTTTGATTTTAAATTTCTTGATTAGAATTTCTTTTAATTGTTCTACTCCACCACCACCTCTGCCTATAGCAACACCCGGCCGAGATACGTGGATAGTGATTGTTCTTTTGTCAAAGAACCTCTCTATTTCTACCCTAGAAACACCGGCTGATTTCAGATAAACCATCAAGAATTGCCTAATTTTATAATCCTCCAGCAAATTTTGAGCATAGGTTTCCTTGGTCCCAAACCACCTTGAACTCCATGTATAGACACCACCTAATCTAAAACCTATTGGATTAACTTTTTGTCCCATTTTTTACCTACCTTTTCCTCTGAAATTTTTAATGGTTTTTCCTGAGAGTCTTTTACCTGATTTTGTGATTCTTGACTTTGTTTTTTAAGTTCTTGTTCAGGTTTCCCCTCAAGTACTACCCTAATATGACTAGTTCTTTTTAAAATAGGGTGAACTCTGCCTCGTGAAATTGGTCGATACCGCTTAAAAGCCGGCCCACTTGCGACTTCGATTCTTTTAAATAAAAGCGCATCCTCTTTT
>MFBQ01000013.1 GCA_001776475.1 Candidatus Curtissbacteria bacterium RIFCSPLOWO2_01_FULL_41_18
CCCCGCGAACAATTCTGATGTACCAGGTAGGATATACGCTTTGCGTAGTATAGTGCACTGCGTTTGCACTATAAACGAACCTAGATAGACAGCTCCAAAGGCTGTCGTCCTACCGTTAGACGACCCGGCAATGTAGAAGTTATTTTATCAGATTTTGCTTTAAGTGTCCTACAAGCTTTAAAATATTTCTAATGGGCAGATTAATATCTGTTTTTTTATTGTCGGTAGTAGTGTTTTTGGCGACATATGTGATTATGGGCCAGAAAGAAATCGGCCTTTATTCGCCAATCCCCAAAATTTTCGGTATCACCTCAAAGCAAGAAGTTGCAAACGGCTGGTTTCCGAAAGTAAGCAGTGTGTCTGCTGACAAAAATTTGGACGATCTTAATTTGTCGGCAAAATCCGCACTGGTGGTGAATTACGACAGCGGTGAGGTGGTTTATGCAAAAAACGCAAAGGAAAAGCTTCCTGTTGCTTCAACAGTGAAGATCATGACAGCGCTGGTGGCGCTTGGGAACAAAGGCTTGGATGACACCTTTACGGTTTCTGCAAAAGCTGCCCATATAGGGGAAGACAGTATGGGTTTAACTGAGGGCGAGAAAGTCACCTTAAAAGAGCTTCTGTACGGCTTGATGCTAGTTTCCGGAAACGATGCTGCCATAACAATTGCCGAAGGGGTAGCGCAAAACGAGCTTGCTTTTGTCGATTTAATGAATAAGAAAGCAAGAAGTCTGGGCCTTTCGGACACCGAATTTATAAACGCTTCGGGCTTAGACGAAGACGGTAAAGTTCAGTACTCGACTGCGTATGATATGGCCACAATTGCCAGATACGCCTGGGAAAATTTTGCGCCTTTTCGCCAAGTTGCTCAAACAGAGCACATTGTGATTGGGGCAAATGCAAATCACAAGGAATTTGATCTTTATAATGACACGAATCTTTTAACTACTTACCCGGGAGTCAAAGGGATTAAGCCAGGCTTTACTTGGGAGGCGGGGCTTTGTTTAGTAACGTATGCGGAAAATAAGCAAAGCTTGCGGTCCTCGGCTTTGCCTGCGGGCCTAGACGGCAAAAAGCTTCTGGCTGTGGTTTTGGGAAGTGACAACAGACGGGGGGAAATGAAAGAATTACTTGACTATGGTTTTTCTTATTACGGTATTAAAGTTTCCCATCCAGCGTTAGACTTGTGACCTAGAGTTTACATTCCCCTATTGTTAAGCTATAATTTGCGGCTATGGGAAGTGCAGAAAGATCGGTTTTGGCAGAAGCTGCGTTGGCAATGATAGCAACAAACTTGCCGAAACACCTACGCGATGTTAGGGCTGGCGATCCAAAGCAACGATCAAAGGAAATGCAAAGAGTAGCATTTGGGGAGCTAGCCCCTGTTCACGAGGCTGAGTACCAAGCATTAATAGATTGGGTGAGGAGATTTAGGGAATGGTTGAGGGAGCACGGTAAGACGGCGCAAGATCATCCCGCTTATAGCGGGTCAGATCATGAGGTGTTCTGGCTCAGTGATGAAAGTAATGATGTAAGACACGAAGTAAGTGTAGAGCCAAAGCCCTGGGAGCAATCAGCAGGAATGTTTAGAGAGCCCTACCCTAAGTTTTCACTCAGGTTTGAGGATAGCGAAAGAGATATGTCTTTTGCCCTTAACTTTGATGATACATACGAACTGTCTATTAAGGATAAGGTTAAGTGTATAACTTTTGAGTCAACCGGGTTAAAAAGAAGGAAGATGACCAGGCAAGAGCATCAAATTGTGAGATACTTTATGAGAATTGTTGCTGCAAACTTTAATATACCCGTCGATTGAACTTAGTGCCGAGGGTGGGACTTGTGACCCGCACAGGATTCCCTTCGACTTCACTCAGGGTAAACTTCTCATCCTGTGCTAACTTCACCAAGCTCAATACTTAAAACACTGAGCTTGTCGAAGTGTGACCCGCACAGGATTCGAACCTGTAACCAATTGCTTAAGAGGCAATTGCTCTACCGTTGAGCTAGCGGGCCTGATGCGCGCCCTGGAGGACTCGAACCCCCAACCTTATGGTCCGAAGCCATACGTTCTATCCAATTGAACTAAGGGCGCACTGTGCAAATTCTAACACAACTTGAGGCTAATATGAATTGCGGTTATTAATCTTCGCCTTGAAGCTTTTCGTCAATACCTAGAGGTTTTACACCTTCTTCATCCCCATGAAGACCCACTTTTTCTAGTTCCGCATCGATATCAGCCGGTTCTGCTCCAGGCATATCACCGGAGAAAACGTCTTCTTCACCTGTCACCGAAGGTGGTTTAGCTGCTTGGTGTTTAGCGTCGTCGTCTTGAGGATTAAACGCTTGATTGTCGTCGTCTGACATGTTTGTTTTACTTTATAGTGTGAAAGTCAATTGAAACAAGAGAGCAAATTAGGCTAAAATACGAATGGGCCTGGTGGTGAATGGAAGGTAGGTTTTAAGGAAGATATCGCTGGGGCAAGTGGCGGAACCGGTAGACGCGAAGGACTTAAAATCCTTTGGTGGTAAAATCCATCATGAGAGTTCGAGTCTCTCCTTGCCCACTATTTTCGGGGAGTAGCTTCATCCAGAGGATGACTGTCCTTTGGACAGCAGTTTCAGCCAGAGGCTGATGGTTCTTCGGACTAGGCTAGAGCGCGAATGTATTTTGTTTATTTGTTAAAAAGCTTGAGAAACGAAAAAGGTTATGTAGGTCTTACATCAAAAGCTGTAGGCAAGAGACTTGAAGAGCATAATTTGGGATCGAACGTGTGGACTCGACAAAATGGTCCGTTCAGACTCGTATATTATGAAAGTTATTATTGCAAGCAAGACGCGTCAAGTAGAGAATTATTTTTAAAATCGGGTGTTGGAAAGAAAATAAAAAAACTAATTTTAGGCCAAATTACCGGGGAGTAGCTCAGTTGGCTAGAGCGCTGCGTTTGGGACGCAGAGGCCGGAGGTTCAAGTCCTCTCTCCCCGACTCTTGACAATATGTACATATTGTACTAATATAGATTTATGACTTTAACCGTATCTGTGAGTCAGTTTCGCCGACACATTGCTGACTACATCGCAAAAGCAAAAGAAGGACACACTGTTGTTTTAGTTGATGAAAAAAAAGATCAACAATTGGTGCAGCTTGTAGGAAGAAAAAAATTTAATCCTGATACCTTTGGAAAAGCTCTCAAAGCATCGTTCGGAGTTTTCTCTATGCAGAATCACCCTGAATGGAGAACAAAATCAGATGTTGTTAGATGGGTTGAAAAGGGAAGAATAGCGGCAGACCGTAGTTTTTAAGTGTGTATTTAATCGATACAGATATTCTTATTTGGGTTCTGCGAGGCGACGAAAAATACGAAAGATTCTTACTGGATTTAAAAGATAAAGGTTCACTTTCTATTTCAGCCATAACAATTGCGGAAATTTATAAAAATATCTTTCCCTCAGAAATTATAAAAACCGAAAATGTACTCGGTGAACTTCAAACATGGGATGTAACTCCTGCTATAGCGAAACAAGCAGGGTTGTACTGGCAAGAACACGCAAAGCGACTTAAAACAATCAGCCTAACTGATTGCCTGATCGCAGCAACTGCCAATGTAAATAATCTTTCTTTAGTTTCACTTAATATAAAACATTTTCCGATGAGGGATATAAAGTTTTTAAGACCCCCAGCATAGAGCGCGCCGTTTGGGACGGTGAGGTCCCGGGTTAGAATCCCGGCTCTCCGACTCTGATTTTTGAGGCTAAATCTGTTTGATTTTGGTGTTAGTGTGTAAAGGACTTCGAACATTTATTCCCGATAACTTTTATGGGCGCAATGCCATCAAAACATAACCACATGTGTAAATATGGTATATTTTTCTTATGCGCTTCGGTCTTTTTTCTAAACTAATATTAGCTTTTGTCATTCTTGTAATTCTGTCTCTCTTTTTACCGGTATTGGAAATGACGAATACAGATGCACTTCTTGCTTCTGCGACATTCCTTTATGGAGTTCTATATGGATTTGAAATCTCAATAGTTCTTGGTAATTTCTCCCAATTGAAATCGCTTCTTGCCATTGAAAATGCTGGTTTGCAGTCTGTTTTTCAGCTAAGTCAGTTGATTGGAGGACAATTTCCAAAGCAAGTTGAGAACAAGATTGAGAAATATCTTAAAAAAGCTATTGATGTCCCTCTTTCTAATCATCTAACAGATACAAATAAAGAGTTTTTTGAAATATTTGAGCCTCTAAAGACCGTTGAGGTGACTGGAGACGAGCAAACAGCCGCCTTAAATTACATAAACGAGGGTCTTTATTATATTCCGCAATCAAGAACTCAAATTGCTCAAGTTGCTCCTCGTGATGTCGACCCACCGGAATGGGCAATGCTTTTGATACTTGCTTTTATACTTGTGGCGACATTACTCCTTGGTAGGGAATCAAACTTGGTATCTCAACTTTCTGCTGCAATTTTCGCTACAACTGTAATTGGTTCGCTTTTGCTTCTTGATGAAGTTGACAGTAACCGCATTCAAGAAGCACGATTAGAATACGAAGTATTTAATGAAACCTTAGTAGCAATGGGCAAAGAAAAGTATTATCCGGAAGAAGCTTTGAAATCAGGCATCGTTAAGATACCGAAGAGCTGATCTTTGCTCTTTTGATTCCAACATCATTTATAACAATCATTAATAAACCATGCATATGCAGATAATTGATGATATTTATCGATTTTTTCTATGAGGAAGTCTAAGTCGTTATGACTGATGATACTTTGTGCCCAAATTGTTCGAAGATCCCTCTCTCGTTAAAACTTCAGAGGACAAGCCCTTCGATAAACTCAGGGCAAACGTCCAATATTGCCGACATTATCAATAGTTTCTTAAAGGAGCTTACGGCCTGGAGTCCTCGGAGTAGTCGTCCTCGACAATTTCGGCAGGACACAAGGGGTTGCGTTTCTGCCACCTTTCATCTAAAAGATCGTATCTTGTTTGTGGACAGTTAGATTTTCTTTGACCTTCGATAAAAATCTGTAGTACGTCGCGGTCAGGTACGTTCGTTAGCATTACCTCTGGTTCCAAAAAGGGAACTTCCAAATCAAAGCTCGAATCTGAAGCCGAAAATTCAAAATCTAGTGCCCTTCTTAAATCTTCCTGCCTACTTGCCATAAAAATCGGCTGCTTGACTGCAGCCAAGAGTAATATACAAAAAATTATGGGTTATGTCAAGTCTTAGGACCTAGTGTGGTTATTTTACTGTGGGCTTTGGGTGCTTTCGGGAGTTGATTTGCCAATTTGCGAATCGATAATCTGCTGAAATTGGCCTTGCTGAATTACACCTGAATACTTTTGCCCGTTAATAAAAAACGTTGGCGTCGAGTCTACGCCAACTCTTTCGCCCAGTGCGAAATCATTGTTGATGTTTTCCTTTAGATCTTCCATGTCTTTATTGAACCGATTAATGTCTAAACTTAGCTCTTGCGCATATTTTCTGAAATCTTCTCTCGGGTTTGGTTTGTTTGCCCACTCCTCTTGATTTGCATATATGACATGGGTCATTTCGAAAAATTTTCCCTGTGCTCCTGCTGCTTCTACCGCCTGTGCAGCAAGCTTGGCATTTTTGTGTACAGATAACGGATAGTGTCTGAATACGAAATAAACTTTTTCTTTATTTTCCTCAAGAATTTTTTCAACTATCGGTTGTGCGCTTTGGCAAGCCGGGCATTGCATATCAGCGAATTCGACAAGTTGGACCGGCGCGCTTGGATTGCCTAACGTATAGGGGGCGTTTGCAATCAGATCGTTTTGGCTGGCAGTGCCAAGAGTTTGTGGAGACTGGCTCTTGGGTTTGTGATTGCCAAGCAAAATTACGCCAGCTATGACTGCGATTATAGTCAGCACTCCGATTCCGATAAAAAATTTGCTCTCAGTGGTCATTTTTTTTAATATCGGATTTTACCACAACCGCCATTAAAATGCTAATCGTTGCAAAAGCAACAAATGACAGTAGGGGAATAGTTATAAACCCAAAATACATTATCTGGATAGCACTGCAAGATCCCAAAGCATCACAAGAAACCGGCGTAATTTGTGAAAGTTTCGTCATTTGCAAAAGGTACTGATAAGCAGCTGTCAACATTCCCAAAATCGACATCGGTAAGGCGTAAAACGCCACGCTTTTTTCTTTTCTGATAATGGCTACCGCGAAGATTATCACAAGAGGGAACATTAATATTCTTTGATACCAGCACAAAAGACACGGAGCGAAATGGCGTATTTCTGAAAAGTAAAGGCTACCGAGCATTGCGGCCCAAGCTTGAAGAAAAGCAATGTGAAGCGCGAATCTATTAAGCATTTTCACAATTGGTTTCATAAAAATTAAGAAAATAATAACATAAACTATTTTCTGGCGAAAGCTTGGTAAATTAGGATATGATTGTTCTTGGATCTTTACAGTAGTCTACGGAAGTCGCCGTTATTTTTATGAGAGAGATGAAATTTATTCAAATCAACATTTACAAAGGCAAATATTTAGACGCTTTTGTTGATTTTTTAAAGCAAGAGAATCCGGATATTGTTGCGATGCAGGAAGTTACTAGTGGTGATGTTAGTTATTACCATGATAAAACAGTTGATGTTTTTGAATATGTCAAGGCAAAAACAGGATTTGACGGATATTTTGGCAGTAATCTAAAGTTTGCGGATTCTGCCGAATCTTTGTTTGGGAATGCTGTTTTAACTAAATTACCCATCACAGGTTCCAAAGTTTTGTCTCTTAAGGAGTTCAGGCCGGTAATCCCTTCTGAGCTTGAAGACAGGTCTATTTTTCCTTATCTGGCCAGGCTTGCTGTTGATGCGATGATTGACGTTGACGGTCGAACTGTTCATGCAATTTCCTGGCATGGTGCCTGGACAGCACCGCCTCAGGATACCACTGAAACCCTAAGGCAGGCACAATTGGTTGCCGATTATCTAAAAAAAATTAATGAGCCTTTTATATTGGGTGGAGATTTAAACAATATTCCCGAAAGTAAAACTGTTGGTTTGATTAGCAGTGTTGCTAACAATTTGATGACTGGCTCGCAAGTTGAGCAAACGACGCACTCAAAAATTCACAAGATAGCTCCAAAGGGCTATTTGGTTGATTATATATTTACTTCGCCTCACTTTAAGTTAAAATCGCTTAGAGTTCCTGAAGTTTTAGTTTCGGACCACTTACCAGTTGTAGCAGAAATAGAGCTTTGGTAAATATTTGAGACGAATTATTTATAATCGCCGCGCAGTGATCTTGGCAGAGATTTAGCTATGGTGGTTATAGTTCGCTCTGCTATTTTAGTCAGATCTGAATGTTCTGATAAATCGATTAGCTCTCCAAAAACAACAATGGCTTCGTTGCCAACAAAAAATACGCTGGTGGGTAAAATTTGGGTTGGACGTTGTAGGCTGGCTATAAATCTCAGGAACTTTACATATGGCACATCGTATGTTTTTAGCGAGTGTGAGGGTTGTTGCTCGGGAAAAATACCTATACAGTAATCATTTTCGATTGCTCTAAATAGAGCTGATTGCATCTCGGGTAAATTTTTAGCTTTTCCTCTTCTATCAACTTCAACAGGAATTGAGTTAAAAGTTTTAGCTGCGGCATTTTGTGTTTCTCGAAATCTTCCCACGTCAAAAATGCCTGTGTTTAATCTTTTCATAAACCATGAGATGTGTTTTCCTGTTATCCTCATATCGCTTGCAGCCATAGTGACTACGGCTGTTGTTTTAAATGATTCTTGAGTAGTTAATACGGGTAACCTACAAAAGTGATTGGGTGCAATTATTAAGATGCTATTCGGGTTAGGAATTTCTGTTGCTTGAGCAGTAACTCTTATGTTTTTGTGCTCCAAAAAGCGGCTTATATATTCCAGTAAGTCAAGTCTCTCATCTCTTACTGCGGCTTCCCTGACGCTTCTATAGAGCTGCCCAAGAGTTTTTGGAGATTCCGGCGTTTGATAATCTTGATTTCTTTCGTTTGTCATAGGGAATGTTCATTCTATCAAAGTTTAGATATGTAGCTCAATGGCAATAATTTTGGTAAAATGGGTAGCTGGCGCGGGATTAGTTGATTGGCTCAACATTTGCTTTCCCCGCCTTGCCAAAGCTTGCGGGTGTAGTTCAATGGCAGAACACCAGTTTTCCAAACTGGATACGGGAGTTCGATTCTCCTCACCCGCTCAAGCAAGCGGCGGGCAGGCAAGCGAAAGAGAGGGGTTCGACTCCCCTATCCCGCTCACGAGCCCGCGTAGCTCAATGGATAGAGCAGTCGCGTTCTAAGCGATCGGTTGGGGGTTCGAGTCCCTCCGCGGGTACTTCGTCCTGATGCGAGGACTTCTTTTCTTACCATGGGGGAAGTTATAGGCTATTGGATTTAAGATATTAAGTTTTGATAAGATGGTAGAGAATGGAATCGGAAGTAAAACCAAGAAGGTTTTTGGCTCAATCTCCTATAACGAGAGATGGTAAGACTTTTGTGGCAAAAGCGTATCCTCCTCCACCAGATAGTCGGGGGCCATTAAGATATATCGTAGAGGATCCTCTTGGGAACCAAGTACAGCTGAAACTGGAAGAGAAAATGGGATTTGACAGGTTGATTTTTGGCAAACCGGAACCGGAGGATGTTTTTCAGCTAGAAAGCAAAAAGTGAGTGAATTTAACTTCGGGTTTGAATCCTCAATAGCCAAAAAAGTATAATATCCCTGCTTAGGTATGGAGGTCGTAGCTCAACTGGTTAGATCCGCCAAGTGGCGGATTGTGGAGTAAAAATTGTGGCCTTTCATGTTTATGTAATAAAGAATAATGTTAATAATAAGATTTATATTGGTCAAACAAGTGATATAAATAAAAGGTTGTTAAGGCACAATAATTTGTTGCCTTCTAAAAAGAGTAGCTATACAAGGAGAAACAAGGGTCTTTGGATTGTAGTTTACAAGGAAGAATATGGTTCAAGAGAAGAAGCTATAAAAAGAGAAAGAGAGTTAAAGTCGTTCAAAGGGAGAGAGTACATTAGGAATGTTATAAATAAATCTTAATGGTGGCTGTAGCTCAGTTGGTAGAGCGCTGGCTTGTGGAGCCGGATGTCGCGGGTTCAAGTCCCGTCAGCCACCCAAGTAGTGCTTATTTCGACTCAACTGGTTAGATCCCGCCACTTGGCGGATTGTGGAGCTGCGGGTTGGGGGTTCAAGTCCCCTCGGCCTCCCTTGCTTCCGTCCGTCAGCCTTACCGTGATGCTTTTATCGTCGCCAGCGATGAGGATAACGGTTACGATATAGTTCTTCATCGTTCTTCGAGGTTTTGGATGTTTATTCTCAGTATCTTGTCGTCTCCTTCCTTTGGTGTTCCTCTGCCATCGTGATTGCTCGTCGTGATATACAGCATTCCATCTGGTTCTCCAACCACATCTCTTATCCTTCCAAATTCTCCCTTCAGGTGCTCTCGTGACACGGGTTGATTTCCTTTCAAGGTTATCTCATACAGTGCCTGGCCTCGCAATCCTCCAAAGAAAAGAGACTTGCCGACAAACGCCATCCCGGCGGGTGCCCAAGTAGCTGAGCCTGAGTGAAGGCGCGGTGTTTCCATGCCAACCCTTGTTTCATCGCCTTGAATTGTCGGCCAACCATAATTTTTTCCAGATTCAATGAGATTGAGTTCATCCAAACCAGACAGCACCCCCGACCTGCCATGTTCAGTTGCCCAAAGCCTGCCTTTATCATCCCAAGCTAGTCCTTGAGGGTTGCGATGGCCGTACGAATACACCAAATTGTTGAAGGGATTGCCAGGAGCAGGTTCTCCCGAGTCCGTGACTCTTAAAATTTTTCCTCCAAGTGTATTTCTATCCTGAGCTTGTGAAGGTTCTTGGGCGTCTCCGGTGGTGATGTATAGAAGATGATCAGGACCGAATTTTATCCGTCCTCCATTATGGTTCGGCGCTCCAGGGATTTTATCAACAATCACCTGTTCCTCCTCCAGCTTCCCATCCTTATATTTCATCCTGACTACGCGATTGAGGGTCTGATTCCCACTACTTTCATAGGTGTAATACAAATAGACACCATGGTTGGAAGGAAAATTTGGATGCAGGGCTATTCCGAGTAAGCCGCCTTCGCCAATTTCCTTCACCGTATTCATCGTTGCGACTGGTGTTTGTTGAAGTGACCCATCACTGTTCACCAACCTAACCCTTCCCAGGCGTTCTGTAATCAGTATGCTTCTGTCGGGAAGAAACACCATTCCCCACGGTGTATCAAGATTTTCAGCAATCACTTCAGTCCCTTTTTCTAATTGTTGGGCTACCGGGAACTGTTTTTCTGTTTCATTGGCAATCTTTTCGAATTCTGATTGTTTGTTTTGATAGAAAAAATATCCAATTGCAAATACACCTATCAATACAATTAGAAATGCAACAATAATTATGTTTTTGTTTCTAAACTTATTCATAGTACACGCTTAGTATTTAGGTAATTTATCAATAAGTGATTGGGTATTTTTATAAGTAAGCTTGTATTTATGAGGGTGATACAAGAAGATTGCCGGCGAGTCCTCAACCAAGAATTTTTGGAAATCAAAATAAAGATCCCTACGTGTTTTTTCATCGTTTGTGGTCCTAGCATCCTCCAGGAGTTTGTCTATTTTTACGTTTTTATATTTGGAGATATTGGTGTTTTTTTGGGTCGAATGCCAAATCGCGTATTGGTCCGGGTCTGGGGTTAGCTTGTTTACGACCAAAAAAGCTTGAAAGTTATCAGGGATTGATTTTTCCTCTTTAAGATCTACTTTTATGCCCACAGCCTCCCAATCACTTTTTATTTTTTGGGCAACTTTTGCCAAATTTGTGATGTATGATAATGTTATTTTTGGATTTTTAAGATCTGTTTTTGAGAGCAATTCTTTGGCTTTGGCAATGTTGTAGTCGTATTTTTTGGCGGAATCGTTATAAGCCCAACTTGCTTTAGAAATCGGACTATTGGTAATTTCGCCATCAAATCCAGCCCTGTTGATAGCAAAATTCAACCCTTGTCGAGCGTCTTTTGAAGAAAGCAGCACGTCCTGGTTGTTGAGAAAAACAGTAACCGTTTCCTTCTCGTCAGTTTGTTTTTCTACAGTTAGGTTTGGCCATGTTTCAAAAGCTTGAGAAGAGCTAACACTCGCTTGTTTAATCTCACCAATTTTTAGGGCATTTATAGCTTGTTCTTCGGTTTGATAGAATTTGATTGCTACCCTGGGAAGATTTGAAGTATTGGGGTGGAGATCGATTTTTTTGACTATAGAACCTACCCTGTCTATGTTAACAATTCTGTATTGTCCCGTACCGTAAAAGGAGTTTGTCTTAAAGACAGGCTTGTCGAGTGCTTCTGGAAATGAAGCCATTGGATTTGGAAGTCTGAATTCGATAGTTTTATTATTGAGGGCATTGATTTGGACGTTGGAGATTGCGATTGATATGTCTTTGGCATTGATGGGTGATGAATCGTGCCATTTAAGATTATCTTTTAAAAAAACGACGTAGGTTTTACCATCATCGGAGACTGTCCAGTAAGACGCAAGTGACGGGATAGGTTTACCTAAGGAATCTTCGCGTATTAATGATTGTGTTGCCAGCCCGAGTATTTCCGTTGGGATGTTTTCAATTGTGTATGTACCAACATGACCGATCGTTACTACATTGCTTCGTGATATTGCAGGCCAAATATTAAAAATGGCTAGTCCTGCGGTAAGTACAACCGATAAAGAAATAATGGTTCTTAGCCAGTATCTTGTGAAATAGGCACAAGCTAGATGCCACCAAAATTTAACCCTTCTTGCCCTTGTGGATATGAAAAACATCTAATAAATAATTACCTGTAGTACCGAGATGAGAAAAAAAGAAAGCGCGAGTAGGATTGTCAGGTAAATAAAAAGTTTTTCGATACCCCTTTTGGACCTGTAAATAGAGCCAGATCCTCCAAAAACCGTGCCCAGGCCAGTACCTTTTGATTGGAGCAAGATTACTAAAATTAAGAGAACAGAAACGATTATTTGCAAAACTAATAAGATGTTTTTCATTTGACAAAAGCTTTTATAGCATCGGCGATTTTTTGACTGTTGTGGTGCAGTGGATATTTTTCCTCTACAAAATCTCCTTCAATTATATTTTGAAAATAATGACCCAAATTTTCCTTGTCGTACACAACGTATTTATATTTAAGATTTTTGGGCATCTTTGGCTTTTGATTTGTATTAACAAGTATTGTATCAAAAAAATCGTCTCCTAAGTGTTTTTTGAGCGTTAAAAGATGATCAGAGACCTTAAATCCGGCAGTTTCAAAGGGCTTGTTGGCGATATTTACAATAA
>MFBQ01000014.1 GCA_001776475.1 Candidatus Curtissbacteria bacterium RIFCSPLOWO2_01_FULL_41_18
AAGATTTGCGTCTTTTGACAATGACCAGAAAGCCAAAGAATTCACCTTTAGGGCTATACCCTTTCCGCTCATATTTATACTTGGTCTTACAATTTTATTTTTTATATCCCGGCCAATTGTGACGTTAGTGTTTGGCGAAGAGTATATTCAGGCCACTGAAGTCTTGCAGGTTTTGTCCATTGGTTTTATTTTCTTTTTTGCCTCGACAATCCCCAGTTCAATAATTCTTTATTATTTTGGTAAACCGAAAATCTCGTTCGTTATTACATTAATTAGATATGTCTCATTTGTCGTTTTGCTTGCACTACTGGTTCCTCTCTACAACGCTAAGGGCGGAGCTTTTGCGTTTTCAGTGAGCGAATTTTTCGCTTTTCTTTTGATGGGTGGGTATGTATTTATAAAATTCAGTAAAAATGACCACTAAACTGTCAGTAGTTATTCCATGTTATAACGAGGAAAAACGCTTTCAGAAAGGTTTAAGACACTACTGGTTGTATCTTTCAAAACAAAAATACCCATGGGAACTTATTTTTGTTAATGATGGCTCAAAAGATAACACCTTAAAGCTGATGCAAGCATCTGCAAAAGGTAAATCAAGCGTAAAAGTCATCAGCTACAATAAAAATCATGGGAAAGGCCACGCAATAGTTCAAGGAATAAAGAATGCCAAAGGCAAATATATTTTATTTACTGATTTAGATCACTCTGTTCCCGTAGATACTATTGAAAGTTTCTTTAAATATTTTGGAAAAGGTTATCAGGTTGTTATTGGCTCAAGGCGAGTTAGGGGAGCTAACATTTTAGTTCATCAGCATCCGTTGCGCGAGCTCTTAGGAAGAGGTTTTAC
Organism: Candidatus Curtissbacteria bacterium RIFCSPLOWO2_01_FULL_41_18; assembly: GCA_001776475.1. Lineage (GTDB taxonomy): Bacteria > Patescibacteriota > Microgenomatia > Curtissbacterales > GWA2-41-24 > 2-01-FULL-41-18-A. The sequence continues at coordinate 848 of MFBQ01000014.1, forward strand.
ATTTCTGGTGAGATTACTTATTGACTGGAAAATTAAAGATGCGACTTGTGGATTTAAAGCCTTCGAAAAAAGTGTTGCGGGAAAAATATTTAATAAAATTACCATCTATGATTGGGCTTTTGATGCAGAAATTCTTTTTATTTGTAAGAAACTTAAAATCCAATTAATTCAGGCTCCGGTAACTTGGAGTGATGTCAGAGGTACTCAAGTTCGTTTACAAAAAGATATTATCCGTTCACTCTTTGGACTCGTTAAGATTCGCCTAAACGGCCTGCAAGGTGAGTACTCATCATGATTCGTAGCTGGCTTCTGTTACCTTTAATACTTTTGGTACATTTGATACTTCTTATTAACACCCGCTTTACTCTTTGGCCGGAAATGGTCGTTTACCCGTATCTTTTAAATAATGGGTTTTTACTCTATCGGGATATAATTAATCCCTATCCGCCGCTTTTAAGTTACGCTTTAGCAATTTTTGCCAGAATTTTTGGCTATCAACCGTTTCCTTATCAGATCTTGACATGGGGAATAATTTTAATTACTGACCTAGTTATATTTATAACTGGCAAAAAAATTTTCAAAAAAAACTCATACGCTTTCATCTCAACATTATTCTTCACAATTCTTTCAATCCCTTTTTCTATCAATGTCCTATGGTTTGATCTTATCCAGACACCAATCATTGTTATCGCTTTTTATTATTTTTATAAATTCTTTCTCTACAAAAAACCCAATAAAGCTGTTTTATTCTTTTCAATTTTCTTCTTGACAATCGCTTTTTTCATCAAGCAACAAGTTTTATGGCTTTTTCTGTGGTTTTTCATTGTTTCGGTTATCAAATTTGGCAAAAAAGTTAAAAATATTTTTATTGAAAATGCCTATGTTTTGTTGCCATTTGCGGTTTTGTTGATATTGCAAGTTTTATTTTTTTGGCAGAAGAACCTAGTGGAAGATTTTCTTTTCTGGGTCTTTTATTTTCCTTTTTTCAAGGCATCAAAAATGCCAGGATATATTCTTTTACCGACTATCCGCCAATTTGCCGTCCTGATTGGCCTATTTTTGCTATTCACCCCTATTATTAGGAGAAAATTCGAAATCAATTTAATTGTTACTTGCGCCCTCACTTTGATTCTGTTTGCATATCCGAGATTTGATTATTTCCATCTAATACCATCAATCGCACTTCTTTCCATAGCGTTTGGTCCTGCTGTTGAGTCTTATTTTAAAAGAGCATTTTTTTTCAAGCCATTAATTTTAGCAGCACTTATTTATCTTTCCATTTTTACCGTGCGTTATTTTATTAACAACTGGCAAGCTCAAGTGAGATTTTTTGAACCAGAAATACTAACTGCAGCCAATTTTTTACGTCAAATAACAAACGAAAATGAACCGGTCTATATTCAAAACGGGCCTGACCAACTATTACCGTTGTCTGGTAGAATCCCAGTTAAGCCCTGGGCTGACGAATTTCCCTGGTATCTTGAGCTTCAAGGGAAGCAAGAGAAGATAGTTGAAAGTTTAAAAGAACAAAATCCTAGATTTGTGGTCTATAAACCATATGATATAGGTGGCCGATACGATTTAGGATCTTATCGACCGGAGAAAATTGCTTATTATCTTGATCAGAATTACCAAAAATCAATTCAAATTTCCGATAGTCTATGGTTAAAGATAAGAAAGTAACTGAAAGTTTATTCTTAGTTATTTTAGTAAGTCTCTCTCTAATCTTCTTCGTACCATTTTTTTTAAATCCGCATCTTTTAACCATAAAGGATAATGATCTTGGGAGAACTTACATACCACTATTTACTTTTATCCGAGAATCATTCTATTCATATAAAAGTCTACCGCTTTGGCGGCCAGATCAATTGATGGGTGAACCATTTATAGGCAATCCACTTTCCTCACTTTTGTATCCAGCAAATATCCTTTTTTTAATATTCCCCGTGAATTTTGCTTCAGTTTTTTTCTATTTTTGCCACTTTTCTCTTGCTGCAATTTTCACCTACTTTCTTGCCCGTTCTTTTAACTTTTCTAAACCATCTTCTTTTGCTGCAGCAATTTTCTATACTTTCTCAACCAAAATGCTTCTGCACACCTCAGCAGGCCACATTACGATGATTGCAGCCTTTTCATATTTTCCCTTAGTATTTTTGTCTTTAAGAAAAGTTCTCATCTCACCGATATTCTCTTGGATAGTTATTGGGTCAATGTCCCTAACACTAATGTACGTTTTGTATCCAACAATTTTTTATTATAGTGCGATTTTTGTGATTATTTATTGGTTTTACCGTCTTTTGGCGGATTGGTGGCAGAACAAAACTTTTGAGCCACAAAAGACCAAAAAGCAGTTTCTACATTTAATTTTAATGGCTTTAGTCACCTTCGGGTTATCAGCTATAGTCCTTTTTCCTCAAGCTGAGTTTAGTCCTCTATCAACCAGATCATCTTTAAGATTAGAAGATGTGGCCCAACCTCTTTGGAATTTAAAAAGATTTTTGATCAGTCTCTTTTTCCCATATATGGATTTTGCTAATCTTGATCATGAATCATTTCTTTACCTAGGAATAGTTCCAAGTCTTCTTTTCTTAACCGGCTTTTTAAGATTACCCACTATTAAAAAAGTTTTTTTAATATCCGCAGGTGTCATTACTCTACTTTTTGTCGCTGGTCTCTCCACACCAATATTCAAATTAGCTTATGATTTCATACCCTTTCTTAAATACTCGCGTATCACCACCAGACTATGGTTTATTGTTGTTTTAATAGTTGCCCTAATTGCTGCTTATGGTCTCGAAAAAATAAAAAGAAAATCACTTATCTATCTCGTACTTATTGTTTCTTTGATTGAGTCATTTTTTATTGGTTACCGAAAAATAATCACTGTGCCAAATCTCTCCTTCAAAAATGAAGCCTTATATCAATATCTTGACAGTGATCAGGATATTTTTAGAGTTTATTGCACCTCTTATTGTTTTAATCCTCAGCTGATATCAAAATACAAAATTCAGACTCTTCATGGGGAAACACCGATTCAAGGTGCCGATTTTATTGAATTTTTAGCGCGAGCTGGCAATTACCAATTTGACAAATTTGCCGTTATTTTTCCTCCGTACCAAGTTTGGCAAAAGGCCAATCCACCCCAACCAAATGCTTATCTTCTGGGACTTACCAATGTCAAATACGTTGCCTCAACCTATGAAATTAAGGGTGAAAATCTTCTGTTTCTTGATAAGTTCCAAGAAATTTACCTTTATCTGAACAAAAAGTATCGACCACGAGTTTATTTTGAAAATTCCAACGAGCAAGTCAAAATCAAAAAATATTCACCAAATCAGATTGTTATTGAGTTTGCAAAAGCACCTGTCGTCCAAACCCTTATCTTTTCCGAAAATTTTTATCCTGGCTGGTTTGCTTACGGGGCAAATCAAAAATTCAAGGTTGAAAAACAAGAACAAATCTTCAGAAAGGTCATCGTTCCAGCAGGTACTTCTGTCCTTGAATTAAAATATCAGCCAGAGAGTCTTACCTTTGGCAAAACAATTACCATCGCTACAGTCATCGCTTTAATTTTATGGTATATTCACAAACGTCAGCCAATCACAAGGTAAAAATCACGGGATCCCCAAAGCGAAAAGCTTTAGGATGATTAAAAATGGCCAAAATCGCAATTTTAAGCTTTTATTCCGGCATTGTTGAACGTGGTGTTGAAACATTCGCTCACGAAATCGCAAAGAGACTGTTAAAAAAGCATAAAATAACCGTATTTCAGGCAGGGCCTATCAAACACTATCCCCAAATTAGGGTCTATCAAATCAAAGCATCGGCATGTATTCCCAGACCATCGCAGTCGTTTTTGGCTAAGGCCTATTTAGACTTCCAGTCACTAAAGATATTTATTTTCACAGTTAAGGTCATCCCCAAAATTGTCGCAGGCAAATACGACCTGATCATCCCTTTAAACGGAGGTTGGCAAACAGCAATTGTCAGAATTATTACAAAGATCACAAACAGTAAAATGTTAATTTCTGGTCACGCCGGCATTGGTTCCGACGATGCAGTCAACTTATTTTTCCGTCCGGATGTATTTGTGGCCCTAACGTCTGCCCAGGCTTCTTGGGCAGAAAGGCTTGCACCTGAAGTCAGAACTGAATTTATCCCTAATGGTGTTGATCTTGCCTTATTTCATTCCAAGATAGAACCTAAAAAATTATCTTTAAAAAAACCAATCGTTGTTTGTGTCTCTGCGCTAGACCCTTATAAGAGGGTCGATTTAACAATCAAGGCAGTCGCTAAAACGAGAAATTTAAGTCTTTTAATTTTAGGAGATGGACAGTTAAGAGGGTATTTAGACTCTTTAGGTAAAAGACTTCTAGGAGCAAGATATTTACGCCTAAATCCCGCGTATCATCAAATGCCTGCTTATTATCGGACTGGATCGGTGTTTACCTTAGCCTCTAAAACCGAGGCATTTGGTATTTCATATGTTGAGGCTATGGCTTGCAATTTGCCTGTAATCACCACCAATGATGCATCCCGTGCCGAAATTATCCAAGATGCGGGAATTCTTACCAACCCGGAAAATATCGAGCAGTATGCCAGAGATCTTTTAATTGCCACAAAGTCTGATTATCGAAATGTTCCTTATAATCAAGCGCTCAAATTTAGCTGGAATAAGATAGCAGAGAAATATTCCGATTTAATTGCAGAGATAACCCAAAAGCACAGATGAAAAAATTAGTCTCAATAATTATCCCCGTATTCAATGAGCAAAAGGTTTTAACAAACTGCCTAGAAAGTTTGAAAAGTCAGAGCTACAAGCCTTTGGAAATAATTGTCGTTGATGACGGGTCAACCGATAATACTTTGCAAATTACAAAAAAATTTAAAGTTATAGCAATTGTGCAAAACCATAAAGGCCCAGGTCCTGCCAGAAATCTTGGTGCAAAAAAAGCCAGAGGTGAAATTTTAGTTTTTGTGGACGCCGATATGACTTTTGATAGGAATTTCATCAAAGATTTAACTGCACCGATTTTAAAAGATGAAACAATTGGCACATTTTCCAGAAATGAGATGAATGCCAATAAAAATAATATTTGGTCACAGTGTTGGAATATTAATAGGGGATGGCCCAAAGACAGGTTGATTCCGCAAAATTATCCACAAGAAGCACCTGTATTTAGAGCCATCCTAAAAAGTGAATTTGATAAAGTCAATGGATATGATGCAACAGGTGAATATACGGATGATTGGTCGCTTTCAAAAAAGCTTGGCATCAAATCTGCCGCCGCAAGAGGTGCCGTCTATTATCATTCAAATCCTGCAACACTTAGTGAGGTTTGGATGCAAGCAAGGTGGATTGGCAAAAACGAGTTCATTGCAGGCACGTTTGCGCGCAAGATCCGTTCACTAATCCGATACAGTTTGCCGATCTCAATATTAATTGGTATTGCCAAGTCCATTGTAAATTTTAATTATAGTTTTTTAATTTTTAAACTAATTTACGACTTAGGGATCTGGATTTCGGTTGTTAAAGCTTTTTTTGGGGAGGCAAAATCAAAATGATTGCGATTATCCTTGTCGTCGCTTTTATTCTTCGCTTAATAAGTCTTACCCAAAGCCTTTGGCTCGATGAAGCTATCAATGTTAATGCAGCAGCTGGTCTTAGCCTAAAGTCCCTTATCCTAAAATACTCCCTAGGCGATTTTCATCCACCGCTATTCCATGCCATTCTAAGGGGCTGGATTCTTCTTTTCGGATCATCAGAAGCTGTGGTTAGGATACCTTCCGTAATTTTGGGAACTCTAACAGTTTATATTACATACCTAATTGGCCAAAAACTTTTTGAGGGAAAAACTGGTTTAATTGCAGCAACTCTTATTGCTACTTCTCCTCTTCACATTTACTACTCTCAAGAAGCTCGAATGTACGCCCTTGCGGCCTTCTTGACAAGCCTGTCAGCTTATTTTTTTATTTCTATTATAAAAAAAGACAACTTTTATCTTTGGGTTGGTTTTATTGTCGCAACCGCCCTTATGCTCTATACAGACTACCTTCCTTATCTGATGTTGCCGGTCTATCTGATGTGTCTTTTGACAATCAGAAAAAAGCTGAGTAAATCAACCGTTAGAGCTTTTATACCGGCATTAATTTTGATAATAATTTTGCTTATACCTTGGCTAATTATTTTCCCAAAACAGTTAGGCGTTGGTCTTTCTGCAGCAGCTGCTTCTCCGGCTTGGGCAAATGTTGTTGGTGCACCTAGTGCAAAAAGCCTGGCCCTTGTTTTTGTTAAATTTACTATTGGCCGTATTTCTTACGATAATAAATTTATTTATGCGCTCCTTTTTGCGCCTGCAGGCATTATTATTGCATTACTCTTTCTAATTTCATTATTTCGTCTATCATTTTCTCGACTTTTCCTCTGGTTTTGGCTATTTGGCTCGATATTTTTAGCATTTGCGATTGCCTATTTTATACCCATATTTGCTTACTTTAGATTTATTTTTGTTTTACCCGCTTTTTATTTAATCTTGGCCTCAGCCATCAACACTCTCAATTGGGTGCTTTTAACCAGAGTGTTTCTAGCATTAGTTTTGATAGTCAACCTGATTTCTTCGACAATTTATCTCACCAGTCCAAAATTTCAGAGAGAAAATTGGCGTCAGGCAACAGCCTATGTCCATAAAAATTCTACCGAAAAAACTGTAGTTCTTTTTGAATCAAACTATCCACTGGCGCCCTTTGATTACTATAATGCGAAAAAAGTTGCCTCCTATGGGGGGCTTAACAGTTTTAATCCCAGCGAAGAGAAAGTGAGAGAAAGAGTGAAAGCCTTTACCAAAAATAAGAATAAAGTTTTTCTCTTCCAATACTTATCACAAATAACAGATCCTCAAGGCCTTCTTTTTAAAGAATTGACTAAAGAAGGTTTTGTAACTACAGTAACCAAGGATTTTGAAGGAGTTGGTTTTGTTTACGAATTTAATAAATAAAAAAAAGACTTGTTCCCTATTAAGATGAAAAAAATTGAGAAAATTGCCAAAACTTTTTTTGATAAATTTTTTTGGGGACAACACCCTGAAACAGCGCTTCGTTATCTGCCCGTTGTCAAAGAAATTAAAAAAGCAGGTCTTTCCGATTCTAAAATTTTGGAGATCGGACCAGGTTCTTTAGGAATAATTCCCTACTTAAGACGGGAGATAGACGGTATTGATGTGGATTTTTCCGGGCCGAAGACAAATCTTCTAAACAAAATTAGAGGCAAAGCAGATCAACTGCCCTTCAAAAAAAATTCCTATGATGTCTGTATCTCAGTCGATGTTTTAGAGCATTTGCCTTCTCAAAACAGGGAAAAAGCAATTTACGAAATGCTCAGAGTTGCCAAAAAAATGGCTATAATTGTAGTTCCTACAGGCATTTACTCCGAGCGTCAGGACAAACAAATTAAAAAAATTTGGAATAAGATGTTTAACAAAGACGATCAGTTTTTAGAAGAACATCTAAAGTACGGTTTGCCTCAACCGGAAGAAATTTTAGTCTACATTGACAAATCGGCAAGAAAGCTTAATAAACAAGCTAAAACAAAATCTTATCCCAGTCTTAACTTAACTGTTCGCAATCTTCTGATGCGTACTTGGATTACCAAAAACAGATTTATCTATTACTTATACCTAAAAGGCTATTTATTACTTCTGCCAATTCTAAGAGTTTGCAACTTCGGAACGACTTATAGGCGTGTTTTTGTGGTAGAATTTCTTCCGCACTTATGAGAATAGGTATCGACATCTCTCAAATTGTCCACGGAACAGGCGTCTCTCGCTATACCCAGTTATTAGTTCAATCCTTGGTAAAAATTGACCATAAAAACCACTACGTTCTTTTTGGCACTTCTTTAAGAAAAAATAAGCAGCTAAAGCATTTCCAACAAGATCTCAAAGGTTACAAAAATGTTGAATTTAAAATATTTTGCCTCCCACCAATTTTATTCGAATTTTTATGGAACAGACTTCATCTGCTACCTATTGAAAAATTCATAGGAGATGTAGATGTTTTTCATTCCTCTGATTGGCTCGAGCCACCGATATCATCCGACAAAACAAAAAAAGTAACAACTATCCATGACATGGTTGTCTGTCTATTCCCTTCGTCTTTGCCTCCCCGGATTGTTTCAAATCAAAAACGCCGGATGGAGTATGTTAAAAAAGAGGTTGACATGGTTATCGCCAATTCACAAACTACCAAAGAAGACATAATTAAATTTTTGGAAATTCCCGAAGATAAAATAGTCGTAACATATCTTGCCGCTTCCCAAGACTTTAAGCCACAAGATGAGGGGAAAATTGATGAAGTTTTGGAAAAATACAAAATAAAAAAGCCGTACATTCTTTCAGTCGCGACCCAAGAACCAAGAAAAAATATCCAAAAATTATTAGATGCATTTGATAAATTAATTCAAGATCCAAAGTCTAAAAATCAAAATATCCATCTGGTCTTGGTAGGTAAATATGGTTGGGGAAAGGGGTTCAGATTAGGCGAAAGTGGTAAGGGTAGTGGGCAAGTTATTTGGACTGGCTATGTCCCCCAGGAGGATCTTCTTGCTCTATATGCTGGTTGCCGCGTTTTTGTCTACCCCTCTCTTTACGAAGGTTTCGGGTTGCCAGTTCTTGAGGCTATGGCCGCAGGTAGTCCCGTTATTACCTCAAATAATTCTTCCATGGCCGAAATTGCCAAAAACGCCGCTATTCTAGTTGATCCTAGAAGCGAAAGTCAGTTAGTTCGCGCACTCAATTTAGTTCTTAACTTGAATCTTGAAAATTATCAAAAAATGGTCAACGCTTCCCTTGACCGAGCAAGATTTTATACGTGGCCAAAAACTGCCAAGCAAACATTAAAAGTATATGAGGAGGTGATCAGATCACCTCAATGATTATCGGCCTTGACGGTAACGAAGCCAACGTCAAAAATAGAGTGGGCTCGGGTATTTACGCGTTTGAAATGCTTAGAGAATTTTCCCAAGCCAAAGGCTTGTCGTCCTCTGGACGAAAAAATCACAAATTCTTAATCTACCTTAAAGACAAACCACTCCCAGATTTACCCAAAGAAACAGCCAATTTTAAATATTTGGTTTTTGGCCCCAAAAAACTTTGGACCCGATTTGCTCTACCGATAAAGTTGGCATTTGGCCCAAAAATCGACATTTTTTTTACCCTTGGTCACTATAGCCCTCACTTTTCCAAAGTTCCCTACGCGGTTACAATATTTGACCTTTCCTACCTGCGCTATCCCGAGCTTTTTAAAAAATCCGATCTTTATCAGTTAACTAACTGGTCAAAATATTCAATCCAGACCTCAAAGCATATTTTTACTATCTCTAAGTCATCAAAGCAGGATATTATCAAAAACTACAATGTAAATCCTGCCAAAATCACGGTTACTTATCCTGGATTTGACCAAAAAAGGTTTAAACTTCAACCAAAAGGCAAGATAGAGACAATCAAGAAAAAATATAAGATTAGAGGCAATTACCTTATTTTTGTCGGTACCCTCCAACCCCGCAAGAATATTGAAAGATTGATTGAAGCCTTTTATCAGGTTTGTAGGAAAATAGGTAAGTGGGATGGTAGGAAGTTAAAAAGTAGACCCACTGACCCACAATCCCACTATCCTAACGACCTAAAATTAGTTATTGCTGGTCGCAAGGGCTGGCTTTACGACTCTATATTTGCCAAAGTCAAGGAATTAGGGTTAGATAAGGAAATTATCTTTACCGACTACGTCGCGGAGGGGGATCTACCGGCACTAATTGCCGGTGCAAAAGTCTATGTTTTACCTTCTCTCTGGGAAGGCTTTGGTATTCCGGTGATAGAAACTCAAGCCTGCGGCGTGCCCGTAGTTGTTTCCAACACATCATCTTTGCCAGAAATAGTAGGGGATAGCGGCATTTTGGTTGACCCGGAAAGCGTCGACTCGATCGCTCAAGGAATTATCAAAGTGTTGACTGACTCCCAAACGAGGTCCGACCTTGCCAAAGCCGGCTTTGTTAACATCAAGCGCTTTTCATGGCAAGGATGTGCGCGACAAACTTTAGCTATTCTTGAAAAAGTTGCCCGGATGTCAAAACCGATAGTATAATGAGTACATGAAAGATAGAATGGGAAGAGAACTATCTTCAAAAGAAGTTACACAAAAAGCCATTAATCGCGCGTACAATACCATTTTAGACTTAGAACTCTTGATTTTGCACTTTGTTTCTTGCACAGTTCCATTACATTCAATCCGTAATTTATTTTATCGTGTTGCGGGAGTAAAAATTGGCAAGAATTCTTATATTCACATGGGAGCTAGATTTTATTATCCGCCTGGAGTGTCAATTGGCGATGGTACAATAATCGGCGATCATTGCTTCATGGACGGACGAACACCTCTTAAAATCGGCAGTCATGTTGATATTGCTTCCCAAGTCTTAATCTACAATTCCGAACATGATGTTAATTCGGAGGGCTTTGATCCGATTGAGCAACCAGTGGAGATAGGGGATTATGTTTTCATCGGACCAAGGGCGATAATTTTGCCGGGAGTTAAAATTGGCAAAGGGGTAGTTATCGGTGCAGGAGCGGTTGTTACCAAAGACGTGGCGCCATTTGAAATAGTCGGTGGGGTACCTGCCCAAAAGATAGGTGAACGCCAAAACAAAAATCCCCACTACAAACTCGGCCGCGTCAGACTCTTTCAATGAGTTTACTGGTTTTTTTGTTCACATCAATAATTGGAGGGGCCGGTAGCCCGTTAATAAAATTTACGTTAAACTACTTTCCCACTGTAATCTTTGTTGCCTTGAGAGCCTTTTTCTCTGCTCTGATAATATTGCCTTTTATTTATCGCGAACTTATCAAAATTAAGCCGAAGCAAATCCAGTATTTAATCTTCGCTAATGCTTTATTTGCCGGGAACTGGTTGTTTTTCGCACTCGGTATCCAGAAGACCAGCGTTATCATGGGTCAAATTATCTACCTACCTACAGCTTTAATTGTTGCAATAATCGCCTACTTTTTTCTAAATGAAAAACTTGCTAAAGAGCAGATTTACGGATTAGTTATCACAATTTTAGGATTTGCGATTCTTACCTATGGCTCAGTCAGATCGCAAGATACCCTTTCATTCGGCACACCTGTGGGCAATTTGCTTGTTGTTGCTGGCTTATTATGTTGGTCACTGTATACAGTTATCTCACGCAAAATTAGCAACCTCTATAAACCTCAACTAATCACGTTTTTTAATTTCGCAATTACTGCCATGATCACTTTTCTTATTCTTCCTTTTGAATTAAAAAATGGAGCAATTAAAATCTCTAGTGCACCTGCACTTGCTATTTTTGGGTTTCTTGGAGTCGTAACTTTATCCTCCATTTTATTTTTCTTCCTCTATCAATGGCTTATCAAAAATACATCGGCATTTATTTCCTCACTTGTTCTTTATCCTGTTACCCTTTTTGCTAGTTTAGCAGGGGTAATTTTGTTTGATGAAAGATTGACCTTAAGTTTTGCCTTTGGCAGTATGTTTGTTTTAATTGGTGTTTTCTTAGCCACTTCTTATCAATACATCAAAAATAATTTACAGCATGAAAATTGATTTGTCGGTTATCATTGTTAGCTGGAACACGAACAAACTTCTTGAGGATTGTCTTTCGTCCGTCTACAGATTTACAAAAGACGTCAGTTTTGAGGTGATTGTAGTTGATAACGGATCACAGGATAAAAGTGCGGATATGGTGAGACAAAAATTTCCTCAAGTAAAATTAATACCCAATAGAGACAATTTAGGCTTTACTAAGGCCAATAATCAGGGGATAAAGATCGCCAAAGGCAAGTACATTCTGCTTTTGAACTCCGACACATACTTAATCGAAAACTCATTTTCAAAACTCATAAAAAAAGCCAAAACCTTACAAAGTTTAGGCGTTTTAGCACCTCAGCTTTTAAGCCAAGACAGAACAATCCAGCAGTCAGCCGGATTCTTCCCGCACTTGCCTCAAGTATTCTGGTGGATGACATTTATTGACGATTTGCCCGGCGGTCAATTTCTGCGACCTTACCATGTTGATCATGATAGCTTCTATAACAAGGACCAGAATGTCGATTGGGTCACCGCTGCGGCAATCTTGGTGCCAACGGTTGTAATTAATAAAGTAGGGGGACTTGATGAAAAAATCTTTATGTATGGTGAGGAAGTCGAATGGTGCTATCGAATCAAAAAGGCAGGATTTGAAATTTACTTCACTCCTGCAACTAAAATAATCCACATTGGTAGGGGGTCAAGTAACCAAATTCCAACCTCAGCTTTCATCGGCGAGTACAAAGCGGTGATCTATTTTTACCAGAAACACAAAGGTAGATTTTCTTTGCAAATGGCCAGATTCTTCCTTAAAATAGGAGCATTGCTAAGAATTGCAGTTTTTTCTATTTTAGGCAGAAAGGAGTTAGTAAGAACCTATGTCCAAGCTTTTAAGTCGGTTTAGAACTGCCCTGGACGAACACATCTTAGAATATTTATCTTTTGTCCTTTTAATTTTTATCCCACTTTACCCAAAGATTCCTCTTGCGGATATCCTGCCGGGGTACATCGTGCGCCTCAGGCTTGATGATCTGCTTATTGGTTTTGCCTTTTTAATTTGGTTCATCTGGCTCTTAAGAGGAAAAGTAACACTTTCCGGCAATCCGCTTTTTATTCCTATGCTAGTCTATATTGCAGTCGGATTTATCTCCTCACTCTCTGCAATTTTTATTACAAAAACGGTTCCGCCGGAGCCACTGCATGTTGGTAAGATGTTTTTACACTTTGCCAGGCGAATTGAATACTTTTCGGTTTTCTTCGTTTTTTTCTCCTCAATAAAATCCCTCGCACAGATTAAAAAATACGTTTATGTTGCCGCTATTGTACTTTTGGGCGTCTCCATATACGGTTTCGGCCAAAAGTATCTTTATTGGCCAGCTTATTCCACCATGAATAGAGAGTTTTCTAAGGGGATTAAGCTTTATTTAACAGAACATGCCAGAGTCCTTTCAACCTTTGGTGGTCATTATGATTTGGCAGCCTACTTAATGATTATTTTGACGCTTTTTATTCCAATTGCGCTGGTTGTTAAGAAATTAACCCATAAGCTGCTATTTGCGCTGATTTCTCTTGCCGGATTCTGGCTTTTGATTCTGACGGTTTCTAGAACTTCGTTTCTAGCTTATCTTGTTTCAATAACCACCGTTTTTTTTCTGCTGGCCCAAAAAAAAGGTTGGTTATGGGCGTTTTCTAGATGGTTTGTAGTAATGGCTATTTCTCTTTCCATTATGATTTCTTTCGGCGATCTTTCCGAAAGATTTAGTCGTGTTTTAAAAATTGACAGTCTTAGGATTGCAGTTTTAACTCCTCTCAAAAAAGAGCCACCTAAAGGCACCAATACAGCTTATCTTGGTATCGGTACAAAATCCGATATCCCTCCTTCCACCCAGAAACCAACAGGTCCCATCCAAACTGCCAAACCAGCAGACGTCTACGAAAATATACCCGAATTCGGATCAACCGCCCAAGGGGTCCCTTCAACGCTGGCAGCAAGACCCAGGGTTTATTCTCAAAACTCGGTTCAGTACGACCTCTCAACCGGTATTCGTCTTGATTACACTTGGCCCAAAGCCATAGAAGGTTTTGCAAGAAATCCACTACTGGGTTCTGGCTACTCGACTCTCACTAAAGCAAACATTCAAGATTTTACGGAAGCCGAGTCAACGGACAACGATTTCTTAAGAGCACTTGGCGAGACCGGTCTTTTAGGGTTCCTAACCTTCTACGTAATCATTGCTGTTATCTGTTGGCACGCAATTTCCAACTTTGGCAAAATCAATGATATCTTTTATGCAACTGTCGTGGCAGCACTTCTTGGTGCTACTGTTGGCCTTTTGGTTAATGCCATTTATATTGACGTTTTTGAGGCCTCAAAAGTTGCCTACACTTTCTGGATCATGGCAGCAATTTTGTTGGCCACCATTAAATTGTCCACTAAAAAAGCAAAAACGTGAAGAAGAAAGAAATTGTTGTACTTTGCGCAATCGTTCTCTTAGCTTTTGCCTTAAGACTTTACAAAATCTCAAGACCTATCGGCGATTGGCATTCTTGGCGCCAGGCAGATACTGCAGCAGTTGCCAGAAATTTTATTGAAGAGGGTTACAATCCTTTCATTCCCAAATACGATGATATGTCCTCGCAAGCCAATGGTTTGGATAATCCAGAAAGGTACCGGTTTGTCGAGTTTCCAATTTATAACTCAATTATCGCAGTTGTCTGGTCGCAAACTGGCGTAAGTAATACTGCAGCCAGACTTGTGACCGTATTCATAACTCTGGCATCCACCGTCGCATTATATTTTCTCGTCAGACATTTTTCGGGGCCACTGACTGCCACTTTAGCGGCCTTTTTCTTTGCAACTCTACCATATAATGTCTTTTATTCCTCAACTGTTTTACCGGGACCCCTCATGGTTTTTGGATTACTTGGTCTTTATCTCTCATTTGTCAAATGGCAAGATAACGAGAACAATTGGCTGCCATTTCTACTTTCAGTAATTTTTGCTAACCTTGCAATTTTGACATGGCCAATTGCCATCTTTTTTACTTTACCCCTCGTCTATCTGTCATATCAAAAATACGGACTCAATTTCATTAAAAAACCCCAGCTCTGGCTCTTTGCGTTTCTATCATTCATCCCGTTTTTCGCCTGGCGAATTTGGATGATCCGATTTCCTGAAGGTATTCCCAACTGGCACTTTCTGTTAAATGAAGGCAACATCCGCTTCAAGGGAGCATTTTTCAGATGGCTAATTGCCGAAAGAATGGGTAAGTTAATCTTAACGGCGGCTGGTTTCGCCTTATTTATTATTGGTCTTGTAGCCAAGCGTGCCAAAAAAGAGAACCTTTTTTACTTATCGTGTCTTTTTTCCCTCATAATTTATTTTGTAGTTTTCGCCTCAGGCAACATCCGTCATGATTACTATCAGGTCCCAGCGGTGCCAATCCTGGCAATTTTTATGGCCAAAGGGATATTAACTCTATTTGACCCCAAAAACCTTTTTATCAACAAAAATGTGGCAAAAATACTTGCAATTATTTTAGTAGTTTTGACTTATGCCTTCGGTTTTTATGAAGTGAGAGGATATTACTGGATTAATAAACCCCAAATTATCGAAGCGGGTCAAGCCGTTGACAAGCTGTTACCCAAAGATGCTACAGTCATTGCTCCTTACAACGGTGATGCTGCATTTCTTTATCAAACTAACAGATATGGTTACCCGATAACAGATAGACCTCTTGAAAAATTTATTGATCAGGGGACAAAATACCTGGTTTCGGTTGATGTGGCAGATAGCGGAATCCAAAGCCTTGTAAAAAATTGCAAAGTAATAGCCAAAACCAATTCTTACGTTATCATCGAAATGTTTAAAGAATGCATTGGCAAATAATTTATGAAAATTTTAATGATCACGCCTTACTTTCCATATCCTCTGGTTTCTGGAGGCCAAATTCGTACTTACAATCTTCTCAAGAACTTGTCGCAAAAACACAAGATAACTCTAGCTTCGTTCGTCAGAGATAAAAAAGAAACAAAAT
This sequence comes from Candidatus Curtissbacteria bacterium RIFCSPLOWO2_01_FULL_41_18, assembly GCA_001776475.1. Lineage (GTDB taxonomy): Bacteria > Patescibacteriota > Microgenomatia > Curtissbacterales > GWA2-41-24 > 2-01-FULL-41-18-A. The sequence goes on from MFBQ01000014.1 coordinate 16,498, forward strand.
ATTTAAACGAGCTCAAACCTTTTTGCCAGAAAGTAATAATTTTTAAAAGAAGAAAAGCTTGGTCTCCTGTTAATATTTTGCTTTCTGCAATCACCCCTTTCCCTTTTTTGGTCAGTATTTACTTTGACCCATTTGTCAAAAGTCAGATCAAAAGTGAGCTCGAAAAAGAACAATATGACCTGATTCACGCAGAAACTTTTTATGTTATGCCCAATATACCTAAAACCAATGTGCCTATTTTTTTAGTTGAACAAGTTATCGAATATCTTGTTTACCAAAGATTTGTTGAGAGCCTGCCGCCTTTCGCATTGCCAATAAAACCATTTCTCTTTCTGGACGTTGCTAAAATTAAATGGTGGGAGAGGCACTACTGGCGAAAAGCCAAAAGGCTTGCAGCAATGTCTGCTGATGACCAGAAGTTTATTCGAAATTTTGACCAAAGCTTGACGGTCGATGTTGTCGCCAATGGTGTGGATATAGAATATTTTGCGAAGACTAAAAGACAAAATTTTGCACAGCCGACTGTTCTTTTCGTTGGCAATTTCAAATGGCTCCCTAACCGTGATGCCACCAAGTTTTTGGTTCAAGAAATTTGGCCGAAAATCTCCGAAAAAATTAAAAATGCAAAGCTTTGGATTGTTGGCAGAAATCCTCCAGCTGACATTAGTAGATTTGTATCAAACGATATTCAAGTCGATGGACACGTCAAGGATATTAGGACAGCTTACGGAAAAAGCAATGTTATTTTGGCCCCAATCAGAAATGGTCGTGGCACTAAATATAAAATTTTAGAAGCAATGGCTACCAAAACGCCAATTGTGGCTACTGAGCTTGCCATTGAAGGTATAAACATAAAAAATGGCCACCAGGCTTTAATAGCCGAAGAAGCGAGTACTCTTGCTCAAGAAACCGTTAAAATTTTAAAAAACGCCTCTCTAGGTAAAAAATTAGCGGAAGCTGCTTACCTGCTTGTCGCTAGAGATTATAACTGGAAGAAAATATCAGAAAGCCTTGACCGAATTTATAAAAAGGTAGGAAGTCGCTAGTGGATCTTTCAATAATTATCGTTTCGTTTAATACAAAGGAACTGGTTGCCGATTGCCTTAACTCTGTTAAAGTGGCATCAACTTCCCTGCCTGCCGACAGACAAGGTCTTAAAACTGAAATTTTCGTAGTGGATAATAATTCTCATGACGGTACGCCTGGGTTTATTGGAAAAAATTATCCTTGGATTCATCTTGTAAGAAATCATCAAAATGTGGGTTTTGCTAAAGCCAACAATCAGGCTCTCAAAAAGGCCAAAGGACGCTACATTCTAATTCTTAATCCGGATACTAAGGTGATGCCTGATACTTTAACTTCCATGATCAAGTTTATGCACGAACACCAAGACACGGCTATAGCCACCTGCCGCGTCGAGCTGGCAAACGGTTTACTTGACCGTGATTGCCGCCGCCGCTTTCCAACTCCTTGGCGAGCGTTTTGTCATTTTAGCGGTCTTGCCAAATTATTCAAAAGGTCAAAATTTTTTGATCAGTATTATATGGGTTATTTACCGGACACCAAAGATCATCAAATCGATTCATGTGCAGGTGCGTTTATGATGATTGCAAAAGTTGCGCTTGATAAAGTTGGGTTTTTTGATGAAGATTTTTTCTTCTACGGTGAAGATATTGATCTCTGCTTCAGATTCAAGGAAGCCGGTTACAAAATAATGTATACACCCAAAACAAAAATTATCCATTACAAAGGTGCCGCCTCTGGTATAAAGAAAGCATCAAAACATCTCTCCAAAGCCACTGTTGAGTCTAAAAAGAGGGCTATTGCAGAATCTGTACGTGCCATGGAACTTTTTTATAAAAAACATTATCTTAAAAAATATCCATTTTTTATCAATTTCTTGGTGATTTGGGCAGTCAAAATTTTAGGCGAAATTCGTCTTTTGAAAGCGTAAAACTTGGAAAATGAAAATAGGTATTGATGCCAGATTTATTGGACCAGCAGGAACCGGCCTTGGCAAATACACCGAAAAGCTTATCCAAAATCTGGTAAACATTGACAAAAAAAATCAATATGCGATTTTTTTAAGAAAAAACAATTGGGACTACCTAAAGCTGGGAAATAAAAACTTCTCGAAAATCTTGGCCGATGTCTCTTGGTATTCACTGGAAGAACAGCTTAAAATGCCCAAAATTTACTCAAGGCAAAACCTTGATCTTTTGCATGTGCCTCACTTTAACGTACCGTTGGCTTATACGGGTAATTTTGTTGTCACGATTCATGATCTTATTCATCATCAATTTTCTCAAGAAGCAACAACGACCAAAAACTTAACACTTTTTAAAATAAAAAGACTTGTTTATAAATTTACAATAGGGGCTGCCGTCAAAAGGGCTTTAAAAATTATAGTGCCTTCAAATTATGTTAAGGACCAGATAGTTAAAGTTTTCAAAGTAAATCCTTCAAGAATAATCGTTACCTATGAAGCAGCGGAGGAAGAATATTTCAAAAACCGCTTACCGTCTACTGTTCACCGTCTACCGACTTTGCTTTACGTTGGTAATGCCTATCCACATAAAAATCTCAATCGACTTCTTGCTGC
>MFBQ01000015.1 GCA_001776475.1 Candidatus Curtissbacteria bacterium RIFCSPLOWO2_01_FULL_41_18
ATTGTTTTGACAGTCTTTCTTGTAGTCTTAGGATTCCAAGCGTTTTTTACACTCCGCGACTTTCGCACAACATTAAGGCGAATGAACAAACTCTTTGATAACACGGACGACCTTGTTGTGGAAGTTAAAAAACCGATTGAATCCGTCACCCATATCGTCAGCGCGCTAACTGCAGGTGCAGGTATCGCCCATATCATTAAAAGGCTGGAACAAAGGCATGAACGACCAGAAAAATAACAACTCTTTTATCATTGGAGTTCTTGTAGGAGCCGCTCTTACTTATCTTTTTACCACCAAAAAGGGCCAGAAACTTAAGGAAGAGCTATTAAAAGAAGGCACCAAACTTCTGGAGACACTATCAGAAGGGCTGGAAGAGGGCAAGGATAAAGCCCAAGAGTTAATTGAAGCCGGCAAGGACGAAGTTGGCAAAAAGATAGGAGAAGGCGAAAAAGTTATTGCTAAAGAGGTTGAAAGTCTTAGGCAAGAAGTTCAAGAAAAAGTAGAGGATGTTCCTAAACAGGTTGCGGACATTCAAAAAAAAGGCCGCCGCTTTTTCTTCCACCGTCGAAAGCACCAGGAGAGTTAACTCCAGATTAAATTTACAAGCTTCTCAAATACTGTAATAGTTGGGCTGGCGCAAGGCAGATCAAATTTAAGTCTTTTTTTATTTTATCAATCTTATAATCTTTCATATTATATGTTAATAAAAAGTCAACACCTGCAAGGGCAGCGCCAGCCACTACGTGAATATCCTCAGGATCATTTGTATAGTCATTAAATTGCCTTTTCAGTTCCTTGAAATCTTCCTCGAGATTGACTTGATTAAATCTTTTTTTAACAAAAGAGACCAATCTACTAGTTTCGATCTTAAGCTTTTTGGTAACATCCATAAGTTCGATGAGTGACAAATTAGACATATAAAGTTTTAAATCAGTTTTATTAAGAAGAAAATAAGCTGCCCCAAGGTTTGATATTTGAGATGAAATTATAACGTCTGAATCTACGAAGACCTTGATTTTTTGAGCCACAGTTTGGAACGGGTCTTAGAAAGAGATTTTTTTATTTTAGGTAGATTTTTGAGATCTTCCTGTTCTGCAAGGTAAAGATCATAGTCTAAGCCCTCAAAAACAAATGAAAGAGATTTAGCCGGGATTCTGTAGACCTTGCCAATGCGTTTGGCGATAATCTCGCCGCGGCTTATCAAGCCATAAACAGTGTTTTTGGAAAGCTGCAGCATAGAAGCTACTTGTTCTGGCGTATAAACCTTCGCACTCGTATCCATGACTATTTTATACTAAACACTACTAAATTTGTCAATATGGTATTAAACCGAACAAAATCCTGCCACTTTTTCTACCACTGTCGCCATGCGCGACAGGAAAGCTAGACCCACATAATTCTGAATTTCTTGAAATTTGTGTGTGTGTGTTTATATGAAATTATGAATGACATACCTGAATCAAGACGTGGTCCAAGCCCTGGCGAATCGCCTGAAAATCAAAGGCTTAGTTTGGAGAATGTACCCAAAAATGCCAGCAGGATTATTGAATCGATGATTGATGAAATGCAAATTTCGACAGAAGATCGCTCCCCGGAAGAAGCCCGTGCATTAGCCACTAAAGTTATCGATGCTTTAAACTATTGTACTGCGGCAGGTGGTAAACTCAGCAACAAAGAATTATCTGAGAGAATACTAGATACGGCATTGTCAATGGCAATAGACCGGGATGAAATTGATGTGGCCTATGAACTGAGGGCGATTGGAGACACAATTGGAATATTAGCAAGGCGAAGAAAAAGAATTAACGGAATGTTGCAAGAGCAGACATACAAACCCACAACTGAACTAGAATCGGAATTGGATAATCAGTAGACCGCTATTTTAAATCTTCTTGATATAATTATCTCAAATGAATTCTGTTGAGCTTCGGCAAAAATATCTGAAGTTTTTTGAAAGTAGAGGGCACAAGATAATTTCCTCGGCTTCTCTTGTTCCGGATGAGTTAGTCGAGCTTTCTGGAACTCAGCGCGTGCTTTTTACCACCGCTGGCATGCACCCGCTTGTGCCATATCTTTTGGGCGCACCTCACCTGGAAGGCCAGCGCCTTACCAATATCCAAAGATGTTTACGGACAGATGATATCGATCAAGTGGGTGATGCTGTCCACAACACTTTTTTTGAAATGCTCGGCAATTGGTCACTTGGCGACCCTGCCTCGCCTGACGGCGTAGGCCTTGGCGGGTATTGGAAAAAAGAAACAATAACCTGGTCTTACGAGTTTTTGGTCAACGAATTGAAACTTGATCCAAAACGTATCTACGTCTCAGTCTTTGCAGGTGACAAGGATGCTCCATTTGATGAAGAATCGTTCAATATCTGGGTCAAACTTGGAATGCCCAAAGACCGCATCTTTAAATACCCAAAGAAAGATAACTGGTGGGGACCGGTCGGAGAAACTGGCCCTTGCGGACCGGACACTGAGATGTTTTATGACATGGATCCTAAAGCCGCAGGCCCAATCGACCCGTCGTCTGATTCTAATCGTTTTGTGGAAATCTGGAACGATGTTTTTATGCAGTACGATAGAAAAATTAAAAATGAAAAATTAAAAATGAAAAATGATTCAAATGCATCATCAGTTAATTATTATTATGTTCCACTCAAACAAAAAAACGTTGATACGGGAATGGGGATGGAACGTATGCTCATGGTATTACAAAATGCGCCATCGGTTTATGAAACAGATGTTTTCTTGCCGCTTATTAAGTTCTTAGAAAAAGAAGTTTTCGTTAAATTTAAATATGGAAGAGAAGAAAGAGTCGATAAGGCTTTTAGGATAACAGCTGATCACCTGAGAGCAGCAGTTTTTTTAATAAATGATGGATTAAAACCAGGGAACAAGGAGAGGCAATATGTATTGCGAAGATTAATCAGAAGGGCCGTATTGCAAAAAGAGCTTTGGGGAGAAAAAAAATCAAAATTAGGGAAAGTAGTGTCAGTAGTAGAGGGAGTATACAAGGGCTCTTATAATTTTTCAGTTACTAATATTTCCAATATTATTGATGAAGAAACAAGAAAAGCTGAAGTAGCAGTTGGAGCAGCAATGAAAATATGGAGAAAAATAGTTGAGACATCAGGCGGGCCAGTTTTTATTCCAGGAAGGTCATTGTGGGGTGTGGGAGAATCTGTAAAGAGAACTTTTGATGCCAAAATAGTCTTTGATCTTTATCAGAATTATGGCTTACCAATTGAAATAACAGCTGAGCTAGCAAGAGAAGTGGGGGGAAAAATTGACAGGGGGGGAGCCCTAGAGCTTTTCAAAAAACACCAAGAATCCTCTAGAAAAGCTTCTCAAAAAACAAAAGGGGGTCTTGTAGTTCAAACAGAGCAAGCTGCCAAACTCCACACAGCCACTCACCTTTTACATCAGGCCCTTCGCGATATTTTGGGGCACCATGTTCATCAAACAGGTTCTCACATTACCGAAGAAAGGCTGCGTTTTGATTTCAGCCATAATGAGAAACTAAGCGATGATCAGATCAAAAAAGTAGAAGAGTCAGTCAATCAAAAAATAAAAGAAAACCTCACCGTTTATAAAAAAACAATGCCGAGGGAAGAAGCTGACAGGCTCGGAGCAATTGGCTTATTCGATGAGAAATACGGTGATTTAGTCAACATATATTATATAGCAGGGACTGAAGATATGAAGAGCGCTTTTTCCAAGGAATTTTGCGGCGGACCGCATGCCACGTCCACTTCCGAACTTAAATCATTTAATATCATTAAGGAAGAATCAGCTGGTTCTGGTATCCGTCGCATTTATGCTACAATTAGTGGGTAATTTGGTCATTGGGACATTAGGCTTTTAGGTTACACCTAACAACTCACGTACCCAATAGCCTACGAACCTAATTTATGGATCCGACTGCCCCACACGATACGCAAAACCCACAATCGACAGATCCTTCTGAAGGTGGACAAAACCAATCAACCCCAGATGATCTACAAAGTAAAGATTCTCAAGACAACTCAATTCAGCCAGGCCAATTTGTTGTAGCCGGAGAAGACACAACCGCTACTTCATCACCGCCCAAAGTTGCCCAGAACCCTTCATTTGCCAGTCAACCCCAGTCACCACCCCAAGGCCCAAATATCCAAGAAAGTCAAACACCGACCTCTGAATCTTTACCAGTCCTACAGCCTGTTGCCGGATTAGATCTTGCAGGTAATTCTCAGCTTGACCAAAATGTTCCACCTCAGGCACCAGTTAGCCAACCGGATCCTACCCCATTTGCACCACCCCTGTCGCCACAGCCAACCCAAGAAACGGCCGCACCTCCGCCCGAGAGTAGATCAAAAATTCAAAAACTGAAAATAATCGCTATCATTGTTGCAGTTTTGGTATTAATTGGTATAATTGTTGCTCTTGTCTGGTTCTTTGTCTTAGGCAAACAGAAAAAAGAACCTGTTAAAACAGATCAGGATCAAGTTATCCAAGAAGAGCCCTCACCCTCACCCGCCAGAACTGATGCAGGTTTCGGCAATCTTTCCCAAGCAACACCATCGGCTCCACCTCCTGTAACCCCAAGCCCAAGTCCATAGCAGGGTCAGAGTATTGGTCGCAAAATTGGCAGATTGTAATTTTGTTCCTAGATCATCCGATTTTATACTCAGGGCTGATATAATGATAAATACCTGGAAAATGGCATCTTTTAATTTACTTGGCAATTTCTTTAATAGAAGTTTACCCAAAGTATCAAACTATCTTTCACTGACTTTGACAAAAGATAAAGTTCTTGCCACCATTTGGTCTTTTGAGGGAGAGAATATACAAATTCTCGGTTTTGCCCACAAAACATTTGCCAACGTTGAAAATCTGGTGCATCAAGCGGCAATTGTTATTGACTCATCTGCAGAGCAGGCCAAGACGGATGTTCAAGACGTTGTTTACGGTCTGTCCAGTAATTGGTTTGAGGATGGGAAAATCTCCAAGGAAACCGCAAGTTTACTTAAAAAATTATCAGAAGACTTAGAACTCAAAGCCCAGGCGTTTGTACCTTTGCCTGCAGCCATTAATCATTTTTTAAAAATTGAAGAATCTATTACTCCACATGCTGTTTTAATTGGGATACCCGGAGAATTTTGTGAAGTTTGCGAAATTAAGAACAATAAAATCGCAGATACAAAAACTTTTGACTCGCACCCTAATCTTGAGAAAATTAAGGATTTAATAAAACAACTAAAAACGGAAGAGTCTTTACCGTCAAGAATTATTATTTATGGAATCTCCCAAGATACTCAGATGGCTCACGAAATTCAAAATGCTACTTGGCAAGATCTTTTTACCCAGGAACCCAGAATCAGCTTTATCAATGATTTGGAACTTTCCAAGGCTGTCGCATATGCCCAAGCAGCAGATATTTTGGGTCACGATCCAGTTTCAAGCAGTTTATTGAGTGCTCCAAGTATTGATCTTAAAAACGGGGAATCGCAAAAAGACCAATCAAAAGCCGACAATTTTGGTTTTATTGAGGGAGAGGATATATTACAAAAAGAAGAAGTTCCAGAAAAACCAGAAAATTTGGCAGCTGGCAAGCCTGAAGTCTATCCGTCAATATCCTCAAAACAAGAGGATTATGCCGTAGAGTTTGAAAAAAGTCCCCAAGAAGAACAAGCTTCCAAAAAGGAAAGTCTTGCAGAACAATTTGCTACTGTAGGTTGGCTTCCCAGATTTATTGAGATAATAAAAGAGAAATCCTCGCTTAAAAAAATTCTCGTTGCCCTGATTTTATTAATAGTTTTAATTTTAGTGGGTGCTTCTGTATTGGGAAGAATTGTAACCAAAGCGGAAGTTATTATTGAAGTCAATGCTAAACCCCAAGAATCGGCCTTTAATGCCAGCGTTTCTACAAACGGCATTACTGACGTTTCCAAACAACAACTTTCTGGAGATGAAATTGACGCTCGATCATCAGGCAACCAAAAAGCCGTAACGACAGGAACCAAAAAAGTCGGGAACAAGACAAAGGGTCAAGTTAATGTCAGGAACTGGACAAAAGACCCCAAAACTTTCAACTCGGGAACAGAAATTCTTACCGGGGACGGCTTGAAATTTACTCTGGATAGCGATGTTAACATTGCGTCAAGAAGTGCCAGCCCGGCGGTCAGTCAAGTTGACGTTACAGCCGAAGATGTCGGCACAAAATATAATCTTGGTGCAAACACCAACTTTAACATTGTTGGTTTTGACAGCACTTTTTACGATGCCGTCAACGAATCAGCCTTTTCCGGTGGTGACGAAAAACAGATTTCAGTAGTATCCCAGGACGATATGGACAAGTTATCCAAAGCTCTGCTTGAATCATTATCCTCAAAAGCCAAAGACGACTTAAAATCAAAAGTCGCAGGTAAGAAAATTGCAGACGATGCTATCACTATTCAAGTAACCAAAAAACAATTTGATAAAAATGTTGACGAAGAAGCATCACTAGTCAATTTGGATATGGAAGTTACAGCATCAACCATTGCATATGACGAAAATACGCTCAAAGAATCACTCTCACAGCTTGCGGCAAAAGACGCCCCAGAAAATCTTGAATCAAAACCCCAAAACATTGAAATTTTAACAATCAGTGCCAAAGGTACTAAAAATGGCCTTTCTCTTTTTGGCAAATTTCGCGCCAATCTAACTCCAAAGTTTGACGAGGACCAGCTAAAAGCGAAAATAGCCGCCAAAAGTCAAAAAGAGGTAAGGGCAATCATCAAAGAAATCCCGGAAGTTTTAGATGTTGACATTAAACTTTCACCCAATACTTTTCTCTTTAGCTCACTCCCGAAAGATAAAGCCAAAATAAAGTTTACGTTTGAAGTAGCCAAATGACCCTGGCAATATATATTAAAGACCCGCCAAAACTCGCAAATAAAAAGACCAGGAAGAAAGATCGATATTTCTATTTATTAATTTCTCTGGTCGGTTTGTTATCTATAATTTTTGCTGTTTGGCCGTATTTTCTTTGGCAGCTGACAACAGCAAGAAGGTTAACGGCTAAAGTTCAAGATTTTCCCATTCCACAAAAAGAGGTGCTTTCAGCCAGTCAAATCTCGCAAGCAAACGTTCAAGTAGTCAAAGACCCTGACGGTTTCTCTTACTTTACTACCACCTACAAACCTCAAGGCAATCGCCCCAAAGAGTTTTATGTGACCATCCCTAAGTTAAAAATAGAAAATGCTACCGCCAAAGTTGACAACCTTAATTTCAAAAATAATTTGTCACATTTCCCCGGGAGTGCCCTGCCCGGTGAAATCGGGAATGCATTTATCACCGGCCACTCAGTTTTACCTCAATTTAATGACCCTAACGATTACAACGCTATCTTTACAAAACTGGATAGTCTTGAAGTAGGGGATGAAGTTTACGCCCAGATAGGGGATCAAAGATTCAAATACGTTGTCCAGTACTCTAAAGTGGTTGACCCCCAGGACACTTCTGTTCTCCAACCATTATCATCTCAAGGCAAAAACTTAACTCTTATGACCTGTGTCCCACCCGGTACTAGTACCAAGCGGCTCGTTGTTATCACCAGCTTAATTTAATGCAAATCCCAAAATTTAATGTAAATTGACAAATTTAATGTAGAATGTTAAATTTAATGTAACTATGTATACAGTTACAATTACCAGTCAAGGCCAAATTACTATTCCTGTCAAGGTTCGCAGACAACTTAATCTGGACAAAAGCAAAATAGCTACAGTCAGAGTTGAAGATAATAAGGCTATTATTGAACCAGTTGTCGACATAATGTCGCTGGCCGGAACGCTTCATAAATACGCAAAGAAGAACATGCCAATTGACAAAATTATTGCTCTAGAGAAAAAAGCTGCACAAGAAGCAGCTGTCGAAAGATACAAGCGTTTTCTTAAAAACTCAAGCGCCAAACTACTTGTCATAAAACCAAGGAAACGAACTTTAAAATAGCGACAGAGTGTCACAACTATACTTTTTAGATACGAACGTTATTGTCAGACTTTTACTAGAAGACAATAAGGAGCAACTAAAGGTTGTCAAAAAATATTTTGAGGAAGCTAGAAAAGGGAAATTACAGATTAGATTGCCACTATTCATAATTATAGAAACTGCCCATATACTCCATTCATTTTATAGCATTCCTAAGAATGAAATATGTGATCAACTTATAAAAGTAATCTTAATTACATACCTTGGGGTCGATCAGCGGGAAATTGTTATTAAAGCACTAAGATTATATAAAGTTTCCAATATCGACCTCGTTGACTGCATGCTATTCGCAATAGCTGAAGGCCAAAACGCCGAAGTTTTAAGTTTTGACAAAGATTTCAAAAAACTGGCAAAAACTTAACTCTTATGACCTGTGTCCCACCAGGAACTAATATTAAGCGTTGGTAATAATAACAAGTTTGATATAATTCCACACAAATTATGGAAAGAAAACATTCTTTTATAGCTGTCGATATTCAAAACGATTTTGCGTCTGAAGGCGGTCAGTGGTATACACCTAAACCTGCAGTCGATTTTATGAAGAAAGTCCTGTTTCCTTATTTGAGAGAAAAAGGTATTAAGATCAATGAAATCATTTCTGATTATCGTCAACCAAGACCTGGCGACAGGGGTGATGGTTGTCATCCTGGCGAGTGGGGTTATGAATCACTAGTGCCAGATGATATAAGAAAAAGCCAGTGGATTAAATGTATGAATTCTCCCATTTGGACAAGAGATAATATAGGTGACGCGAACAGAGAACCAGGTTTACCTCATCCTGACCCAAACGGATTCGGCCAATGGTTAGAAGAAAACGTGGGAAGTCCAGAAAAAACAACGCCAGTTTTAATTGGATTAACAGCTGATTGTTGCGTATTATCAACAGGTCAAGAATTAAACTGGAGAGGTTATTACCCTTTAATCTTAAGAGAAGCAGTTGATCATGCCAGTGGAAAGATTGAAGATAGAGACAAAGTTTTAGATAATCCCGTGTCCAATTGGGCAAAGACTGTTGATTGGGAAGAACTTAAGCAAGAACTTTAATTTGATAATTATTTCCCTCCACCCCAATTCTAGCCATGTGCTTTTGATTTATATGGTTTCAATATATCATTATAATAAAATCGTAATTGGTGGTAAGACAGCTTTCGATTTATTTTTGATTTGACAAAAATTTCTTCAACATCAACAATATCCGCAATGATTCTTGGCGTTGATCTTGGGCAAAAAACTACAGGCGTTGCAATTTCCGAAGGAGTGTTAGCATCATCTTATACGACCATTACCCATAAGTCCGTCAGTGATGCAGCAGCAAAAATTGCTCAAATCTGCGACCGGGTCCACGCAGACAAAGTAATTCTCGGTTTTGTCGAGGGTAAAATTAAGAGCCAATTTGAAAATTTTGCAAGAGGATTAAAACGGCTAAAACCCGATCTTGAAATCACTTTCTGGGACGAAACTTTAACCACTAGACAGGCGATTTCCACAATGATAAAACTGCAGGTACCGAAGATTAAACGGGCCCAAAAAGAACACGAGATTGCAGCAAGTATCATTTTGCAAAGCTACCTAGACAGCCAATGATTAAAAAAATTTTAGCCCCAGTCCAAGCCTGGATTCTGTTGCAGGGTAAATGCGTCGGTTGTGGTAAAAATTTATCTCTGGCCAGAAAAATTGAAAGAGAAGATAATACCCAGAAAGTAATTTGCACCTGTGGCCGAATTTTTATTTTTGACAAAAGAAGAGGTAAGTATCGAAGAGCGCATTTTTCGGAGGCCTAAATTGTCTAAAAATTTCACTTTTTTTGCCATTTTATTTATATTGGTAATAATTACCCCAGTTATTTTAAACAAATTCTACAATTATGAACTCGAACCCGTCGCTCCAAATTCTAAAGCCACCGCAAAGCTCTTTGTGGTAACTCCTAGCGAGCCCTTAGTAACTATTGCCCAGAATCTCAAGAAGGAAAATCTGATAAAGAATGCTTTTGCCTTTCGCCTGCTTGTGGCCCAAATGGGAATTTCCAAAAACGTTCAAGCCGGAGACTTTCGCCTGTCTGCTGCTATGAGTGCTCGCGAAATTGCCAGGGAACTGACCCATGGCGCCATCGACATTTGGATCACCTTGCCCGAGGGAATGCGCATTGAAGAACAGGCAGCTCGTATAGAGGAGAAGCTAAAGTTCGGCTCAAATAATCTATACCGCTTTGACAAAAATGAATATATCAAGATAGCCCGTGAAGGCTATATGTTTCCCGATACCTATTTAATACCCAAAGATGCCACTGCACAGCAAGTTGCTGATCGCCTCAGGGAAACTTTTGGCCAAAAGGTCGACAAATCAATTCTTGAGAGTGCTCAAAAGTTAAACTTAACAGCAGAAGATGTAATAACTCTTGCATCACTCCTTGAAAAAGAAGCCAAAACCGATGAAGAAAAACCTCTTATTGCCGGAATTTTGTTAAATCGCCTGAACTTGGGTATCGCTCTTCAAGTGGATGCCACTGTTTCTTATGCCAAGGGCTATAATAGTGCCCAAAATACTTGGTGGGGGCAAGTTACTACCGATGATTATAAATCGGTCAAATCTAAATACAACACCTATCTTTATCCCGGTTTACCGCAAGGACCTATTGCCAGCCCCGGCTTATCGTCCATTCGTGCTGCCGCCAACCCTAAAGAGACAGATTATCTATATTACCTTCATGAATCAAATGGCAACATCCACTACGCCAGAACAATTGAGGAACATAATCGCAACATCAAAGAATTTCTCTAAAAATATAAGTATTGACAAATTATCTTAAAGTATCAGCGAATTAGTTTACATCCGGTTAA
>MFBQ01000016.1:0-5590 GCA_001776475.1 Candidatus Curtissbacteria bacterium RIFCSPLOWO2_01_FULL_41_18
CTCGGTTTTAAGAAAGTATTGGAAGTGGGAAGCATTCTTCACGACAAAGTTTCCACCAAACAGGTGACAACTCAACAATCAGTAACTCACGCTGATATTATCGCAAAACTAAGAGAAATAAAGGACAAATTTAAAGTAATTATTAAGGCTGATGTTTTAGGTTCCCTAGAAGCAATTCAAGAAAATCTTCCTGAAAAAATTTTAGCTATCTCATCGGGTGTCGGTGAAGTTCAACCAACTGATATCAGTTTTGCAAAAGTCGCCCAAGCCCCGATTTTAGCTTTTAATGTCAAAACTTCAAATCAAATACAGTCCCAGGCGCAGCGTGAACATATCGTAATCAAGAACTACGATGTTATATACGAGCTGATATCTGACATGCAAGATATAGCCAAGACTTATGAACAGGCCAAACATGAGCAGAAAATCCTAGGAAGGGCAAAAATTGTGGCTGTCTTCGAAGTGGATGGTAAGAAAATTGCGGGAGTCAAAGTAACCCAGGGAAAAATTAAAACAGGCGACTTGGTATTTTTAATAAGTTCATCTGGTCAGAAAACTGAAGCGCAGATCTCCTCGTTGAAAAAATTTAAAAAGGATATTGAAGCAGTAACGGCTGGTCAAGAATGTGGTGTAGGCTTAGTACCCAATCTTGACTTCAAGGTAGGTGATATTATAGAATCTCTGGGTTAAAAATTTACTTGACAGTAAAAGTCCCAGCGAGAAATGTACAAAAATAGTACTCGAAGTCAAACCGTAGATACCTTCTTATAATTTTTTGAAGCGAAAATATGGACAATTATATAAAGAACCAGACTTTAGAACATTTAACTAAGGCCCAAAATATCACAATTGCCGTTTCCCAAAATAGCGGATTTGATGGCCTTGCGGCCGGACTTGCTCTTTATCTTTCAACAAAGAAACTCGGTAAAAACGCTTCAATTCTAGCTAACCCTCCCACTGTCGAAGATGCGAAAATGCTTTATGGGGTCGACAAAATAGGCAAGCCTGAAGGAAAGCAAAATTTAGTTGTAGTCGTTGATAATGCTGTCAAAAATGTCGAGAAAGTAACTTATTTTTTGGATGAAGATAGACTAAGAATAGTAATTCATTCTTTCCCAGGTTCCAAAGGCACTGCAAAAGAGGATATCTCATACGAAGAAACCGCTTCAAAACCAGATTTAATTTTTGCGATTGGTTTTAATTCAATAAACGAATTGAGAAATGAAGTTACCCATGAACAAATAATCAACCCAGACACTTGGACCATAAGTATTAATAAAAATGAGATGAGTCAGAAATTTGCTCAAGCCAATGTCCATGAACACCAAGCCGCAAGTATCAGCGAAATAACTGCAACACTAATTCAGAATCTCGCGCTGCCTGTTGATGAGGATATTGCCTTTAATTTATATTCTGGAATATCTCACGCAACAGAGATGTTTTCCCCCAGCTACTCAAGGCCTTCCAGCTTCGAAGCAGCTCTTTGGTTGGTTAAATTTGGGGCTGGTAAGGCAAGTTTAGCAGCGCGTGCCACTCAGCAACCCAGTTTCGCAAGTCTAGAGGGGCAGACATATCATGCTGGTTCGAGTATTACAAAAGTCACCAGTCCACCGTCAGAAGAGTTAACAAAAAAACCTGCCCCTCCCGACATGATTGATAGACAAGAAACTCAAATTGAAGAAGTAGAAGTTAAGGAGAAGTCTCAAGAAGCCTGGTTAAAACCGCCCAAAATCTATAGAGGTTCAAAGTCTTTTGACAGCGAGTCCTAGTTTTAATATACTAACTTTCCATAATGGCTAACACCTTAAAAAAACAAGTAATTGATAAATTTAAAACGCATGAGGGCGACACGGGTTCGCCTGAAGTTCAAGTTGCCCTACTTACTCAGCGCATTGGCAATGTTGCAGGGCATCTTAAATCGCATTCTCACGATAATCATTCAAGAAGAGGTTTGCTTTCTATGATCAATAAAAGAAGAAGACTTCTTCATTACTTAACGAGGAAGGCACCTGAAAGATATAAAGATATTATAGATAAATTAGGTCTACCCAAGTAAAGGAAATATCTTTGCGCCTTGCCTCTGGCAAGTCTAAAGGACATAATCGACAAATTAGGATTACCAAAGTAAAAAAGAAATGTCCTTGCGTTTTGGCACTTGCTAATTCGTAGAAAATATCTTATAATAATAGTTGAAGTTTTAAACAGAACGAGGATCTGGGTTGTTGGAAGTTGAATAGTACGAATCAAATTTTTTGAGTCTCACTATCCGATTTCTAACTCCTCTTGACCCTCTTTAAATTTTACGTGATGCAAAAACCAATAAGAAAAGAACTTGAACTAGCAGGCAAGAAACTCATTCTTGAGACTGGAGAACTGGCTACCAAAGCCAACGGGTCTGTATTGGCGACTTATGGTGAAACAGTCGTACTGGCAACAGCTGTTTCACAAGAGGCCTCAGCCGACATTGGTTATTTTCCACTTTCGGTAGATTATGAAGAAAAGCTTTATGCCGGTGGCAGAATTTCTACGTCTCGTTTCATTAAGAGAGAAAATCGTCCCACTGAAGAAGCTATCCTTACAGCAAGACTCATCGATAGAAGTATTCGACCACTTTTCCCAAAAGATTTCACCAAAGAAGTTCAGATTATTATCACGGTTCTTTCGGTGGATCAAGAGAACGATCCGGATATTGTTTCTTTAATTGCTACATCAGCCGCACTGGCAATATCCGACATCCCTTGGAACGGACCCATAGCAGGCATTAGAGTTGGCAGGCAAAATGGAGGCCTTATTTTAAATCCCACCCAGCAAGAAAAAAGCTTTTCTGACTTAGATCTAGTTTTAGCCGCAAATAAAAATGGAGAGGTTGTTATGATTGAAACCGCAGCCTCCGAGGTGGATGAGAAAGCTTTAGTTGAAGCGACTAAATTAGCGACCAAAGAAGCAATACCTGTGGTTGTACTCATCGGAGATCTTCAGAAATCCGTTGGGATGACCAAAGAACCTTACGGAACCAAGAAGTTGGACCAGACTGTTGAGAAGAAAATCAGAGATTACATAAAGACTAGCGTCATGAAAGATTTTCACGGTGGCAAAACTCAAGACGAAACTTGGTTCGGTGAAACCCTTAAAATTTTAGAAGAGAAATTCATTAAGGAAGACGAAGAAAATATCTCTGCCAAAATCATTTCTAATATTCTCGAAGAAGAAATCGCCAACTTTTTAAGAGAGGAAATTTTAATTAACAAGAGAAGGCCGGACGGTAGAAAACCGGACGACATTCGCCCCATAACTACTAAGGTAGAAGTTTTGCCAAGGACTCATGGATCGGCACTTTTTGCTAGGGGAGAGACTCAAGCACTTTCAATTGTTACTCTTGGTTCTCCCGCGCTTGAACAACTTATCGAAGGCATGGGAGGAGAGGAAACAAAAAGATATATGCATCATTATAATTTCCCTCCATTTTCCGTAGGCGAGGTTCGCAGAAGAGGTGCGCCAGCCAGGCGAGAAATAGGCCATGGGGCGCTAGCGGAGAAAGCACTTTTACCGATTATTCCGCCCTTAGATGTTTTTCCGTACACAATCAGGGTTGTTTCCGAAATCTTGTCCTCAGCCGGTTCAACATCAATGGCCTCTGCTTGCGGCTCAACGCTTGCCCTAATGGATGCTGGCGTCCCAATTAAAGAGCCGGTTGCTGGAATTTCTATCGGTCTCATTACCGATAAAAATGACAAATCAAAATATGTGATAATCACCGATATTGCCTATCAAGAAGATGCTCAAGGAGATATGGATTGTAAGGTTGCTGGAACCAAAAATGGTATAACCGCAATTCAAATGGATACCAAACTTAATGGTGTGACTATAAATATTTTAGACGAGGCTCTCCAAAAAGCCAAAAAAGCAAGACTCATTATCCTTCAAAAGATTTTAGCTACAATGCCTACCTCACGTGAGAAAATTTCCAAACATGCCCCTACAGTTATTTTGGTTAAAATAGATCCTGCCAAAATCGGGGACGTCATCGGATCAGGCGGTAGAACAATTAACAGAATTATTGCCGAAACCGGTGCTGCTATTGATATCAACGATGAAGGCATCGTGACTATCAGCAGCAAAGACAGGGAAGCCTGTAAAAAAGCGGCGGAATGGGTCGAATCCATAGTAAAGGAAGCCAAACCTGGTGAAGTCTATGAAGGTAAGGTTAAAAGAATCCTGCCGTTTGGAGCCATGGTAGAAATTCTCCCAGGTAAAGAGGGCCTGGTGCACATTTCTCAACTAGCCCCACATAGAGTTGAAAAAGTTGAAGACGTTGTCAAGATTGGACAACCTGTCAAAGTTCGGGTTGTCGAGATTGATGATCAAGGAAGAGTCAATCTTTCGATGGTCTTTGGTGATGATATAAAAAATAAACCACATAGATTTCAAGACAGAGCCCAAAGAGGTAATTTTCGACAAGCGAGAGGATATAGAAAAGATAGAAACCGTCGTCCATCAAAATTTGGGCACTAAAAAATGAAACTAAGCCCCAAAGTCTTCTTTGGTTTGCTTGCAATTCCTCTAACTTTGGCAATAATCTTTTTTATATTTCAAAGCTGTTGTCAAAAACTCAGCTCGCTCTCAATTACTTCAGAGAAAAATAAGTTTAGGGTAAGTTTCAATATCGACAAAAAAGATAAATACAATTTTGAAAAATTTTTAACAAACCTTGATATTCCTTCTGAAATTAGCTCCGGTGCAAGCTTTAGACTAGATGCTACATCATCGGCAATGCTTACTTTCTTTACTCCGATAAAAGCAGACCTAAATATATCCTCAAAAGAGATTTCATTTTCAGGCAAAATGTCCCATAAACCTTCAAATAATTTTAAAGTTGAAAATATTAAAGTCCCCAAATCTACGCATCTGGCAATATTTGCCTCAAATGTCATTGATTTTTTGAATTCAAGGTATCATTTACCTGAGGAGTTTTTAAAGTGGCTTTCAAAAAATTTCCCAACAGATAAAGGTCAATATCTTGTAATGTTCAATGAAACTGATTTCGCAGTTTTAGTAAAGAGCGATAAAGCCAATTATGATGACCTAAAAAATATTACTTTTGATAAATCTCAAGCGTCTGCTGATTATAAAGAAGAAACTGATCAGGATGTTAATTTTCACCTTTTGAAACTTGGTAAAGACCCAAGTCGCGAGCAACTAACTGCCACCGTTTTTAATCTTAATGGATACACCGTATTCAGTTCTTCTTACAAATCAGCTCAAAAAATGGTCTCTGTTCTTAAATCTGAGGAGGAGTCGTCTACTTTCCCTTCCGTCAAAGAAGATCAGCAACTAGCCTTTACGATGATCTACAATAGTACCACAAACCCCATAAGCCAAAATTTTGTCAAACTATTGTTTTCTGATTCAGCAGATCTAAGTAACCAGAATCTCAAGATTATCAATACTTTAGAAAAAATCCAACAAGCATCGCTTACTTTGAAGACAACAAACTTTTCTGGTTTAATTAAGATTAAATGAATGCTTCTCCTGCCCAATTCGAAGACATTAAACTCCTTGAGACAAAACTAAAAAATAGTCAGTTACCACC
>MFBQ01000016.1:5619-9554 GCA_001776475.1 Candidatus Curtissbacteria bacterium RIFCSPLOWO2_01_FULL_41_18
TTGAAAGACTAGTAAGATTAACGACTGCACAGGGATATTCCAATGAGTACGATTCAGTATCAAGGTATTTAGACTGGATAATTGCTCTTCCCTGGACTAACAGAAGCCAAGATATTTTATCCATCGACAATGCCAAAAAAACATTAGATGCTAATCACTTCGGTTTAGAAAATATCAAGGAAAGAATTTTGGAATATATCTCAGTTGCCAATCTTAAGCAATCAAAGGGCGAAAAAGTGAAAGCCCCTGCCCTTTTGCTAATTGGGCTGGTGGGGACAGGTAAAACTACTATGGCTTATTCAATCGCTCAAGCTCTAGCACGTCAATTTGGTCGGATTCCCATGGGTGGTATGGGAGATGCCGTTCAACTTAGGGGCAGATCTCGCGCTTATCCGGATAGCGAGCCTGGACAAGTTATGAAAGTTCTCAGACGTGTTCAGACTAAAAATCCGGTAATTCTACTTGATGAAATTGACAGAGTTACAGAGGAGGCAAGAGCCGATATCATGGGAGTTTTGGTCGAACTTTTAGACCCCGAACAAAATAGCAGCTTTTTGGACCATTTCATTGATTATCCACTTGATCTTTCTGAAGTTTTATTCGTAACCACAGCCAATAATACTGCCAATATCGCTACAGCAGTCCTTGACAGACTCGAAATTATTGAGATGCCAAGTTATACGGACGAGCAAAAAATCACCATAGCCAAAAATTATTTGTTACCAAGAGCTCTTGCCGCCTCAGGACTTTCCGCCAAAGAACTAATCTTTCAAGATAATGTTTGGCAACAAATTGTTAGACCCCTAGGGTTTGATGCCGGGATGAGAACCCTTGATCGCACAATTAGCGCAATTTGTCGAAAAGTTGCCAAATTAAAAATAGAAGGAAAGACAACAAATATTACGCTCGCACCGGATAATTTTAAACAATATTTACCTGCTTAATACCCTATAGCAATTTGTTTCAATTTGGGGTAAAATTATAGGAAAGTATGAGAAGATACAGAAAAGGCAGAAGCTCCCCAATTCAACTTGAGAGGAAGACGATAACCACTGTCGTTGGGATTTCACTAATAGCTTTTTCACTTTTGCTCATTCTTTCAATTTTTTCTAGCGCAGGCGCACTTCTATCTTTAAAAACTTATTTTTTTGAGCTTTTTGGTATCGGCATTATTTTTGTACCGTTTTTAATAGTATTAGCAAGTATGCCTTTGCTATCCATCAAGCACAGATTAACAAAGGTCAATATAATATTCGGAACGCTTGGAGCACTTCTTTCTCTATCGGGATTAATAACACCGGCTTCTCAGGAGTTTTCAGGCGTTCTAGGTAGTTCTCTTTGGAATGTAACAAAATCGCTCTTAACACCCATAGGGGCTTTTTTTGTTTTATTTTTTACATTTTGGGTCTCTCTTTTTATTGCCCTTAACACAAGTCTGGATCAGGCATTAGCCGCGATAGTTACAAGTTACAGAAAACTAATAAGTACTATCAAGGCCATTAAATTAAAAATATTTGGAGTCCCCAAGCCCAAGTTTGTGACCAAATCTCAGCAAGGGGGTAAAAGTTTGAGACCCTTACCAAAAGAACTCGGGGTCACGGCAGATACAAATGGTTTATCTCAAAGTGTTGTAGTTAACCCACCTGGCCAAGCCAAAATTTGGCAATACCCACCACTCTCGCTACTTGCCGACTCAAGAGGAGATCAGGCTAACCGGGGTAATGTAAAACAAAATGCTCAGATTATTGAAAAAACACTCGAGAGTTTTGGCATCACCGCTAAAGTCGTCGAAGTCAATCATGGCCCAACAGTTACACAGTATGCTTTAGAAATTCCTATGGGCACCAAACTTTCTAAAATACTTTCACTTCAAAACGACCTTGCGCTGGCTCTGGCTACATCAACGGGTAATGTCAGAATCGAGGCACCTATCCCAGGCAAATCTTTGGTTGGTATTGAAATTCCTAATATCTCACCAGAAATTGTTTCTCTCAAAAACATCTTTTCAAACGATCTAATGCGCGCAAGTAAATCTAAACTGGCGGTTGGTTTAGGACTGGATGTTTCCGGCAGTGTGGTAATAACTGACCTTGCCAAAATGCCTCATGTCTTGGTCGCTGGAACCACCGGTTCTGGCAAATCAGTTCTTATCAATGCTCTTATTGCTACTCTTCTGTTTAGGGCGAGCCCTCAGGAGGTTAAATTGATCATTGTTGATCCCAAAAGAGTCGAACTAACAGACTACAACGATATTCCTCATCTATTAACGCCGGTCATAGTGGAACCAGCCAAAATTTTATCCTCAATGAAATGGGCGATTGGCGAGATGGACAGGCGTTACAAGCTTTTCCACCAGGCCCAAGTCCGAAACATCACCGCCTACAATGAGCTTTCCGGCTTTCAAGTTTTACCCTATATTGTTATCGTCATTGACGAGCTCCAGAACTTAATGGAATTTGCGCCTGTAGAATTTGAAGACGCTATTGTTAGAATTGCAGCAATGGCCCGGGCTACCGGCATCCATTTGGTCCTGGCAACGCAGCGGCCCTCAGTTGATGTCATAACAGGCCTTATAAAGGCAAACATCCCTTGCCGAATAGCCTTTAATGTTTCCTCGATGATCGACTCTCGTGTTATTATCGACCAACCGGGTGCTGAAAAATTACTTGGCAAAGGCGATATGCTTTATGTTCCTCCTGATGCTTCTAAACCAATGAGAATCCAGGGAGTCTATGTTTCCGATACCGAAATTAGAAACCTAATCAACTTTCTTAAACAATCGGGAGTTGAACCGGAATATACCGAAGAAGTTGTTAAGATGCCCATTGGCAGGATGGGTCACTCGGGCGAAGGCGTACAAGATGATTTATTTGAGGAAGCAGTTCGTACTGTTTGCCAATACGACCGAGCCTCGGCTTCGCTTTTGCAGCGAAGACTCAGGGTTGGCTATGCCAGGGCTGCCAGACTTTTGGATGAGCTGGAAATAGCTGGAATTGTCGGCCCTAGCGAAGGTTCAAAACCCAGAGACGTTTTGGTTAAAAATCCTGATGAATATTTCCAAGCACAAGCCGAGTCCCAAGCAGAACTTTCCTCCTAAAATTGCCTATGAGACATTTTGGTGAAATTCTCTCTTCACAGCGAAAGTTCAAACGCATCTCAATTTCTCGGGCCGCAAGCGATCTGCTTATTAAAAAAGAACACTTGGAGGCGCTTGAGCAAGAAGATTGGCCAAGTCTTCCCGAACCCCCTTTCGTCAAAGGTTTTATCACCAGTTACGCCCATTATCTAAGTCTTGATCCCAAGCATATTTTAGCGATCTATCGCAGGGAATATGATGAGCGAAAATATCCCAAAAGTCACAGTTTAGAAAGAAGGCAAAGACGTCTTTTTTTAACACCCGCTAGGTTAGTTAACTTAGTCTTTGCCTTAGCTATTGTTATATTTATCGCTTATTTGACTGTTCAATACCTATCAATTTTGCAGGCACCAAAATTAGAAATTTTTTCTCCACAGGATGATGTTACCCTAACTGTTCCGGCTGTTGTTGTTAGCGGCAAAGTCGAAAAGGATACTACAGTTTCAATAGATGGTCAATTTGTACTTATTACCCCGGAAGGCAATTTCTCCTATCAATACAATCTCAAAGAAGGCAAAAACATAATCGAGATAATTGCTTCAAAAAGACTTTCACCCAAATCGAAAATTACCAGGACCATCCGTTTAATCAGATAACTTATGCACAATCGATGCATTGACAAAATTAGCTAAAGCAAGTATATCTGTTGATACTTATAAAAACTGCCCATCGAGTCAAACTCGATAGGCAAGTCAGACTTGCCATATGGACTTAACTCAAACTGTTACACTTTCGGTACTTATTGTTTTGACAGTCTTTCTTGTAGTCTTAGGATTCCAAGCGTTTTTTACACTCCGCG
>MFBQ01000017.1 GCA_001776475.1 Candidatus Curtissbacteria bacterium RIFCSPLOWO2_01_FULL_41_18
TCGTATGTAGGGGGTTTATACTTATTTACGCAATATTTATTTGGCGGTGACGACTTTAAGTTTTCCAGTGAATCACTTGACGGTATGGATGTAGAGAATATTGATGGGGTCAGGATAACATCTATTGCGAATCCGGGCGATCAGGTAATTCGTGGGCAGTTAGTAGGTTCTCCAGAAGATCATTTTTTAGTGAAATCATCACACGCAGGGCATCTAGTATGCGCTAATGATTTGGGTATTGTTGCAAATAGATTATCTAGACCTTTAGCTGCTTAATTCTCCTATGTGTTTTTCTTCACTGTAACAACTTATTGAACTTGTGATAATCTGTGAGTATGACGGATGTTGATAAACTGGCCAGGCTAACCAAGCTTGTTCGCTACTACATTTTATATATGACTACAAAGGCTGGGTCGGGGCATGTAACTTCTTCTCTTTCGGCAGCAGATATAATGACCTGTCTTTTTTTTGAAAAACTTCGGTTTAATGTTAACGATCCCGAAAATTTTGCCAATGATAGGGTAATTTTTTCAAAAGGGCATGCCAGTCCTCTTTTATATGCACTTTGGACAGTAGCAGGAGTGATAGACGAGCGGGAGCTTGATAGCTACAGGCAGCTCGGCAGCAAACTTGAGGGACATCCGACACCGCGTTTCAAATATGTGGATGTAGCTACAGGCTCTTTAGGACAAGGGCTCTCTATTGGCCTTGGAATGGCAATCGCGCTTCGCGCTCAAAATCAAAAATCAAAAATCCCGACAAAGTCGAGGCTCGCCTCTGGCGGCAAAAATCAAAAATCGCCGAAGGTTTATGTTTTGATGGGAGATTCGGAATTTGCCGAAGGATCTGTCTGGGAGGCAGTAGAGATTGCTTCCTATTATAAATTAGGTAACTTGGTTGGCATATTGGATGTTAATCGTTTGGGTCAGAGTGGTGAGACAATGCTTGGGTGGGACGTTGAAAAGTATAAGGCAAGAGTAGAGGCCTTTGGTTGGCAGGCAAATATCATTGATGGTCATGATTTGAAAGTAATTACTGACGCCTTTGATGATTTAGCAAATAAGAGCAGTAAACCGCAGATGATAATTGCCAAGACTATTAAGGGCAAGGGTGTAAGTTTTGTTGAGAATAAAGAAGGTTGGCATGGAGTGGCCTTGAAGCAGGAAGAGTTTGAGAAGGCAGTCAAGGAGTTGGGAGAGGTGGATAAATCATTAAGAGGAGAGCTAAGAAGAGCAGAATCAACAATTAAGAATCAACAATTAAGAATAAGGACTAAAGATGAAAAGCTTTCGTATAAAATGGGGGAAGAGGTTGCGACAAGAAAGGCTTATGGGGAAAGCTTGGTTAGAATTGGTAAGGACAACCCGTCGATTGTGGCTCTTGATGCGGAGGTTAAAAACTCGACTTTCGCTCAAGAATTCAAGGATAAATTTCCAGAGCGGTTTTATGAGATGTTTATCGCAGAACAAAACATGGTGGGGGCAGCACTTGGCCTTGCGAAGATGGGCAGAGTGCCGTTTGTTTCAACATTCGCGGCTTTTTTTACTCGGGCGTATGACCAGACTAGGATGAGTTCTTACAGTTTGGGCAATATTAAATTTGTGGGTAGTCACGTAGGAGTTTCCATCGGTCAGGATGGTCCATCGCAGATGGGACTTGAGGATTTAGCGATGTTTAGAGCAATTCAGGACGCAATCGTCTTTTGTCCTACAGATGCGGTGTCTTGTGCGCGACTAGTTGAAATTGCTGCTGCAAATTTCGGCATTTTTTATATTAGAACCCAAAGACCGGCAACACCAGTAATTTATAAAAATGATCAAAAATTTAGAATTGGTGGAAGTAACGTGGTGAAATCCACTAGTGATGATAAAATAACCATTGTTGCTTGCGGCATAGCTTGTATTGAAGCTTTGAAAGCTGCAGAGAAACTTTCCAAAAATGGCATCGGAGTGCGTGTGGTTGATGCGTACTCTATTAAACCTATTGACAAGGAAGGTTTGAGGGTTGCTGCTTATGAAACAGGAGGCTTGATAATTACCTGCGAAGATCACTATTTACAGGGAGGCTTGGGGGATGCAGTTTTAGATGCGTTTGCAGATGATAGGTCGGTTGCGATTTATAAAATTGGGGTTTCAAAAATTCCCATGTCTGGAACGAC
Source organism: Candidatus Curtissbacteria bacterium RIFCSPLOWO2_01_FULL_41_18 (assembly GCA_001776475.1). GTDB lineage: Bacteria > Patescibacteriota > Microgenomatia > Curtissbacterales > GWA2-41-24 > 2-01-FULL-41-18-A. The sequence continues at coordinate 2,159 of MFBQ01000017.1, forward strand.
TCACGATCTATTAAAATTTGAGGGAATAAATGCAGATTCAATTGCAGATAAGGTTTTGGCGATTCTTGGATAGTTATTCAAAGGAGATAGTCGTTGTCCGAACAACGATTTTTTTGCAAAAGCCCTGTCAGTTAAATTAGTTAACCGCTCCTGCTTGCATAAGGTTTTGCCTCTCAATCTCAAGGTCCCCCCCATTAATTCTGAGGCCTTCTCTGGCTGATAGGGCAATTCCTTCGACTAAGCTTCTTATTTTGAGTACGTCTTTTTTAAGCAGGTTGTCGACAAAGATTTCCGGACCACCGGTTAAGCTTTGGATATGAACATGCCCAAAGAAAGGACCCGCCGAAGCGTAGACACAGGCGATATCAGTTGCCATGATCGAAACCACTTTATTGGTCCACGGTCCCATTCTGTTTATCCAAACGATTCTTAGCTCTTCAACAATCAGCTCATCAGGGAATACGGTGAACACAAAAATCTGACGAAATCGACCAAGAACTCGGGACTGCCCATTTGAGCTTGCTATTGGTCTTGCCTTAGTGACATAATCAAGTCGCCAGATATCGCTTTGTGCCGGATATTTCATTTTTCACCTCCTTTCCACTCGCCAAGGGCGACAGTCAGTTTAGTCAGAATTGAATGCAGGTTGTTAAGCTCTTGCTTTGCGAGTTTATTTTTGAGGAAGCTATCAAGTTGGACGGTTTTAACCTTGATTTGTTTGGCTTTGTTTTTGCCTGCGGGGGTTAAGGCAATATGATATTTACGACGGTCATCATCAATGCTTACCCTTTTGACAAGTTTAAGCCTTTCAAGTTCGTCTATTAAGGTGACGATGGTTGCCGGCTCTAGGCGTAGTTTTGAGGCCAACTCTTTCTGGGTGATTTCTTTTTGTGAGTCACTTACCAAAAGCGCGGATGCCTGCGAATACGACAGAGAAAGAGGAGGGGATTTGAAATCAATGACTTTTTGAATCCTTTTGGCTACATCTATGGAGTGAAATATCAAAGTGTGTTCCATAGCTGCCCCTTGATGATTAGATTTCTAACAATTAGTTATCTTACTGTAAGAATTCTACCATGTTTCGTCAAGCGGCACAATATTAGCATATGAAAAAATGGTTGTCAATAATATTTGGAGTTGCTTTTTGGAATTTAGGGGTGTTTTCGACTTTTCCGATACCAGAAGTACAGCAATAAAATGCCTATCAGTGAAAACAATAAGCCTATTTGAAATTCTTTGACAAATACTTTAGGGGGTTCTTCTAGGTTGTCAATTTTTTCGCTGTCCAGTTTGAGAGGTGTGGTTAATTGGTATTTTGAGCTTTGCCTAACATTTGCGACTACCTGACTGCTTGGCTTGGTAATTATGTATTTTGTCAAAAGTAATTTTTGTTGTAAAAGTATCGATATCAGAATAATAAAAAAGGCGGCGACCCTAACCGATTTTTTCAACCTTTTAGTAATGATTTCAAAACCAAAAGCAGCAAGCGTTGAGGCGGCAAAGGTTGAAATAAGTAAAAATCTTGATGGGGCGCGAAATGGGAAGTAGTTAATGTGAGCAATAACTCTATATAGTTTGAAGTAGCCACCGAAACTTAACAGTAAGAAGAATAGCCAGATGATGTATAGACTAATAATAGTTTTATCAACTTTAGACTGTCTCCGATTTTTTGCAATTATAAATAGAGGAATTAATGATAAAAAAAACGGCAGGGTCCAAATCGTTAGATTGAGCTCCCAAAAGCCGCCACCGATCTGAGTAAAACCCAAATCGTCCCCGGGTGTCGAAATTCCGAAGGCGTATGGTCTGATGTAGGTAATTAGATGAGACGGTGGTAAGGAATAGGCGAATCGGATCATTGGATCCCAGTGAGAGCGTTCGGATAGTGCAAAGAGCTTAAAAGATGGTAGAAGTTGAGGGGCACTTAAACAGATGCCCAGGCCAACTATAACTAAAATTTTAACGAGTGAGGGCACAAGAGGTTTCTTGTTTAAAAAGGTTAGGAGTAGAAAAAATGTGAGGTAGCCGGCAATGCTAATTAGAGCGATCTGGAGATGGCCAGCGGTAATTTGGAGATAGATTAACGGTGCAAGTAAAAAGGGAACCTTATTATTGACTGTTTGTGATTTTTGTATGAAGGCAAATCCTAAAGGCACAAGGGCTGCGGTAAAAATTATAGAGGGTTGGAAATAACGAGAGATCATGTAGCCGGACAAAGCAAAAACTAGAGCACCAAAGATACTTGAGAGTTTTGATAATTGATTGACGCGAAGAAAAAGATACATTCCCAGAATAGCAAGTGCAAAATAGATTAGATAGAGAAGGTTTACGCTTACAGAAAAAGGAAATAGATAAAGAATAAGAGAGTTGATGGGTGAGAGTACGCCGGTTTCGCCCTCTGCAAGCAGTGGATATACGCCATCTTGTGCAAAGCTAACCCAATGGGGAAGTTGGAAGTTTTTTAAATACTGGGCAGTAATGTAGTACCAGGGAAGGTATTGGCTAATTAAATCTGAGGCGTAGAGCATTTTATTGGGGTTTTGGAATTTTTAAACTTGATGACAAAAATAATTAGGGCTGCAAATGAAATTAGTGTGATCAAATCGGCAGCTTTTCTTAAGGGACTTTCTTTAAAGAAAACCGCAATTTGGCTTGAGCCCGGTTCAAGATCAAGCTTGATCAGTCCGTCTTCGATTTGTATTGGATAGCTTTTGCCGTTGACTGTAGCTTGCCAGCCCGGGAAATACATTTTGCGAATAATAATTTTTGTTTCTTTGTCAGGTGTTGTCAGAAATGATATTTTGAAAGGATCCTGAGATAAATTGGAGATTTGAACAGGTTCAGAAGTAGTCACTATCGCTCTAGGTTTAAATGTTTCTTCGTTTGACCAAATTGTGTCGTTTTCGTTTTGTGTAGTTAGATTTACCGTTGGTTGAATTTCAAACCACGGCGCTATTTTGACAAAATGTCTATTAGTATAAATTGTTAGAAAAATTAAAAAAAATGCCGTGAGATGTTTAAAAGGCAGTTTTTCTACCACGTATACAGCCAAAAAAGACGTGGCTAAAATTGTAATAAGTAGGAACCTATAGGGGTACAAGACAAAAGCAATTAACGGTAAATGTTGCCAAAACCATCTGCTTTGCTGTTGAGTGAGAAAGATAGAGATTAAGGCGAAGATTATAAAAAAGAGAAGATTAGGGCTTCTTTTTTTAAGATACAAAAATGAGCTTAATATCATGAGTAATGTTGAAACAATGCCAATCTGGAGATACGTACCTGTATTTATTCCTGCTTTCGGTATTCTGAGAAGCTGGTAAAAATCAATAAAAAAGTCTTTATATAAGGAAGTAAGAGGTTGGTCGAACTTCATATAGTGCTTTTCTAAGATTGCTGGTGCCAGTTGAAAAGAGCTTAAAAGAGATCCCCAAATTAGACCGATTACAATTAACTTAAGAGTTTGTTTATTAGGTTTAAGGATTAATAGCACGTAGAAGATAATCAGGGGTGCGAACATCACGAAAATAACCGTGTGGGAGCTAATTAAGCCGAAGATTGATAAAGCAAGTAGAATTAAAGCTTTTTGATGGCCTTTGATGATCAAATGCAAAGCTAAGAATATCGCCGGGACGAACATAAAGGAAACAGATTCCCCATATGCACCGCGCATATATAAATCTCCAAAGCGATATGGAAGGTAGCTTAATACAACTGCTCCTGTGATGGCAGGAATGGTTGAGGCGGCGGCCTTGAAGGCGTAAAAAGCGAGGATACCACTTAATAAGTAGGTTATTGACATTACGGCTTTGTATGCGAACATTGGGTCTTTTTTTAACAATATAAAAGGTTCAGCAAAATAATAGGGAATTTGATAATTGACAACAAAAAGAGGGTAGCCTATACCATCTAATATCGTAGGAGCTAGTCTAACTGGAAACTGGCCAGATGATAATGCCTCATGGAATTGTTGGATTCTTGCCGAATGGATTCGTCCATCTAGGCTTTTATAACCTTTTAGCATCAAAAATTGCGAGGGGAGAATCAAAAAAATTAATATGACTATAGAGATTAAGGTCTTATTCATAAATTGACTTGTCACAATGATAAAAGATTAGGGAAGGGACTTACAAGATAAGCTTACATTGTGATATATAACTTGAGTGATCGCCTACCGTTTATCTTTGGCACTTTTGTTAATATTGGGCTTACTTAATCCCGCCAGCGGCAATGTTATAGATACATTTATCGCGTTTTCAGTTTTGTTGCTTTCTTAATTTTAAAATCTTCAAAAGTAGTACTTTTTGGCTTGGTCATTGCCTCTTGGTTAATTTTTGCAAAAGTGCGGACTTTTGATTCGGTTATTGTTTATGCTTCATTCGCGGGATTGGCGCTTGGATATGTTTTTAAAAGGCTGAGGCTTCGTGAAAAATTGGCAGTTTGGGCTATAATTGTTGCTTTTTTGCTAGCATCTGCGGCAACAGGTGCAACTTTGCGACAAATGCTTGGCCGAGACCTGCCTTTCTACAACTACAATAATGATCCAGGGGTTATTCTTAAAACGTATCAGTTGATGAAGCACGGTGTGGATTATTACGAGGCTTTCAGACAAGCCCAGCTTGGAAGGTTTTCTCAACAGATAGTTCCCAATGACGTTTGGGGTTGGCGGTTGCCGACCATTTTTTTTATTTGGAGAATTTTGCCCGGATCACATGGACTTTCGATATATATACTTTATTTAGTTTTGGCTTCGACTATTTTATATCTTGCTTTTAAAATTGGTAGCAAGTATTTGGGTTTTCCCTTGTCAATTTTGCCAAGCTACCTGATTTTTCCTTACCTACACTTTGCAGCTCGTGATCAGATGTTACTTGAAACCGAATGGTGGTCTGCAGCCTTTTTTATTATTGGTCTTTACTTTCTTATTAATAAAAGGTGGTTTTGGACAACTTTACTGTTTTCTTTAACGGTTATGGTGCGTGAACTTTATGTTTTGCCGATTGGGCTGATGCTAGTCTATTTCTTTTTTTAAAAAAGGCGATTATTGCCTGTGTTTTTAATTCCTTTGACTGCGTTTGTGGCATTATTTCTTTTTCATATTAGTGCCGCTAGCTTTTATATCGATGCTTGGGGTACGCTTTTTAGACCAAGAGTGGTACCTTTTGGTTTGTTTTTTGTTAATCAGACGCTGGCATTTGCTTCCTGGGAATATTTGCTTTTTAATTTGCGACCATTTTTGGTTTTTCTAATAGCGGCCCTTCTGGGTGGCCTCTATGTATTTAAAAAATTTAAAAAGGATGAAGCAGTAGTTTTATTATTGTCATTTTTCCTTTCCCATTTGCTTTTTTAAGAATCGGAACTGTTCCGTACAATGATTATTGGGGCATAATTTATATGCCTGTTGCGATTTTGATTTCAGGGCTTTCGATCGGTCTTTTTAAACCCGAGGCCGGAAAGTCTTAAGGTTTTGCGGTTTTGTGTGAGGCAAGAAGAGTAACGGCCATGCCAAAATGAGAGAGGTTTTTCTTCTTAATCTTAAAACCGGCTTCCCTAATTAACTTTTCTAAAAGTTTGGCATTGAACTCATGTAGATGGGCACTTTCCCAGACTTTGCCTTTGGTTTTAGTCCAGAAGAACCAGATTGTTTTAAAAAGAAAACTGCCGGAATCCATAGAGATGATAGCGCGACCGTCCTTTTTAAGGACCCTTTTAATTTCGGCAAGAACACGTTTTGGATCGACGACGTGCTCTAAGGTTTCGGTGCAGACGACGATGTCGAACCTTTTGTTTCTGAAAGGAATTTTGTGGGCGTCTGCAACGACAAAAGAAAGACGGGGATATTTTTTACGGGCAAAAAGGATGGCATCTTTATAGCTATCCAGGCCGATAACTTTACTTTTGGGAAGAGCTTTGGCTATTTCGGCAGTTAAGACAGCACTTGAGCAACCAACGTCTAAGATTTTAATGGTTGAGAGTTTCTTTGATGGCCCTTTTGGTAGAAATTTTAGAACTTGGGTTAGCTTATGATTGTGCCAGATTTTTTGAAAGGGATTATTTTTTATCCCCTTATCGTAATAATCGGGTGGTACTTGGGCCCAGATTTCTTTTAGTCTTTTTTTGGCAATACTTGTGGGGCTAATTACCATTGGCAAATTCTAGCAGAGTAGATTGGTAGCAGACAAGTACATTTGCAGCAATTAGTGCTGGTTTTTTGAAGACTTATTGTAAAATATGGCCACAAGATAACCAAAGGTCCAGGTCACGATTGAGACAGCAATCAACGCCCCAATAAAGTTAGCAAGATTTAGTTTAGGCATTTGCGAGGCGATATCCGCACCCAAAAATTGACTGTTGAAAATGAGCTTAAAGAAGGGGGGTGCGAGAGCCTTTAAGAGAAATAAAAAGATATAGAAGGCTGCTGCGGTAGCAGCAAAACTGTTTGCCAAAGGTACTGGCTTTAGCATAAGTTAATTATAATATACTTTTTACTGGGTTGACACATCCCTTTGGCTTTGTGAATATTAAATTAGGCCTGAATTTTTCGGGCCTAAAGCCCTTTCAGTTTCCGCCAGAGGCGGATGCGCCGTTGGCGCAAAGGTACTGGCCGGTAAGAGTGAAAGACCCCTTTGAAGCGCTTCAGGGGTCTTTTTTTTGGGTTTTTAGGCAATATTTATGGTCAAAAAGCGCTCGGCGCACTATCCCTAATTCTTATGGTAAATGATCCACGCCTCGCTTAAGCCTTCGTCCCGCAACAGTGTCTTTAGAAGTTTCAGTTTTTCAAAGCGGGACTCCGTCAAATTTTTGACTTCATAAATACTGCCTAATTTTTTTATTTGGTGGTTTTTTGGTAGAATAGGCGTCAATATAATGGCAGATTTAGCTTTGCCTAAAACTTTTACAAGCCCGACCCACGGGCAACTTTTGTGGGAAGAGGTTTTGAACAAGGTTGTCTGGTTTATGAGTCTTGATACGGGTGCTTCTTATGATGTGATTATCGGGACGGATTCGGAGGCTCGCCTCGCTTCTGACGGCGAGTCGAAGCGGGCTCGCCTCGCCAGAGACGAGTCGGGGCGGGGCGTAAATGGACAGAGTGATTTTGTGTCGGCGGTGATTGTGCACAAGAAGGGGCGCGGCGGAGTTTATTTTTGGGGGAGGCAGGAGATCAAGAATCTTTACTCCATGAAGCAGAGAATATGGCAGGAGGCAACGGTTTCTTTAGCCTTGGCGCAAAGGTTGGTTGATGATTTTGCCAAAATGGGGATGTTTGAT
>MFBQ01000018.1 GCA_001776475.1 Candidatus Curtissbacteria bacterium RIFCSPLOWO2_01_FULL_41_18
GGAAGGTTTTTCTTAATAGCCGGGATAATTTTATCCAAGTTTACTAACGATTCGACAACAACTGCCGCAAATACCAAAAAACGGTCATTTTGGGTCATATAAACGACCACTTTCATCAATAATTGCAAATCTCATTGGTTGATTTTATCTTATCACGCAACTGTTTGATCCCGTAGGTAAAAGTTCTAACCATTCGACAAGCTCATGGTCTTCGACATCGCTCGTCTAGACCCGCTATGCAAGGCTGGTCTACGTGCCCCGGCACCGCATCAAACGCAGTGGTCGAGTTTGACTCGACACACCGCATTTTAGCCTTGATTTTTGCTTCTTGACAGTCAATACAAACAAAAAGATAATGTAGATCTATGACAGATTTAACATTGAAAAAAATTGAAGAGGTACTTGACAAAAAGCTTGACCAAAAACTTGAATCCATTAAGAAAAAACTCGATGAACATTCAGACAAATTAGATGCTTTGACCCTCGATATGATTGATGTTCAAAAGAAAACCGATCTATTGCCTGATCTTCACAGTATGATTAAAGGTACCAAAGAAAAAGTAGATGATCACGAAGAGAGAATCCAAAGACTAGAAAACGCTGCTTAAATTCCCAACCCAAAAAGTTCATTTCGTAAACTCAATGTAAACTAACATCGTTTACCCTGAGTTTTATCGAAGGGTCTACGTGTCGGCACAATTTAAGATTGGCATTTAAATTTAGCCTGTTGGGATAAGCCCGTCACTTCTTTTTGACGTTCAAGTCGTAAAAGTAGTAGTATTCATTTTCCATGACGCAAGACCGGAGGGTATCTCCAAGTAACCCAGATTGGGGAAAAGCTGACGATAAATTACAGCAAGCCCAGAAATTGTACGATGAGGGTTTTATAACATTCAGACAATTCAAGATGGGTTATGTCCTAAAAGGTTTGGCAGGCCGTGTACATAGTCATTATGCTATAAGGTGGAGCCTATCAAAACGTCCTGATATAGACACTAGATACGATGACAGGCGTAGATATAAACTTTCAGTAAAGAGAAAATCAGGAAAATCGAATCAGAAACAGGAAAACCCACGAAGACACATATATGTAGAATCCTCCGATGCGGATTTTATAGACATAGTTTCAGAAACAGAGGAAAGACTACCAACACAAGGATTAACACCAAATTTAATATTAGAAGCTCTTATAAGACATATTGAGCTATCTTAATTTCGCCACCCTAATCATAGAAAAGTTATTTACATTTTGAAGCCAAAAAGTTCTCCATCTACATGGTATACTCACTTCAAGTAAGGAGGTGAAACAAAAATGGCGCAGTTTTTAGGAGTTCACAAATCAACTGATATTGGAGTAATGACTGATCAACAGGCTGTTGATGGATTTAACAAATATAAAGAAGCAGCAAGCAAAATGGGCCTTAATGCAACCCATGCCCACTACAGTCTTGAAAAAGGCTTTGCTTACTGTATAACCGAAGCGGAGAGTGCAGATAAGGTAAGAGAGGCCCATGCCAGTGTCGATATTCCGCTGGAGGACGTAATTGAGGTTAAAACCGTAAGCTAATTTTTACGTAAGGCCCAAAAAGTTCTCCTAAAACAAGTCTATCAGTAAGAAGATTATTCAAATTCTTTAATTAAAGCGGAAAGATTAACCGTTTCGATCGAATGATTAACTAGAGGTGATTGAGACAGCTCACTTACTTGCTCATGATAAGCAGGCTTAGATTCTTGAAAGAATAATCCTATCGGCAACTTATCATCATCCCGCATTACCTGGTTCCAAGCTGCTTTACGATCATTTGGATTGTGGCCGAGCTCTTCAAGTTTAACCATCCTTTGCCGATACCACTCGTGATTTTGAACAGGATTAAACACCGGACACGGCTGCAAAACATCGATTATTGAAAATCCAATATGACCAATACCTTCCGTAATTCTTTGCGCAAGTCTGGGAATATCCGGGGCAAATTCGCGGGCTACAAAGCTTGCATGATTAGTAAGTGAAATTGCAATAGGATTCAGCGGTTCCTCAACGCTTCCTTCCGGAGTTGATTTGGTTTTGGTACCTTTATCTGTAGTTGGACTCATTTGACCGGTCGTCAAGCTATAACGATGATTGTTGTGAACTATAACCGTAATATCATGATTGCCACGCATTAGATTTAAAAAGTGGGTGCCGCCCTCGCCATAACAACCGCCATCACCAATGACAATGACAACTTTAAGATCGTGGTTGGCAAGTTTTGCACCAACCGCGGTTGGCAAAGCTCGCCCGTGAAGAGTGTGAAATCCCCAGTAAGCAAGAAAATCTGCCATGTCACCTGAGCAACCAACATCATAAAAAATGGCAATTTTTTCGCGGGGAGATCCCGTACCTTCTATACCTTTTTTAATCGAAGCCCAAATAGCAAAATCGCCGCATCCCGGACACCATGTTGGATTGTACGGATAAACTTCTTTTTTGGTTTGGACAAGCTCCTGCATTTATGCTTTAAAGTTTTTGACGAAAGTAACAATTTCTTCCGGATAAAAGGGGCGGCCATCGAAGCGATGGTATCTTTCCTTGATCATAACCCCGGTTTCTTGAGCAATCAGGCCAGCAAGTTGTCCTAAATAATTGCCTTCAATAACCACTACATTTCTCGAACTTTCAATAACTTTTTTAACCTGATCTTTGGGAAACGGCCAAAGCCAGGAAAGATTAAGAATGCTAACTGGTATATTGTCTTTTTTTAGAATTTGTTTGGCAGCAAGCAAAGAACCCTTGGTCGAGCCAAATGAGATAAAAGTAATTTTGGCATCTAAATCCACATCCCAAAACTGAGGTGGAATTTCCCCAGTCATTAAATCCATTTTTCGAAAGCGTTTATCGACTTGGTTTTTGCGGTCGCTAGATTCTTCCGAAGATAAACCATATTTAGTATGGGTATAACTATTTGCTAAATGCGGTCCCCACCCAAAACCAGGAATACTGCGTTTGGAAATACCAGTATCGGTCAGCTCGTACCTTGGGTAAAAACCCGAATCGTCAATCTGCGGATTGAAATCAAGTCCAAATCGGGCATTTTGAAAAACGGTTTGGTCTAGTTTAAAAGTATGCCTGCTTTCAGCAAGATACTTATCAGAAAGCAGAATAACCGGTGTTTGGTATTTTTCAGCTAGCTCCATGCTTTTTTTGGCAATATCAAAAGCCTCCTGTGCATCGCCTGGAGCTAGAACAAATCGGGGGAATTCACCGTGGCTTGCTGAAAGAACAAAATTAAGGTCTCCCTGGGCAGTCCAAGTCGGCAGACCAAGGGCCGGGCCAGGCCGCATGGCCTCAAAAAATACAACGGGTAATTCAGCAACGCCACAAAGACCCAAGGCCTCAACCATGTAGCAAAAACCACCACCCGAGGTACCAACCATAGCACGGGTCCCAGCAAAGGCAGCCCCACAAGCCATGTTAGCTGCGCTAATTTCATCCTCTGCATGCTTTACAACTATTTGTGTCGGTGTTTTCTTGGCGCAAGCAGCTAAATAGTGAAGGACTGAACTTGAAGGCGTCATCGGATAGGCAGCGTAAAACTGCAAACCCCCAGCAAGAGCCCCAAGACAAACGGCCTCGTTCCCGGTTAATGTTAAATGTTTCACGTCTGGCTGTTTTTCCACTTTTAATATTGGCCGGGTTTTTTGAGCCATGTATTGGAAACCGATTGAGGCAGCTTTTTTGTTAAGATCAACAACTTCTTTGCCTTTATCACCAAAAACATCAGAAATAACTTCTTCAAGAAGATTCAAATCCAGTCCAAACAAATAAATCGAAGCGCCCAAAGCAACATTATTGCCCATTAATTCCTTGCCACCAACATCGCGGGCTAGCTCGACCATTGGTAAATCAATTGCTTTGCCTTTAATTCGGTACTCGGAAATATTTATACTGTCATCTTGGCCATCATAAAGGACGACGGAATTTGCGGCTAGTTCTTCCAGGTGAAAATCAAGACCATCTTTGTTAATCGCAGCTAAAACATCGACGTTTAAGTTTTGAGAAAAAACAGGATGCTTTGCTGCGTGTACTTGATATGTATTGTGGCCTCCGGTGATTAGCGAAGGGTATTCGGTATAATCGAATATATACCAGCCATGGCGAGCACAGGTTTTGCTAAAGAGAAGCCCGGTAGACATAATTCCCTCACCGGCAGCACCCGCAACTTTCCAAACAATATTATCCCTATCCATGTTAATATTCCTCAAGGGTAGATGTATCCCCAAGCGATAAACCCAGCTCTTTAGCCTTAAGAAGCCTCCTCATTATTTTTCCAGATCGGGTCTTGGGGAGTTTATCAATAAATTCTATTTCGCGAGGATAAGCATGAGCAGCCAGGTGTTTCTTAACGAACTCTTGAATATCTTCTTTTAATTTTTCCGATGGCCTAACACCTTCTTTTAGCTTGACAAAAGCCTTGATTATTTCCCCTCGCAAAGGATCCGGCTTACCGATCACTCCTGCTTCAATTACATTTTGATGTTCAATAAGGGCCGACTCGACTTCAAACGGGCCAACCCTCTCGCCTGAGGTTTTAATAACATCATCTGCTCTTCCGATAAACCAAAAATAACCATCTTTGTCCTTGTATGCTCTGTCACCCGAAATATACCAATGCCTCTTAAAATAAGACTCGTATTTCTCAGGCCTCCTCCAGATGGTTTTCATCATTGAGGGCCACCCCGGCTTTATAGCTAAATTACCTTCATCACCCACGGGAAGTTCTTTACCTTCATCATCAACGATTGCTGCGGTTATTCCCGGCAACGGTTTACCCATCGAACCGGGTTTTATGTCCATTGACGGATAATTGGCAATTAGTATGCCTCCTGTTTCTGTTTGCCACCAATTATCGTGAAAAGGCAACCCGAAAACCTTCAAGCCCCAGCGAATCGGCTCGGGGTTAAGCGGCTCGCCAACACTAGCAAGATACCTTAAAGAAGATAAATCGTATTTTCTGACTAAATCGCTTCCAGCTGCCTGAAGCATTCTTATTGCGGTTGGCGCTGTATACCAAACATTTACTTTATAATCCTGAATTATCTGGTACCAAACTTCCGGATCGAAACGACCATTATAGACAACTGTTGCAGCACCATTACTCCATGAACCAAGGATTTCATATGCAATACCCGTCACCCAGCCCGGATCCGCCGTACACCAATAGACATCATCATCTCTTAAATCTAAAACATACTTTGCACTGATATGTTCGTGGATAATCGCCCTGTGCGCATGAACCACTCCTTTGGGCTTGCCTGTTGTTCCAGAAGTATACAGCATAAATGCATAATCATCAGGATCCATTTGTCTAGTCTTATAACTCGTCGATTGCTTCTTTAAAAGTTCAGGGAGATTAAGAATTTTTTTGCCGTGAATTTTTAGACGATTTGTCTCTTTCTCCTCGCCAGTCACCAAAACTGTTTCAAGATGGGGAAGCTTGTGCGCGACTTTAGCAACCCTGTCAAAAAGTTCTGGCTCTGTTACCAAAATTTTCGCCTGGCTGTTCCCTAAACGGTCTTCAATCGCCTGCGGCCCAAAAGCAGCAAACATTGTGCCGGCAATTGCCCCACGCTTTAGTGTTCCTAAAAAACCGTAATATAAAGTCGGGACGCGTGAAAGGAAAAAAAACACCCTGTCTCCGATATCTATCGAGAAGTCGTGAAGTAAGTTAGCAAATTGGCTAGAAAGTTGATTTAATTCCGAAAATGTAAATTTTTCTTTTTGGTCATCTGCCCCCATCCAGTAGAGGGCAATTTTATTTTTTCGCCAGTTTAGAGCATTTCTTTCTACGGCATTGTAAGCAGCATTAAGCTTATCTTCTTTAAAATCTATCTCTTTTTGGGCAAGCTCCCAAGAAAATGATTTTCTTACGCGTTTATAATCAAGAAGGTTGGGTTCAACTTTAAACAAAGAAGCCTTTTTTTTGATAATCCCGGTATTCATAAGTATCTCTTGGGTCAAAGTTTGTCTCTTCACTTAAATTTAACATAGAAAAACTACCTGTACAATTATAATTTCAAAACTGTTGTATATTTTGATTAAATATGATTTAAAATGAAGGCAGTGGCAGAAATAACCCCAATTTCCCAAATTATTAGCCTTCGACAAAAAACGGCTATTGTCACCGGAGGAGCAATGGGGATTGGCTTTGGAATTGCTCATCGACTTGCAGAAGCAGGATCAAACGTGGTTATTGCGGATTTCAACGAGGCTGCCGCAAACCAGTCCGCAAATGAACTTCTGCAAAAAGGCTTTAGGGCAAAAGCAATCAAAGTTGATGTATCTATCCAAAATGAAGTTCTAACGATGGTTGAAGAAACAATCAATACTTTTGGTAGTGTTGATATTTTAATTAACAATGCCGGGATCTATCCCAATATCTTAGTAATGAATATGACGCAGGAAGATTTTGAGAAAGTTATAAGCGTCAATCTTAAAGGAGTATTTTTATGTACAAAAAAAGTAGCTGAAGAAATGATCGCTCAGGGAAGAGGAGGAAGAATTATCAATATCACTTCAATAGATGCCCTCCATCCATCATCCGCCGGGCTTGCCCATTATGACGCATCAAAGCATGGAGTGTGGGGTTTTACTAAAAATGTGGCACTGGAACTTGCCCCACATAAGATTTGGGTCAATGCCATCGCACCAGGCGGAATTGCCACACCAGGTGTTGAAAAAGTACAAAAGAGTATGCAAGTGCCTAAAGGTGTAGATATGACAAAGCTTCTTGAAACATTTATGGCAAAAATCCCAATGAAAAGAATGGGAGAACCAGACGACATTGGAAAAGTAGCTTTATTTTTGGCTTCGGATATGGCCTCGTATATTACAGGAACGCAAATAGTTGTCGATGGCGGATATCTTCTGACTTGATAAAGATAAACAAGCACGCGGTAGCCGAGTTAGATTCGGCACCCTAGACTTATAGTTGATTACGAAAGATATTTCTGCTACAATACCTTCGATTTATTTTACAAAAAGTAAACTAAGGAATTAAATATATTTACTCCAGTAAAAACAGTTTTCTTTTTAACATAGCGTAAAGCTTAAGTTATTATCTGCCAAGAATGGATAAGTTGGGTATTTTGAAAATACCTGATTTTTGTTATCTGAAAAATATAAAAGGAGCAATTATGAAAGCATTAATTATAGCAGCCGGAAACGGTACGAGAATGCAACCCGTAACTCGTGGACGACATAAGTCGCTTATGCCGCTTTTGGGCTTAAAAATTATAGAACGGGTAATTTTGGGTGCAAAAGAAGCAGGTATTAGCGAGTTTGTAATAGTTACAGGTTATAAAGGCAAAAAACTTCGAGAATTTCTTGGCAACGGCGCAAAATACGATATTTCGATCTCCTTCATTCAAAACAATAACTGGAAAAAAGCCAATGGAATTTCAACTCTTGCCGCTCAAAAACACTTTAGGGAAAATTTTGTTCTTTTAATGAGCGATCATGTATTTGATCCAAAAACTCTAATAAGAATTCAAAGGCTTAAACTCAAAAATAATGAATGCGCCCTGGCAATTGATAAAAATCTGGATACCGTTCTCGATGTCGAAGACACAACTAAAGTAATGGTTAAGGACGGTCACGCTATTGCCCTTAACAAAAATCTTGAAGTCTACAACGCTTACGATACCGGAATGTTCGTTTGCTCCCCATATATTTTTAAAGTTTTGGCAAAAAGTACTAAATTGGGCAAAAATTCTTTGAGTCATAGTATGAGGGTGCTAATATCGGAAGGTAAGCTCAGAACACTTAATAATAAGGGTAGGCTTTGGGCAGATTGTGATACTTGGGAGGATATTAAATTTGCAGAAAAAAAGTTTTTAAAAAATTTGTCCAAACCAGCAGATGGCATTTTATCCAAAAAATTTAATCGAAAAGTTTCTACTTTTATAACTCGCTTTTTAATTAAAACACCGATTACTCCAAATATGATTTCTGTTTTTATTCCAGTTTTGGCTATTTTAACCTTTTTCCTGCTTTCGAAGGGTACTTATCCGTGGTTAATTTTTGGTGGCTTGATGATTCAATTTTTATCTATCATCGACGGATGTGACGGGGAAATAGCAAGGCTTAAATTCATGAAATCTTTTTTGGGAGCGTGGCTTGACCCTATTTTAGATAGGTATGTGGATATGATTTTGATAGCCGGAATGGCTTATGGCTATTGGAACACAACAAGTAATAATTTTATTTTGTTTATGGCAATTATGGTAATTTTTGCTGATGTACTACAAGACTATATGTCTGCGAAGTTCTTCATAATTACTGGTAAAAAACTTAGATCATCCTTGGACTTTCCATTTAAGAGGGACCTTAGAATGTTAGTGTTGGCCATCGGTGCAATTACAAGCCAAGTTTTAGTTTCATTTTTAGTCTTTGCTATCTTAGTAAATCTAAAAGTAGTATTAAGGGCTGTTAGCGCTAAGAGAATCACTGAAGCGGGAAATATACCCTTGAAGTTATCTTCTAAGATTTAAAGTGGTTTATTCTCATAACGGTAATAAGTATTTTTAGCGCCAAAAGAATTAGCGGCCAGTTAAAAATTGAAGACTAACCCAGAAAGTTTAATTTTGATAAATCGGTTACGTACTTAGGTGAAGTAAGCAGAGTTATCAGCTAGGTACACGAAACGCAAAACCTATCAATAGTCCAATAGCAGTGGCAAGACCCCCAATTATTAAAATCTTCAATGCACCTTTTAGTGCTGAAGTATGCACAATTTTCCCTTTCACGTAGCCTAATAGAAAAAGCCCTGCCAAGGCAAATGATATTCCTATAACCAGAGAGGTGGGATAGGGGAAAAACATAATAGGCAATAGGGGAACAAGTCCGGCAAAAAAATAAGACACAAACATAAAAAAGGCACTAACAAGCGGATTATCCCTGTACCTTTTTATTTTTTCTATTTCCTGGACGGCATCATCGCTTAAGTATTCACTAGCTCCCATAGAAACAGCTTCTATAGAAACCGCCACAATACCTGCAAGTAAAATAAATTCTCTATTGGCAGAACCAATGCTAATTCCTGCAATAAGACCTGTTGTAGAAACCAAACTATCTTCAATTCCAAAGATAATACTTCGAAGATATTCCCTTTTTGCAAGCATAAGATGATTGTAGATGATTTCTGCTAATCTTAAAAGTTGCCGACATAAACTATTTCACACAAAATATCTGATATAATACCAAACGCAATATCTGAGATACTCAAAAATGCAACGCATTTTTGAAGAGGAGGAATAACGAAACGTGAAGCTAACCTTAAAAGTTAGCGTTAAGTGGAGTTTATTCCGACGAGCGGGAGTAGCTCAGTGGTAGAGCGTCTGCTTGCCAAGTAGAAGGTCGCGGGTTCGATGCCCGTCTCCCGCTCATCTCGCCCCAAAGGGCGGATGAGCGAGACTCGCTCAAATGGAATTTGAGCGGCCCGATCCAGTTTTAGAAATGTACTACGTTTACATTCTCAAAAGTCTTAAAGATTCACGTACATACGTTGGATTTACAAATAACTTCGATCAGCGATTTCAACAACATAACCTCGGTCGTGTCAAATCCACAAAAAATCTCCCTTTAAGCTATTATTTACAGAAGAGTTTCCAACAATACATGAAGCCAAAAAGCGAGAACTTTATTACAAATCTGGTGCTGGCAGAAGAAAACTAAAAGAATTCTTTGCTAAAAACTCCCGAAGCTAAAGTAAATACTGGCCGCCTATGTTTCAAATGGGCAAGCCTCGCTCTTTTTTCCAAAATATAAAAAGAGCGGGCAACGGTACTGTAAACTCAGAATCAGTCCGACCATTTCACTTTTATAGGGTACAATTTCAGGTTTTTGCAAACAAACTTGACATTGTGAAAATAAGGTTATACTATTACCCTCAACCTGCCACTTGAGCAGGTATTTTTTATGTCAGCAGAAAGATCAGGAGCAACAGCATTAAGAACAAAAGCTACGGAAAAACTTCCTAGAAAGATTCCTATGGAAAGAATTGACGAAGCAATGCAGGCAAGTGCAGAAGCCTCACAAACTTTAATAGAAGAGATTCAAACGAAATTAGATCAAGATTTTATGGATACCAGTAGCAAAAGGATGTTAGGTCAAGTGTTTATTGGCGCTCCGCACAAGATAACAACAGGTGAGGGTGGACGGGTACAAGAACAAGATTGGACGATGGCAGATTTAATGGCTGCATCTGACCGCTTAATGGACGAGCAAGAAGCAGGTACGAGAAACCACCTGTCAATGGACACCCATAAAGCAATGTCGGCTCAAAGGGAATTTTACAGAAAAAAACGAAAGCCGATTAAACAAAAGGCTGATCTTAACGCTGCATTTACACTTGCACTTTTGGACAGGGTGCTTGCAACTGATGTAAACATATCGGAATCATTTCCCGTATCAGTCCCGGAAGTATATTATGAAGCCCAAATGGTCGAGGTTATTCGCAGGACTACTTTGGAATCGGGCTACATTTTAATGGAGGGCATAGGTGAAGGAAGTATTAGAGTTGTCCCATCTTACGACGACGATGCTTTCACACAAGAAGTTAAAACCGAACAGCAAATTGTTGAGGCATTAAAATCAAGATCGAGAAAAGAGTGGGATGAAATAGTGGAAAAGCAAAGTACCTACATTATGGAATATCTGGCGATACTAGGAAAGAAAGCATATCATCGAACAAAATCTTATCTCGGCTTCCTAGATGAAATTGCGCCTAGGCTTACAAAAGAAGGAAAAAAAGCGTTCCCTGTAAAACAAGTTAAGCCGGAAGTAGCAAGAGCAAATGACGAATTATCTCTTTGGCGTGGGTTTACTGGAGTAAGAGATCTCGAAAGAGTTATACCTTGGGCAAGAAGACGTCTAGGAAAAGATGCTGATTTCAAAACCCTTCTTCAAAGGCTAAATGGGAATAAGCCTTTTGCAACCGAAAGGCTTCCAAAGCAACCTGCGGTTTAAAATCTATAAAAATTATTAGAATTTAGGTGGTTATTTAATGCTCCTAATTGAAACGCTAGAATTTTAGCCTCTTCGGAGCTATCATTAAGCAAGTTTCGGAGTCCGACCCGATCTTTTTTTAAAAGAGCGAGGCTCGCTCAAATAGAAATAGTTTTAAAATCCGAACTTTTTCGTACTTGTAATTTCAACCACAATTCACTAATATATTTTAACTATGACAAACGATAATTTAATAAAAAGTATCAGAGGTGTTGTCAAAGAGGAAATAAATACAGCCTTAAAACCAATAAAGATAACGTTGGAAAAACATACGAAAAAACTAGATGGTATTACTGATCAGCTATCAGATGTTTCGGAAGATGTTTCTGAAATAAAAGAAAATGTAGGATCTCACGAGAAGAGAATTTCTAAAATCGAAGATCACATAGGAATTTCTACTCCAACTGACTAATTTACCTTATACAAATGGTTATTCAATGCCTCAAGCTGGAACGCTAGCATTTTGGCTTCTTCGTTGTTATCAATAAACAACGAATGTAGGTTCGAGCCCAGAGCCTTTAGTACTCCGAAACTTTAGTGAAGGGTACATCACCCGCTCATTTTTTCTGCCCCATTTCAAATGCAGAAAAAGCCTCCATCCTCCAAATTACCCAGTTTGACAGACAAATTTACACATGTAATAGTAAAGATGTATTGGTATATGCTTAAAAAGCTCGCCTTGGTTTCACTGTGGTTTTTGATCACCCCACCGCTAGTTTTAATCCTAGGTCTATCACTATCCCATAATAAAAATAGTAGCGATTCCTTTACCGATATTTCCGCATCCATAGACAACCTGCCGCCTGCAAATGGGAACAATATCAACGGCCAAGTCTTGTCAGAACAAATTAACGATTTGCGACCTTACTTGGTTTCTAAATTTCTCAAAAATACACCGCTTGAATCATACGCAGATCTGATAGTTAAAGCATCAGATGACTATGGAATTGATTACAGGTTAATCCCGGCAATCGCCATGAAGGAGTCGCAGGGCGGGCTGGCTATCGATCAGTCAACTCACAATGCCTGGGGATTTAACAATGGTAAGGCTACATTTGCCTCTTGGGAATTCGCAATAGTGAAAGTAGCCCAAACACTCAAAAGCGGATATATCGATAAAGGCCTGACTACTCCAGAGGCTATAATGGCCGTTTATGCACCACCGCAACTCTTAACCGGCGGCAAATGGGCAAGAGATATAAACTTCTTTTTTTCCAAAATGGAATCGCTGTAAATTTGTTCATAGTC
>MFBQ01000019.1 GCA_001776475.1 Candidatus Curtissbacteria bacterium RIFCSPLOWO2_01_FULL_41_18
ATCAGCTAAACTGTGCCAGACAAAATTATAAAGTTCTTCGACTGCTAAATGCAGCTCAATTTTCTCTAGATTCGCCGTCACTTTTTTAGCAGTCTTATTGAGTTCATCCAAGATGAGTAAATCATCTTTAGCCATAACCTTCTCATTGTCATCGCGAGACCCGTTTGACGGGTCGTGGCGATCTTTAGATTGCTTCGTCACCCTGAGCGAAGTCGAAGTGTTCCTCGCAATGACATCCTCAGACGGTCTTAGCTCCAAAATAAACCTTGCGACATTTCTCATCTTTGTCCCAAAATTTCTGAAATTTTTGCACCTTTCATCTAGTAGCTCGCGAGAAACCCTGCCGTCTCTTCCTGGGATACTGTATGTATAAAGTGCCATTCTGGTGGCATCCACCCCCCATTGATTAATTAAATCCAGAGGGTCAATTCCGTTACCTAGTGATTTAGAAAACTTTCTGCCCTGCAAATCCCGAAGCATCCCATGGAAAAACATAGTTTTAAAAGGGATTTTATCTGTAAAATACTTAGAAAGCATAATCATTCGGGCGATCCAAAGATATTTAATTTCCGGCGCCGAAATTTCAAAATCCCATGGGAAATATTTTTTGAGATCAGGGTCAAGATCAGGTTTACCCTCCGTCGCTAAAGCTATGGAGGGCTTGCCCCTCGAAGCCGAGTTGGACTCGGCGAAGTGGGGCCATCCAAGTGTAGAGATCGGCCAAAGTCCGGATGAAAACCAAGTATCTAAAACTTGCTCATCTTGAACAATCTCTGTATTACCACATTTCGGACACGCCTTGGGTTTGTTAAGAGAAACAATAATTTCGTTGCACCACTCTCTTGTTTTATTAGAAGTGCTGAATTTATAAGTATAAATTAGTACAGGAGTATTATTATTTATTTCACGATCAGGGTAGTGGCGCTTAAAAGCTGCGATGAGTTGCGAGCGCCTTTTATACATTGCCCCATGAGCTGGGTCGTTAAGAAATAACTTACCTACTGTGGTTTTATCAATATCTGTGATAGTTCCATACCCAAAAATTTTTCCTGATTGACTATTTTCAAAAGCAACTAGGTCACCAATTTTAAATTCATGATCTCTTAATCTATAAGTTTTTGTTTTGCCTGCAAAGATTTGCGAAACAACATTTTGCGCAAATCCTAACTTTCGTCCTTTTGTGTCTTTAGGATTGCAGTACCAAACCGGAATTCTGTGGCCCCACCAAAGAGATCTTGAAATACACCAGTCGTGGATGTCTTTTAGCCACTCAACCAGAATCTTTTCATAGTTTTTCGGCAGGAATTTAATCTCATCCCTGTTAATTGTGGTAATCGCCTCCTTTGCGATAGTCCCAACCTTTACAAACCATTCCTCCGAAATCAAAGGCTCTACAACACTTTTGCATCTTTCGCATACCGCCACGTTATGGGTGTAATCTTCTTCTTTAACCAAAAGCCCTTTTTTCTTAAGATCCGGGATCATTACTTCTCTTGCTTCCAGAACTTTCATACCGGCATATTTTCCTGCTAGTTCTGTGAGTCTTCCCTGTTTGTTAATAGTCTGCAAAATCGGTAAGTTGTGACGTTTGCCGATTTCATAATCGACAAAATCATGGCCAGGGGTAACCTTAATAACTCCCGTTCCAAATTTTGGATCAACCGCATCGTCGGCTATAATTTTCATTTTTCTTTTTCCAGCCAAAGTTTCAATTTCAAATTCTCGGCCGACATATTTTTTGTAACGAGGATCCTTTGAATTAACTGCCATTGCCGTATCACCAAATTTTGTCTCTGGTCTTACAGTCGCAAGGACAAGCGGACCATATTTTAGGTAATATAGTTTTTCGCGCCTTTCCTCGTACTCCATCTCCACATCTTCAATCGCCGTGTTGCACTTGGGACACCACTGCACAATGTAAGGTCCTTTATACAAAAGCCCTTTGTCATAAAAGTTTTTGAAAACTTCAAAAACTGCTCGCTTGGGGCCTTCATCCAATGTAAAAACTTCTCGCGACCAGTCGGCAGAAAGTCCCAAGAATCGCCAGGTCGACGAAACCGATTTGTAGACCTCCTCTTTAAAATCCCATGCCATCTCAAGCCATTTTTCCCGACCTAATTTTTCTTTAGAAAGATTTTTCTTTTTGAGCTCTTTATCAAATGTTGCTTCAAACTGGATGCCCGCATGATCGACTCCGGGCAATAACAAAACGTCATATCCTTGCAGTCTTTTAAATCGGGCAACCGCGTCCAAAATCGCATGCTGCATAGCATGACCAAGATGAAGTCCACCGGTCAAATTTGGCGGGGGAATTAATAGAGAATGTCGTGGCTTTTTGGATTTTGGATTTGCTCGAAACACTCCGAGTTTCTCCCAGTTTTCATAAATTTTTATTTCACCTTGCATAATTAATTCTTATTCTCTTTCCCGCCTACGAGCGCCTGATACCACAGGCTTTGGCGGGCGGGCACGTGAAAGGACTAAAATTTTGCTGCTCTAGCACGTGCAAAATTTTTATTCAAAATCTGAGTCATGTGGATATCTTTCTTCAGCCATCGCTTCTTTACTAATTATGTCAGATATTAAATTTGATGTGAAATAATAACAAATGAAAATATTTTTTAAAAATGCAAAGAGGGGTCAGCGGAAAGTTTTTCAGGGTCCACTTTCTTAAAATTGTAAAAAGCAGCCGCTGCAATCATTGCGCCATTATCAACAGAAAATTCTTTTGACGGAAAGATAATTTCAATCCCCAATCTTTTACTATGAACTATGAACTCTGATCTCAGTAACTCGTTTGCCGCCACTCCACCGCCGACAACAATCGACTTGACCCGATATTTTTTGGCAGCATTAATTGTCTTTGTCACCAGAACATCAACAACTGCTTGCTGAAATTCTGCCGCAATTTCTGACTTTCTGTGAACTGTGAACTGTGAACTGTGAACTAAATTAACCACTGCAGTCTTCAGTCCTGAAAACGAAAAATTGAAATTTTTTGAACCAATCATGGGTCTTGGTAAGTTAACACTAAACCCTAGACGCTGCCGCCTTTGGCGAGCCTCGCCTTTGGTGGGAACGCTGGAAGCTAACTTCTCAATCTCCGGTCCTCCCGGATAACCAAGCCCTAAAAGTTTAGCTACTTTATCAAATGCTTCTCCAGCGGCATCGTCAAGTGTTGACCCTATTAATCTAAACTTTCCATGCTCAGCCATCAGCACTAAATCCGTATGTCCACCGGAAACCACCAAAGCTATTAAGGGAAATTCTATTTTTGATTTTTGATTTTTGATTTTTGATTTTTCGCAAACGGAGTTGGCGTATATATGTCCGACCAAATGATTTATGCCAATCAAAGGTTTGTTCCACGCTAGCGCAAGTACCTTTGCTGTTTCTACGCCGATCAAAAGCGACCCAATAAGCCCGGGCCCGTGCGCAACCGCAATCGCGTCGATATCTTTCGGCGAAAATTCGCTAAGCGCCTCTTTAATTACTGGGATAATCACCCTCACCTGCTCGCGTGCCGCTACCTCCGGCACAACACCACCATATTTCTTCTGAAGCTCAACTGAAGACGCTACAACATTGCTCAGGAGTTTTAACCCTAGCGTTGAGTTAAGCTTCCCCTCAACTACGGCCGCTCCCGTCTCATCACAAGTGGTCTCAATGCCTAAAATTTTCATATTTGTATTCTAATCAATTTAAGTATAGAATCACAGCTGAATGTCAGACAGAACGCCGTTTTCAATTCCAGAATTTGAAGGTAAATTGGAAGTTGTTACCGAAGGGCCTCAAACTCCTCCTCGACCAGCAAGTGAATCTTGTAAGGTTGAGTTATCCCCCAACTATCATGTAGACGGTTTTACGATAAGTCGCTTTACTGTTACAGAGTTTAACCCCGATTTAGCAATCATAGAAGGTACTATAGAAGGCGAGAATATTAGTTTAGGAAAACCAATTACAATATGGTGGGAAGGCAAAAAACAAGGCGAAGGAGAAGATGAAACAAGAAAAATTTCGCCTAAATACCCAATAGTTTTTGTGGACGATAAAGCTGAACTCACATTATCACGTGAATTTAACAACATAAGCAAAGTGCTCGCCCTACTTAGCTGGTTCACACTTGAAGACGGTACCGTAGACAGATTTCAAACACCGTCACTTTCTGAAATTCGAAGAGCAATCTTAAATTTACGGATTATAGTTAGAAATTAACTGCATCTCCAACCTTGAGATTGTTTAAATTGGCAAGTCCTGCGTTAATTTCCAAAATATATTTACTATCAGTCTGAGGTCTATATACGGTAAGCTCAGCGTCTTTCTTCCCGGATTCAGGTAGTGCATTGGCAGCAATATCAACTATTCTTTTTTCGCCAGCTGGCGAATCATCAATCCAGATAATATCTATCGGAAACTTCATGTTCTTCATCCAAATTCCCCATTTAGCACTTTTATCAAAAACAAATAGCATACCGGAATTTATTGGCAAAGAGTCATCTCCCGAAAGACCCTTTTTACGCTCGCTGGCGGAAATTACAACTTTAACATTAACATTCAAACTACCGATAGCCACACTGGTCTGCCCCTTATTTTGTGAAGATACCTGGCCTGCCGGCTTAAGACCAACAAAGGATGCCGACGAAAAGCCTTGCCCGAAAACTAACAGGACCACCACAACCAAAAATAATCCGCCAATAATTGCTAAATCTTTTTTCATCCCCCCGTCCCTACCAAGTATACAGCTTGCCAGGGTCTAAAGTTGGATTTAAAGGTATCATCGATGATAAGGTCGTCTCCTTTGTAAACTTTTCTGGTAAAGACAGAAGTTAGGCCTGCGGCTGCAAAATCAACCTGCTTTGTTACACCTTTTGGCAGTGTCGGGTCATCCTGATACAGAGGCTCTGGTGCCGGGCGGTGATTAGTTAAAACGGGTTCGCTTATTTCAACCTTGCGCCCGTCTGCAGTGCCGTATATATCAACCTGTAATTTTGATTGAGCACGATCAACAGTCGCTTGAATTAGAATATGCTGATCTGTGTCGTTTTTAAATTTCAAGTCAACAGTGGGTGACCAAACCGTTGCGTCGAAACCCGGCTTAAATCCTCTTTGCTCATAATAGGCAACCCGATATGCATGGGCCGTTCGCTCAAGTATTGGCAAACCAGCGTTGAGTGCCGCGCGAAAAACCGTCGTTGAAACCTGACAAATACCCCCGCCATCGTCAAGCACTGTCCTGCCTTTAGCAATTACATAGGCTTGCCTAAAACCTTGTTCCGCTGAAACCGGTCCGACTAATTTATTGAAAGAAAAAATATCTCCGGGCTTAACCAGAACCCCATTTATAAGCGATGATCCAAGCCCAATATTGTAGATCCTATTGGCGATCGAGCCGGCAAAATAAGAAACGCCGCGACCTACCAGTTCGCGAATGCCTAAGCGATTAATTTCGTTATTGGCGATTGCTGCTTTTGTGATCTTGACCGGCAAATTGATAGTAATCTCGCGTTCGGCCGAAATATCATCGATGGAAATTTTGTCCAGAATTAAGCGTTTAGTTAAAGCCATGTCCAGTTTTTGACCATCTTGGGCGGGAGTAAACTCCAGAACCCTACCGTTTTCAAACCTCAAAGTAGCATCAACAGTAGGTTTATCGACTACCGCCCCAATCTGGGATATATACTTATCGATTTTGTCCCTGTCAAGATTTACCTCCAGGGGCGGCCTTGTATCTTTACCATATTCTAGCTCTGCAGCAGCAACAGGTGATTTGCCAAAATTAAGCGTCAACAGGTAATTGCCATCATAACCATACGGATAAAATTTTAAAAAATCAAAAAGGTCACCGCCTGCTATTACCCATCTATCAAAGCCAAAATTAAGAACGATTCGTCTCTGCTGCAAGTTTTTAACTTTATCCAAAGCACGCACCGCCTGATCCTGGTTAGTCAAAGGTGATTCATCGACAAATGAAATTTCAATCTGTCCTGGTGATAAACTCTCTATACTTTGACGAAGGGTAAGCATTAATGCCGACTTATCAGCTACTCTTCCGGATTGCGAATCAACAATTTTTGCCTCATTTCTTACAAAAACAATTGAAGCGTTTTTTACCGGTTTTTCGTATTTGGCAAGGCTATTTTCAAGTACCACTCCAAGCTCAGAATAGTTGATGCTATATTCTGGGCTAATAAAGGTTTTCAAAAAAGGTGCTCTTAACCAAATTAAAAAAGTAGTTCCTAAATAGTCTGAATGTTTACCTGCAAAAACTTTTTCTAAGGTTCTCTCTAGATTTATCTCAATACCCAAATCACTAAGTTTAAAATTTTCAATTTGGCCGTCTACCTCAAGTGTTAGACCCCGCTTTTCAAAATCATCAATATTAGCAGAAATAATTTTTGCTGTCTCTTCCCTATTCCTACCGGAGATTTGCTGCGCTGCAAAATAAGTGTTTGGCAAAGCCTTGTCCCTATAGGAAACAAAATAGCCAAGCACAACCAAAAGAATAACTGATCCTAAAAGTAGAAATTTTTGCAAGTCGTGCTTTTTTCTCAACCAACTTCTTAATTTCTTTTTGCCCATAAATCTCACCTAAATTCCTACAGGGATTGCAAGCTGGGCCCATCCCAGCTTATGATATCATAGACATATATGACATCTGCCAAGCTTAATATAGCCACATAAACAAAGCATGTTCAAAAACTGGCCCATCAAAATCTTATCAACACTTATTTTCTCCTTGGTACTTTCGGCATGCTCTCTAATTCCCGGCCAGAATCAAAAAGAGGTTGTAACTCTAAGATATTGGGGCCTTTGGGATTCAGCCACTGTCGCAAATCAAGTTATTAATGATTACAAGCAAATTAAACCCAACGTTAATATTATTTACGAGAAGAAAAGTCCCCAACAATATCGAGAGACTTTGGTTAGCCAAATCGCAAGCGGCAAAGGCCCCGATATTTTTCAGTTCCACAATACCTGGACATCATCTCTTAACAATGAACTAACACCTATTCCGGGAACCATTATTTCTCAAAGCGATTTTAAGAATAAGTACTACCCGACTATTTTCAAAGACCTTAGAAATTCAGATAAAAAGTTGATCGGTTTTCCAACCGGCATAGACGGGCTGGGTCTCTATTGGAATGAGGACATTTTTCAGGCAGCAGGCATCACAGGCCCGCCGGCTACCTGGCAGCAACTTGCCCAAACCGCAGCCAAGTTGACAGTTCGCGACTCAACCGGCAAGATCAGAACGGCTGGAGTGGCTCTGGGCACGGCTTCCAACGTTGATCATTTTTCTGACATTTTGGCTTTGATGATCATGCAAAATGGTGGCGATCTCAAGTCTCCCACAGACAAACTTTCTGCAGATGCTCTGGATTACTACATTCATTTTGCCAAAGGTCAAGATCGGGTTTGGGATGAAACCATGCCAGCCTCAACGGTGGCCTTTGCCGGCGGCAATCTGGCTATGTATTTAGCACCAAGTTGGCGGGCTACGGAAATAAAGAATGCAAACCCTCTTTTAAAATTTAAGCTGGCACCAGTTCCCCAACTAGAAGGTGGCAGAGTTGCTTGGGCGAGCTATTGGGCTGTCGGTGTTTCCTCAAAATCCGCTAACCAACAGGAGGCACTGGAATTTATTAAGTACTTGCAAGAAGATCAGACGCTAATTAAGCTTTATAGCGAGTCTGCCAAGACGCCAGGCAGATTTTATGGCCAGCCATACCCCAAAATTGCCCTTGCTCAAAAGTTGGCCTCAGATCCTATAGTAGGAGCGTTTGTCAGCGACGCGCCCTATATGCGCTCCTTTCCGATGGCTTCACGCACATTTGACAACGGCCTAAACGACCAAATCATCAAAGCTTATGAGGATGCCATAAATGCGACTATTTCCGGTACTCCCCTAACCACCGCTCTTTCGACAACTGCCAAAAATGTTGAAAAAATCTTGACTAAGTTCAGCTCCTCGTCCCAATAGTTCAAAATACCCTTTGATTTTTCTCTTTGGCTTAATTAACATAGGCAGGCCAAGCACAAAAGAATGAGTATCAATCAATTAATTCTTGCCACTTTGGCCTATCATGACATTTTCGACTACCCACTCGCCGAAGACGAAGTTCATAGCTTTCTAATTGAGAAAAAAGTTGATATCGCAAGGATCAGGGATGGGCTAAACAGTCTGATGACAAGATCAATTATTGGCAGCTATTATGGTTTCTATTATCTTAAAAATCGCGCACAAATCTCCAGGACTCGCCTTGCCAGAGAAAATAACTCGAGGCAAAAGTTTAAAAGAGCTTTATTTTATGGGGCACTCTTAAAAGCCATTCCCACGATCAAACTATTAGCTATCTCTGGGGCTCTAGCCATGAACAATAGCCGAAAAAATGACGATATAGATTTACTGATTATTACATCACGCGGCAACCTTTGGACCACCAGATTTTTGGCAAACTTTATTTTGTGGCCTTTTAAAAGGGATCCAAAAGGGAAATCAGTTTCAAACAAAGCGTGCCTAAACCTTTTCCTTGATGAAACTTACCTCAAAATTAATGATCAAAATCTTTACACTGCCCACGAAATTTGTCAGATAAAGCCAATTTGGGATCGCGACAACGCCTATCATAAACTGATCAGAGCCAATAGCTGGATCAAAAAATACCTGCCGAATTGGCAACCTGATAATAGTATCAAGTATCAAGTATCAAGTATCAAGAAATCTGGCTTCTCCCTTATCACTTCTCACTTATCACTCATCGAAATTTTACTTAAAAAATTCCAGCTGTGGTATATGAAGAGCAAAATTTCGACTGAACGGATAGGGGAAGGACAACTCTTTTTCCATCCGGCAAATACCGGCGAGTGGGTAATGGGGGAGTTTCAAAAGCGGCTCAAAATATTAAAAATTAGTGTATAATAACTTTTAACATGGCAGCAATTGATTGGACTAAAATTTACAAGAAATACAAAGGTCTCTGGGTAGCCTTAAAAGATGATGAACAAACAGTGATTTCATCAGGCAAGACCCTTAAAGAAACCGCAGAAAAAGCAAAAACCAAAGGTTTCGAAAAACCAATCTTTATGAGAATTCCCCAAAGGGTATCCTACTTTGCAGGCAAGAATTACATCCGGTGAAGTTCAGATACCGCAAAATTAATCTCATTCACCCTTTTTTGCGCAAGAAATATATCTTAAGACCAATTATTCCCGTAAGCCTCAGTTTTCAACAATCGTCGATTCGGTACGAAGCATTGATTGATTCTGGGTCAGATTTCAACATTTTTCCGACAGAAATTGCTCAAAAACTGAATATTAATCTTAAGAGCAGAAAGAGAATTTATTTTTCAGGAATTGAAGACTCCTCGATAGAAGGACATATAGCCAACATTTTCTTAGGTCTCGGCAACAACAACTTAAAAACCAATGTAGTATTTACGGATTTACCAAGCGTTAGTGGGATACTTGGGCAAAATGGCTTCTTTGATCTTTTTATCGTCAAGTTTGATCTCGTCAGAGAAGAAATAGAAATAAAAACTAGGTAGCCAACCCTTCTTCCATCCGGCAGCGACTCAAGATTGGGTACTCAGTGAATTTAATAAGCGCTTAAAAAAGCTGAAAATTAATTTTCCCTACCGATAATTTTTCCTCTTTCATCAAGGTTCATTAAGCTCGCAACTGGAATATCAAAATCATGCTCAATTCGTTTGTATTCATCCCCTTTGGTAACAATTGTTAAGACTCCAGCAATTATGGGACCTCTTTCTTTGAATGCTCGGATAACACTTTTCATCGTCTCTCCAGTTGCAATGACATCATCTAAGATGACAACTCGGTCGTTAGCTTCAATACCTCGAAAACACAACTCTCCACCATGAGGCCCACCGACTTTTACTCGAAATTCATCATCAAGCATAGTTTTATATAAGAGGCCCCCGCGATTGACCCAGCCAGTAGTTAAATAAACACCACAATCCAAAGCTACAATTAAACCCGAACGGCCACCGCCTGGCATCAGATCAACCAGATAATCAAACTGCCCTTGCCAGCGTTTGAGCTTTTTGGATAGCCCGTGACTGATCTCCCGAATCAGTCCATGTCGAATTATTGTTCCATATTCACCGAAGGGAAAAATCTGTACCTCGTGAGGCTGACCATCACTGCCAATGATCTTGACTCTTGGTGCATCGTGGATAGCGTTGGCTAGAAGAGGATACGGCCTCTCACTCATTTTGTCGTCCGTATAGTTTAGCACAGACCAACAAATTCAATCCTTGACAAGCTGAACTTAGCTTTGAGACAATATTAGCGGGCCCCTCCTACACTAAAGTTTCGGAGGGCAAGTCCTCCATAGTCCTGAGCTTAGCAAAGGACGAAGGAGGATTTTTTTATGAACACAAAAATCATCTTTGTTTCAGGCGGAGTTATATCCGGAATCGGTAAAGGTGTCGCCACCTCTTCAATTGCTCTCCTTTTAAAATCCCGCGGCTTTAAGGTAACAGCCATCAAAGCAGATCCCTATTTAAACGTCGACGCCGGAACACTGAATCCAATTGAACATGGAGAAGTTTTCGTTTTAGATGATGGCATGGAATGCGATCAGGATCTGGGTAATTACGAAAGATTCTTAAATCAAAACCTCAACTCGACAAATTACATGACCACTGGCCAAATCTTCAAAACAGTCATCGAAAAAGAAAGGGCGCTTGGATACGAGGGTAAAACTGTCGAATTTTTCCAGGACCCGCCGCGCGAAATAATTAAAAGAATCTACAGCTGCGCCAAAGTCAATCGCGCCGAAATCGTGCTTTTTGAAATTGGGGGTACAGTCGGAGAGTACCAAAACCTGCTCTTTTTAGAAGCTAATCGTCTCCTCAAACTTAGTAGTCCCCGCGATATTTTGCATGTGCACCTTACATATTTGCCAATTCCTTCATCAATAGGGGAGATGAAGTCAAAACCCGCCCAAATGTCTATTTTGCAGCTTGCCCAAGCTGGTATTCACGCTGATTTCGTCTTGGCCCGTTCGCAAGTTGCCGTTGATGACAAACGCAAAGAAAAAATAGCCATTGCTTGTGGTCTTGCCGCAGAAGATATTATCTCCGCTCCCGATGTCGAGAGCATTTACCAAATCCCTTTAAACTTCGAAAACCAAGAGCTTTCCGACAAAATCCTCGAAAAACTTAAGACCAAACCTCGCAAGAGTGATCTTTCAGATTGGAAAATCATGGTCAATCGCGTTTTAACCGCCAAAAAAACTGCCAAAATCGCCATGGTCGGCAAGTATTTCTCAACAGGCGATTTCACGCTCTCCGACGCTTATCTTTCTGTTATCGAGTCAATTCGCCATGCCGCTTCCCATTTTGATATCAAACCCAAGATGCGCTGGATTGACTCGGCTCAAATCGAGACCGAGGGCAGCGGTGTCCTCAAAGGTTTTGACGGTATCATTGTTCCCGGCGGCTTTGGTGTCCGTGCCGTTGAGGGTATTGTTTCGGCAATTAAATACGCACGAGAAAATAATATTCCCTATTTTGGTCTTTGTTATGGCATGCAGCAGGCTGCTGTTGAGTTCGCCAGAAACGTATTAGGTTACAAAGATGCCAACACCACCGAAATCAATCCCAAGACCAAGCACCCTATAATCCACATTATGCAGTCTCAAAAGGACAATGTTAAATATAAAAATCTGGGCGCAACGATGCGTTTGGGCGCTTGGGAATGGAAAACGCAAAAGGGAACTACCTTTGAGCGGGTATATAAATCCACAACTGGTTCTGAACGCCATCGCCACCGATATGAATTTAATAATAAATACAGGAAAGAATTTGAAAAAAAAGGCTTGATAATTTCTGCCACAACTACGGATGGTTACCTGGTCGAAGCGATGGAACTAAAGAACCACCCGTTTTTTGTCGGTGTGCAATTTCATCCGGAACTCAAATCCCGTCCTCTTCGTCCACATCCGCTCTATATGGCTTTCATGGAAGCAGTGAGTAAGCAAAAGAAAAGGTAGATCGAAGTCTTGCAGAAAATAAAAATTCAGTATATACTGAATTTCAGTATGATTCAGACGAGATTTGTCAAATCTTTCAGCAAAGGCCAAATAACGATTCCAAAAACAATTAGAAAAGCAATTGGTATCAAAGATGATTTCTGGCTTAAACTTTCTGTTGATAGCGGCAAAATTGTGGCGGAGCCGGTAGAGCCAGAAATAGAAAATAAGGACTACGCAAAGAGACTTTTAACGGTGAAAGGCAGCTGGTTCTCTCAGACGGATTTTGGGCAAACAAGAAGTGAAGTTGAAAAGAAACTCAAAAAGCTTCATGGCCAAAATTCTTCTTGATACTTCGGTAATTATTGATTTCCTTCGAAGAAAAAATAAAGATAAATCCACTTTATTTATGCTGGCGAATGGGAAAAATGAACTGTTCTGCTCAATAATTACCCACACCGAGCTATATGCCGGCAAAAGCGTTTGGCAAAGCACAAAAGCAAAGCAGGAAATCGAGATACTTTTCTCGGGAATTAAAATTCTTGCTCTTGATGAGGCCATCTCAAAATTATCAGGACAACTAAGGTCAACATACGACATGAATCTTTTAGACGCTATCATTGCTGCAACTGCAGTCAATTACTCTCTTGAACTGGCAACATTGGATTTAAAAGATTTTAAAGCGATTAAAGGTTTAAAACTGGTAGAAGATATTTAATTTAGCCTTCATGGAAGCGGTTGCAAAACAGAAGAAAAAGTAGCTGCTACAGTGATTTAATACGGCTAGGCGTCAAGAAATATTTAATAAAACTAGGAACTTTAGGTACTTCAACTGCTTCTCCTTCCAGTTTTTTTGCTTCAGCAGCAACAATTGTTATTTCCTTTCTAGGGTAACGAGCATGCAAAAATTCTAGTTTTTCGTCGTCTAATTTTTCTGGATCGCAAATGTAGGCCACAAAACTTTCTGCAACATCTTCAGACTCATTTGCGCGAGCGTACTCAGTCACACATCTTTCGGGCATATCACAGATATACGAAGATTTTTCTCCGCCAGGTAATTCTCTGATGTCTTTAGAATCTACCATTCTCCACCCAAATTCACGCGACCAATCAACATCCACTTTTTTATTTATAGAATGCCCAAGTTCATGG
>MFBQ01000020.1:0-4231 GCA_001776475.1 Candidatus Curtissbacteria bacterium RIFCSPLOWO2_01_FULL_41_18
CTGAGGATTAAATGAAGAAATTCTTAATATTTCTTGCACTTTTTTTCCTGTTTTTTCTCTTCTCTCCAACTTTCATTCGCGCTGTAACTCTTGATGACTGCGAAAAAAACCCGGGTGATAACATCACCGATTGTATCGAGGTCCTTTCCCAAAAAATAAGTGAGCTTTCAAACGAAAAGAAAACACTAACATCTCAAATTGCCCAATTTGATACTCAAATCCAACTAACTCAACTGAAAATTAGAGATGCCGAGGCAACGATCGATCAATTGGAAAAAGAAATTAACGTCTTGGGATTTAGAATTGGTTATGTTACCGAAAATATCCAAAAGCTTGAGGCGCTGGTTAAAAAAAGAATAGTTGCCACCTATCAGCAAAGTTTTGTTTCTAACCTGGAACTTGTTTTATCATCAAACGATTTTTCCGATCTGATTTTAAGAGTTCAATATCTTAAAGAAGTCCAGGAGAATGACAGAAGAATTTTGGCCAGTCTTAACCAGACACGCTCCAACTATGCCAACCAAAAGGACGATCGCGAAGCCAAACAGGCCCAAATAGAAGAAAATAAAAAGAAACTTCTGGGCCTTAAAACCAGCCTGGATTCACAAAAATCCGAAAAGCAGGCCTTTCTGCAAGTTACTAAAAATGATGAAGCAAGATTCCAACGGCTTCTCCAGCAAGCCTTAGCCGAAAGAAAGGCGATCGTTGCGGCTTTTAGTCAAGCAGTTAGCAGGCTCAATAGTGGCGAAGGTGATGATGTGTCAGAAGGCAGTACAATTGCTTTACTTGGCAATTCCGGCGCACCTGATTGCTCAAGTGGTCCCCATCTCCATTTTACTGTCCTTAAAAATAGTTCGCCTCAAGACCCAGCTCAATATTTAAAGGATGTTTCACCTGGTTGGGATAATTCCCCAGATGGACCTTTTGGTTTTTCAGGATCATGGAATTGGCCAATATCCAGTCCAAGAATCACCCAGGGTTTTGGAATGTCGTATTGGGCCAAACTTGGCTGGTACAATGGCAATATTCATGATGGAATTGATATGACTGGCGGTTCAACAATTTCGGCATCTCGTAGCGGAAAACTTATCTATGGTTCAACGACTTGCGGTAATAGTGCTTTAAAATATGCAGCCATAAAACACGATGATGACCCATCAATCATCACTCTTTACCTTCATATTCAATGATGACAGCCTTGACACTCTTTATCTTCACATGATCCCACATTAATAGATTGACAAGTTAGCTCATTTTGTAAAAAAACAGGTTTACACACCAGGTGTGTTTTACGTTTACACATCGGGATATTTTTTAATCATTGACAAAGCTTTACAAAAACTATATTTTTTGGACTAATGCCAAAAATAGTTGCCTATCTTTTTGTTCTTGTATTCTTTCTATTTTTTCACCCACAAGTTTTTGCTGAAGATAAAGTTACGCTCAATGAAGTTCTAGTTAAACCAGAGACAAGCCAAAAAGAATGGGTAGAACTTTATAATAGCGGTACGGATTCGGTTGACCTCAGTCCCTACTGGATAGACGATGATGAGTCTTTAATCGTTGATGGTTCAGTCCAAACTGGAAGTGCTGACCCTGGCAGTGACCCTAAGCAACTTTCTGGCCAAATCTTGCCCGGCCAATTTTTGATCTTTGAGTTCTCAAGCTATTTTAATGATGATGGGGATTCCGTAGCTTTTTTTAATAATCAAGGAATCAAGATTGACAGTTACGCATATGACGACAACCCTGGAGTCAACGTTACTTTTGGCCGAAAACCTGACGGCACAGGCAGCTGGTTGGTTAACTGCAACCCGACACCAAATCAAACGAATGATTGTCCAGCCCCAGCCGCAACACCGAGTCCATCACCGACTCCAAGTACCTCCTCTACCTCATCAACAAAATCTCCATCTCCCACGCCAAAACCATCCCCGTCAACTCTAAAACTATCCTCGCCAACTCCCCAAAACTCTCCGGAAGTTTTAGCCCAGAAAGATCAGGCAGTCGGCACAGCTTCTCCGGCTTCCAGTCCAACCGAGAGCGCCGAAGGCCAGAATCCGTCTAAAGTCAAAATCGCCTCAATGCTTGTTGGATCAGGTCTTATTTTAATCGCTTTTTCTGCGGCTTTTTATCTCTGGTATAGAAAAACCATAAACTCACCAAAGGAAGAAAAAGAAAAAAGTGAAGATTAATAAAAATTATCAGTCGAGCTCCGAGGAAGAAACAAAAAAGATTGCAAAAGACTTTGCCAAATTATTAAAAAGTGGCGACGTCGTTGCCCTTTTTGGCGATCTCGGCTCCGGCAAAACGGTTTTTGTAAAAGGCCTGGCACGTGGTTTGGGTATTAAAACGA
Organism: Candidatus Curtissbacteria bacterium RIFCSPLOWO2_01_FULL_41_18; assembly: GCA_001776475.1. Taxonomy (GTDB): domain Bacteria; phylum Patescibacteriota; class Microgenomatia; order Curtissbacterales; family GWA2-41-24; genus 2-01-FULL-41-18-A. Next base: position 2,357 of record MFBQ01000020.1, read on the forward strand.
CAATTACTTCTCCTACTTTTATTTTAATAAAATCATATCCAATTTACCGCGCCCAAAAGTCTTTGAATTTTTATCATTTAGATTTGTATAGAGTAAATGGCGCAAAAGACATAGAAAGACTGGGTCTTGAGGAGTTATTTTCAAAAGATGCAATAGTTGTTATAGAATGGGCTGATCGCGCAAAAACCTTGCCCAAAAAAAGAATAGATGTTTTTTTAGAGGCCATCAATGGTCACACAAGAAGAATCAAAATTGACAGGAGAGGTTAAAATGCCAAAAACCCCTCCTGTCATCCTGACCTCGAGTGGAGCGAGAGGGAAGGACCTTAAAAAAGCTGTAGAAGTTTTAAGAAGGGGAGGAATTGTTATCTTTCCAACCGACACGGTTTACGGCATCGGCTGCCGATTTGATAGTGAAACAGCAATACAGAGAATCAAAAATATCAAAAAAAGCCATCAGGATTTTCCGATTTTAATTTCGGATTTTAAACAACTTCACCAACTGGCTCAGCTTGCCCCAACTGCTCTTTATCTCGTGCAAAAATATTGGCCAGGCGCACTGACGCTGGTTTTGAAAAGCAAAAGGGGCAATGAAAAAATCGCCCTCCGAATGCCGGATTCAGACCTTGTCAGAACTTTAATTAACACGCTTGGAGCACCTATTATTGGTACTTCTGCCAACTTTCATGGCCAAAAAGCCTCTACAAAATACGCTCAACTTGATAAGAAACTCATTGATATGACCGATTATGTTATCCGCGGGGAATGCAAGTTGGGTAAAGAATCGACAGTCGTTGACGCCACCACAATTCCCGTAAAAATCCTGCGGCAAGGAGCTGTTAGAATTTATGATAATCAAAATTGACACAACCAGAGCCGACGAAATAAAGGTTGTCTTAGAGGATTCTAAAACGAAAATTAGGGACCAATTAATAGCTAAACAAGCTAAGGGTTCTCAAATGCTTTTTTCGCTAATCGCGCGAATTTTAAAAAAGAATAATAAAAAAATCACCGATATCAAAGAAATTAAAGTCAATCCGGGTCCGGGGTCATTTACCGGTACCCGTGTCGGCGTCTCTGTCGCCAATGCCCTGGGTTTTGCCCTTGATGTTCCTGTTAATGGCTCGCCTCGATTCGGCAAAGCGGGCAAAAAAGCCTCTGTAATACCAAAATACGCTAGTTCCAAATTTGACTAACCTACTACATTACACTATCATAATAGAGCGAGATGACTAAAATTTCCAGACTCGGACCAGAACCAAAAAGAATGAATCAGTTTATTGGTTCGTTTTGGGATGCAGTCACTTTGCTTGAAGAAAGAGATGAAGTCTCATCTTTCCTGAAAGATCTATTAACACCTGTCGAAATCAGAATGCTTTCTAAACGTCTCCAAATAGCTAAAATGCTAAATCTTGGCTACGATTATCAAACGATTTCTACATTCGTTAGAGTAACACCGACCACTATCAGCAAGGTAAATTCAAATTTAAGATACGGGTCAGGAGGTATCGACCTTATTATTAGAAGACTAATCAAGTTAGATAGACAAAGGCAAAATAAGTTCGAATCATCACTTGATAAAAGATACAGAGTACCCACCCCTTTGATTGATCTTACAGAAGCCGGAATCAATTTTACAGGGAAGACACTTAAAAGAAGATCAAAAAAGCATTCGTTACTCAAATAAAATCACTAACTATATTATGCTATCGTAATATAGTAAAGTGCGATTATACTCAAATGCGAGTTCTAGTAACTGGCGGTGCTGGGATTCTAGTCTACAGTTATATATTAATAAAACAAACGATTTATGAGCAAAGTTCTAGTTACTGGCGGCGCCGGTTTTATAGGTTCACATGTTACCAGGCTTCTTATA
>MFBQ01000020.1:4242-12174 GCA_001776475.1 Candidatus Curtissbacteria bacterium RIFCSPLOWO2_01_FULL_41_18
CAGCGTTACTGTTCTTGATAATTTTGAGTCTGGCCACAAAAACGCCCTCGCCAAAGAAGCAAAACTTGTCGTTGGAGACATCAACGATCCTCAAAAGTGTCCCGAGGCTCTAAAAGGAGTCGACGCAGTTATTCATATGGCCGGTCTTATCGTTGTGCCGGAATCTGTCAGGGATCCTCTAAAATATTGCAACAATAATGTCATTGGCACAGTTAACCTTCTGGAATCAATGCGCAAAGCAAATGTCAAAAAAATCATCTTTTCCTCATCAGCCTGTGTCTATGGCACCCCGGACAAACTTCCCATCAAAGAAGATGCCGCTATCCATCCCGACAACCCTTATGGTGCCAGCAAAGCTTCAATTGAAACGTTCCTGCAAACTTATGATGCTGTTTTTGGCTTTGACGCCATCATCCTGCGCTACTTTAACCCCTACGGTCCGGGCGAAGAGCATAACCCCGAAACCCATGCCATCCCAAACTTTGTTAAAGCAACGCTAGTTAGAAAACCGATACCCCTTTACTGGCAAGGCGAGCAAGTGCGCGATTTTATCTACATCGAGGATCTTGCTCAAGCCCATATCGATGTCCTAGCGCTTTCCGGTCATCAGATTTTCAACATCGGCACGGAGCATGGCGTAAAAGTCAAAGACGTAATCGAGAGGATTTTCAAAATTGTCGGCTATAAAGTACCGATTAAAGATTTAGGCGCTCGCCTAGGCGATATCCACGCCAACTATGCCTCTAGCGAAAAGCTTAAAAAAGCCGTCGGCTGGCGCGCCAAAATAGATCTTACCGAAGGTCTCAAACGCACCATCGACTACTATAGACACTTTTTATGAAGATTCTTGCAAGGTCCGACCTCGTAGTCGGCTGTTAGCGCTTTTCCTGACTCCACAGCCATTTGTCATCTTGACACAAAAGTTTTCACATTGTTTGTTACTTCTAATGTTAAAATCCACAAAATTTTTAATTGTTGTAATAATCTTTTTCTTAACATTGGGAAAACCAAGCAGCATCAATGCAGGTAATTACGACTTAACCGGTAAATGGAACTGGACAGACACTACTAATAATGGGCAAAACTATTTTGGGACTGCTCAGATTAACCAAAATGGCACCACCTTAACTCTCACCTGGCAATGGAAAGACCAAAATAATTCCCAGTGGTCAGGTAACGGATTCACCTCCAATGCCGTTTTCTCTCTTGATGGAACTTTCAATAATGGTCAATTAACCGCTCATTGGGACGGAGAAGTTTTGGACAGTGGCAACAAATTGCAAGGCACTTGGACGCAAAGCGACAGACAGCACGGAACCTTCGTCGCTGTTAGGCTTATAGAATTTAAGCCATTATTGATCTGGCAAAGAAGCACCGAAGCCCAAAATAAAGTCGTCACCGAAACATCAATTGGTTCAGAAGTAAATGAAGCCTTACAGCTCCCACTTGATGCAAATCAGACAGTTTTTGATAATGGAGTTTCAACACCTACTGTCAACAAAAATGCAGTAGCCAGTGGAATTTTCTGGGCATCATGGTCCCAATATTCTTCTCCGAACCCAACATCTTGCGGGCCAATTTTTGAATTGAGGCATTTCCAGGCAAAATTTAATTTAGGAAATTTGTCTAATATCAAAAAGATAAAGTTGGTCAGCCCTTATTACTCGCAAGATATTATCCCAATTAACGATAATCTCTATCTTTATATCAATGGCAATTTTGTCACCAGACTTGGTACATCTTATGGCGCAGTTAACCGCGGTATGAACGGGCATGCGCTAGTTGCCAATGAAACGGACGGGTGGGTAGCCAATGGTGTTCTGCCGACATCTGCCATTGCTTTTTTAATATCTGGACAAAACACGCTGGATATTGTGGCCGGAGAAACTTGCCGGTGGGGCGGCATGGGCAAACTGGAATTAGTTTTGGAAGCGGATCTGCCAACACCATTTTTGGATTTACCGTGGGATTATCAGGGGCAGGGGTTAAGTTTTAGCGAGGCAGCTTTGGCCATTAATTCATATTTTGATCATGAGTATCCAATGTTAAGTAGTGGGTTAGCAGAGCCGGTCGGAAAACAAAATTCAGTAATCTTTTTTCGAGGAGGTGGTCAGAACTTTGACCTAGACTATTCAAGTCACGATGGATACGATTATGGCAAACAGGCAAGAGCCAATATTGGTGATCCTGTCTTAGCAGCGGCCGCTGGATGTGCTTCATACAAGAAAACAGCTGCAGGGGGTCATGTTATTCTTATTGATCATCAAAATGGTTATCAAACTAGATATTTACATCTTCAAGAAGATGGGTTAATCACCAAATCTTCATCTTGTGTCCAAGTTACCAAAGGCCAACAAATTGGTAAAGTTGGCGCAACCGGTAATGTTATTCCGCCCGGTGAACTTGGCGCCCACATCCACTTTATGGTTATCCAAGATAAAAATAATGATGGTAATTTTGACGACAATATTCCAGACGGCGTTATCGATCCTTTTGGTTGGCAAAGCACTCAAGCCGATCCTTGGCCTAATTACTCATTCAGCTATGCCGGTCAGTCAAGAACTGGCAATACCAGCTTTTATCTTTGGACAAAGGCAATCGCCAATCTTTCCGATCAATTGACTGCGAATGGCGGATTCTTTGAACTCGAGCGCTATAAATTAAACTTCCCCCAGGGAGCAACTGTCCAAAATCTTAATTTAGAAATCCAAGCGCAACCGATAGCCAAACCGTCAAATTTTCTCCAATCAATTGGCTCAACGATTAAAGTTACAACTAAAGATTTGTTTGGCAATGTTGTCGATACTTTCCAGGATTTCTTCACAGTCACAGTTGATTTTAGCTCCTCAGATATAAGTTCTTATGACCCAAACTCAATTGCCATTTATTCAAGCGAAGATGGAATTAACTGGACAGAAGAGGAAACGACTATCGATGAAAAAACTGCCTCTGCCCAAGTTAATCATTTAAGTTACTTTGCACTGATGGCGCAAAGACTGGATACGATTGCTCCAACTACAACTACTGTTTTAACAGGTGATCAAGGAGAAGCTAATTGGTTTAGAACCGATGTCCAAGTAACTCTTAATGCTCAAGACAACACTGGCGGCTTGGGGGTCGATTACACAATGTACAAAATTGATGGGGGAGACTGGCAACAATATAATCTCCCATTTACATTGGTCGAGGAGGGGACTCATTCTATCGAGTTTTACTCGGCCGATAAAGATGAAAATATTGAAAGTATCAAAAATGTTGTATTTAACATAGACAAAACGGTTCCTACGGCTACAATTCAGGCAAATCCAAATATTCTCTGGCCACCTAATAACAAATTGGTTAATGTTGAGGTTTCCGGTTCTGCTTCTGACAATAATCAAATTGCCAATAAGATTTTCGAAGTTCGAGATGAGTATGATCAAGTTGAACCAACGATTACTGATTTTGGTACTATGGTCCAACTACAGGCAAGTCGCAAAGGAGAGGATAAAGATGGCCGCAAATACGAAATTAGAATTCTCGCAGCAGATCTTGCAGGTAATGAAACACAAGCAACAACAGAGATTCTTGTACCTCATGATCAACGATGGTAGTCTTATAATAGATGGTTGAATTTAGTAATAGAGGACTTGCAAATATTTTAATATTGGTTGGATTAGGCGCAGCTGTTATTATCTTAGCTGTCTTAGTGATAGGGGGTCTAAGCAATAAAACGCCTGTGCAACCGACAAATCCACCAAAAGCTTCAACTTATTTACCTAGCCCTACGAGCCAAGAACTAAAAGTCTTCCAGTCCAAAAGTTTAAAATTCGAAGTTAAAATACCAATTCAATTTCAAGTAGATGATAATGTTGTTTCTGTTGTTTTGAACTCTTCTGAGGGACAAATAACAATAGGGAGGAATGGTACAAATTTTGATAACCTACAGGACTACCTTAAAGGATTCGATTCGAAAAGAAGAATTGAAATTTCTGGTACGACAATGCTTATTATTAATGGATTAAATTCATTATCCAGAATTATCAAGTTTTCTGAAGAAGGAATCATACAGAAATCTTATTATATTTATGTGAATAATTCAGTTTATATATTATCTACGAAATCAGAATCTCTTTACCTAGCTCTTGACCAAATTGCCCAGTCCTTCCGCTACACACCATAACTTGTAACAGACAAAACTTCGCAGAAAATAATATTCCTGTCAGTCCATCAATCGGGGAATGCTCCTATTCCACTCTAATACTCTAGTGTAATAGAGTAGACTAACTAAACTAGAGTTTTCTTTTTGTGTCCAAGCTGGCGCTTAATCACTTCTTCCGGTAAGAAAGCCTTGCCAGGAGTACCCAATCTATATAAAAGACTTTCAATATCCCTCCAAAATTGTCTTCCAGCCTCGGTTCTGACCAACTTATTAACCGCAATTCTGTAACCATTATTTACTTTTAAAATCAATGAGACTTTCGAAATAGTCTCGTTTGAAACTTTAAGTAAATCTATTATCGTTTCGTAATCTTTGCCTCTCAAAAGTAGAATTGCTATCGCTAGTCTTTTTGCTGCCATAATTCTTTCAACTGGAGTTAGAAGGTCGTTCAGAAAAAGTTTAACATCGCCCTTATCTTTAACCTGAGAAATTGCTTCCCATAAAGTTTCAAACATTTGTTCTTCAATTTGTTTATTTAAAATCTTTTTAGAAACTCTACTCACTCTATTATTCTAGTGTATTAGAGTTAAACTAGCTAGTCAAATTGATGACCAAATCGCCCGATTATTTAAATACACTCCTTAATTAGATTATCCACTGCAAAAACGTATCAACTATCACAAAAGTTTGACTTTTTAGCCTCATCAAGCATATAATTTCTTCAAATTCTGCGCAAAAGCGCAGTTTTTATTTGGAAAAGCAAATATGCCAGCACTAGCTGAGTGTGAAATCTTTAATACCTGGACCAAGGAAAGTAGAAGATTTCAGCTGCATCCAACACAGGAAGAACAAGTAAAATGTCTTCCACCTGCTGGAATGAACATTTATTTTGGCCAGACTGCTGAAGCTGTTTTTGTCACTTTTTCGGGCGTACTCAAATTTACGCGAGTCTCAAAATCGCAAGGGCCAGGCCAAGAACCACAACCAATAGATGAAATTGAACCAGCAGTCGTAACAGGCAAAGAAGTCCTCACAGTCGAATCTACATTTCATAATGAGATATTAAGAGTAAGACTGGTTAATGGTGATGAGAATCCAAGTCCAGCCGAGTCGTCTGGCCAATTTAGTCCTACCATCTAGCTAGTTAATTTAAATTTCATCATCTCGTAAGTTTACGATATAATAATCACATGAAGGGCGTAGTTTTAGCAGGCGGACTTGGGACCAGACTTTATCCCCTGACCCATGCCACCAATAAACATTTGCTTCCGGTTTACGACAAACCGATGATCTACTACCCAGTCCAAACATTGGTGAGCGCCGGTATAAAAGACATCCTGATTGTCGTTGGAGGTCCTCATGCCGGTGATTTTATAAGAGTTCTTCAAAACGGCAAGGAATTTGGTGTCACACATTTGGAATACGCCTATCAGACTTCCGGCGACGGCGGCATAGCTGATGCCCTGAAATTGGCCCAAGACTTTGCAGACGAGGAACCCATTACCGTAATTCTTGGCGACAACTGCACCGATGCCGATATCACATTTGAGGTAAACAATTTTGCAGATGGCGCCGTAATTTTTCTAAAGGAAGTTGAAGACCCGCAGCGATTTGGCATTGCCGAGGTAAAAGATTCAAAAGTCGTCTCCATTGAGGAAAAACCACAAAACCCCAAAACTAATCTGGCAGTTACGGGTCTCTATATTTACGATAATCAGGTATTTTCTCATATTAAAAAAATTAAATCGTCTGCGCGTGGGCAACTGGAAATTACTGATGTCAATAATATATATATAAAGGGAGGAAAACTTCGCTGGGCCAAACTTTTGGGATTTTGGTCAGATGCTGGAACTTTCGAAAGTCTCTACAGAACTAGTGTCTTTTGGGCTAGAAAAAGCTTGGGCAAGAAAGAAAAGGAGTTAACAAACTTCTAACATGCGGCTTTTGGTAACTGGCGGAGCAGGATTTATAGGAAGCAACTTCATCCACTACTGGTTAAAAAATCATCCGAGTGATCAAATAATTAATTTTGACAACCTTACCTACGCTGGTAACCTTGAAAATCTAGAGAGTGTCAAAAATAGCCAAAACTACACTTTTACAAAAGGCGATATTGCCAACGCCAAAGAAGTTAGATATGCAATAAAAAATGTCGATGTTGTAGTCAATTTCGCAGCCGAATCCCATGTCGACAGGTCAATTTTGGATCCTGCTCCATTTATCTTAACCAACGTTGTCGGCACGCAAATACTTTTAGATGTTGCCAAAGAAGCTGGGGTTAGGCGATTTCATCATGTTTCTACAGACGAGGTCTATGGCTCACTGGATTTAAATTCTAAAGAAAAGTTTAGAGAAGATAGTCCGTATCGGCCCAACAGTCCTTATGCCGCATCAAAAGCGGCTTCCGACCATCTGGTTCGTGCTTATCACGCAACTTACGGATTTCCCATAACAGTCACCAACTGTTCTAACAACTTTGGCCCATATCAATTTCCAGAGAAGCTTATTTCGCTAGCAATAACTAATTTGCTTGAAGGTAAAAAAGTGCCTGTATATGGGGATGGTCTTTACGTTCGCGACTGGCTATATGTCAAGGACCATTGCGCCGCAATCGACCTTGTTCTTCAAAAAGGTAAAGTAGGGGCGACATATTGTATTGGCGTTGATAGTGCCATCGAAAACATCGAGGTAGTCAAGAAAATTCTTAAAATTTTAGACCAGTCCCCAGATAAGATTGAGTATGTTAAGGACAGACCTGGCCATGATAGAAGATATGCCATAGATGCTGCTAAAATCACAAAAGAGTTAGGCTGGCAACCAAAATACAATTTCGACGATGCCCTTAAGTTAACGGTTGATTGGTACAGAAAAAATAAGAGTTGGTGGCAAAAACTTAAAAACAAACAGTTTGGTAAATATTACCAAGAACAATATCACAGAAGATAATTCATTTTAATGAAATATCAATATATCGATCTTGTAAACCAAAAAGATTTAATAAGAGACGTTATTATCAGAAAATTAACAATTCATAAAGACGCGACAGGCACCTTATTTGAGACCTTACGAAAGGATTGGGCAGATGTCATAAACGAGTCTGATCTGCAATTTGCTATGCAGTATATGTCCATCACCCCTCCCGGCGTTGCTCGCGATGAAGACAAATGGCATGTCCATAAGTTTCAAAAAGATCGCTTTATTTGTGTGTCAGGCAGAATTGTCACCGCAATCTGCGATCCAAGACAAGACTCCCAAACAAAAGGCAGATTAAATTTATTTTTAATGGGTCCCGAAGAAGAGAATGAAATGTATATGGTTGTAATCCCCCCAAATACATACCATGGTTTTATGACAGTTTCCAAAGACCCGGGCTACCTTTTAAATTTCCCAACCCAACTTTATAACCCTGCGGACGAAGGTAGAATAGATCATGCGGGCGAACTTAGTTGGCGCCAGGTAAGGAGTGACTTTGGAATCCAAGATAAGTAAAACAGTTGGTGTCATCGGCTCATCTTCAATGGTTGGATCTCGCTACTGCGAGCAAGCATCGAATGATTTTGATCTCGTTAAGGCGGATTTGTCCGGCCAAATACTCGTTGATATCACCGACGCAGAATCGACAGATGAATTTTTCAAAAAGCACCAATTTGCGAATGCTATCCTTTTTTCCGCATTTACCGATGTTGACGCTGCCGAAAAACAAAGGGGGGACAAAAGTAACACCTGTTGGCGAGTCAATGTAAACGGGGTCGAAAATGTAGTAGCTGCTTGTCTTAAATATCAAAGAGGAT
>MFBQ01000021.1:0-619 GCA_001776475.1 Candidatus Curtissbacteria bacterium RIFCSPLOWO2_01_FULL_41_18
CAATCGGAGACCGTCTGGCGTCAGGCAGACAAATACAAAGTTCCCAGGCTTTGCTTTGTTAACAAAATGGATAAACTTGGAGCCGACTTTTATCAAACTCTCAAGTCCATCCGAGAAAGATTAGGTGCTCCAGCTCATCCTTACAACTTGCCCATCGGCAAAGAAAACAAATTTAGGGGAATTGTCGATTTATTAACCGAAAGGGCTTTTGTTTGGGATATCAAAGCAGAAGGTACAGGCAAAGAATTTGATGAGGTGCCAATTCCCGAAGATTTAAGGGCTGATGTCGAAAAGTACCGTGCCGATTTAATTGAAAAAATCGCAGAAACCGACGATGATCTTTTAGAAAAATATTTAAAAGGCCAAGAAATACCGGTCGACGATCTCAAAAAGGCACTGCGGCGAGCCGTCATCAACTATCAAATCGTGCCGGTTTTAGCCGGCTCCTCTCTACGCAATAAAGGGGTGCAGCCCCTACTTGATGCGGTAGTTGAATATCTACCATCACCTCTTGATATCGCCACAATTAAAGGCATCGATCCCAAAACCGGCCAAAAAATAGAAAGAAAATTGACGGTCGACGAAACTTTTGCGGGTCTTGCTTTCAAAATCCAAGTTG
>MFBQ01000021.1:673-8300 GCA_001776475.1 Candidatus Curtissbacteria bacterium RIFCSPLOWO2_01_FULL_41_18
CCAGTACCTCCGTTTCCAATAGCACCAAACACGATACAGAACGCATTGGCCGAATCCTCCTGATGCATGCCAACACCAGAGAGGAAATATCAGAAGCATATGCTGGTGAAATTGTGGCTATAGTCGGTCTGAAATCCACGACCACAGGCGACACCCTCTGTGATTCAAACGCCCCGATTATTTTAGAATCAATTTCCTTCCCGGATCCGGTAATCTCTTTAGCTATTGAGCCGCAGACTCGCGCCGATCAAGAAAAGTTGGGTTACGCTTTGGGTAGACTTTCGGAGGAGGATCCAACCTTTAGAATCAAGGGAGATCCTGAAACTGGCCAGACTATAATTTCTGGAATGGGTGAATTGCATCTGGAAATATTGGTCGATCGTATGAAACGCGAATTCGCAGTTGATGCCAAAGTCGGTTCTCCTCAAGTTGCTTACAGGGAAACTATTAAACAAATTGCCACAGGTGAAGGCAAATACATTCGTCAATCTGGAGGCCGCGGTCAATATGGTCACTGTCTTTTGCGAGTTGAGCCGCAGCCTCGCGGTGAAGGCTACCAGTTTGCCTCCGAAATCAAAGGGGGTGCCATTCCTCAAGAATTTATTCCATCAATTGAAAAAGGTGTCCGCGAGAAGATGGAAACCGGGATTCTGGCAGGTTATCCAATGGTCGACATGAAAGTTGCTGTCTACGACGGCAGTTATCACGAAGTCGATTCCTCAGACATTGCCTTTAAGATTGCCGGGTCCTTAGCTGTGGAAGAAGCCGCCAGAAACGCGACGCTAGTTCTTCTTGAGCCCATTATGAAAGTTGAAGTCACAGTTGCCGAAGAATTCATGGGGGATGTTATCGGCGATTTATCCGCTAAACGTGCTCAAATTCTTTCCTCCAATCACCATGGCAATAGCGTTATCATCACTGCTCTTGTACCACTTTCTGAAATGTCCGGATATGTTACAACTCTTCGCTCCATGACCCAGGGCCGCGGCTCCGTCTACATGGAGCCATCTCACTACGAAGAAGTGCCGACTAATATTGCGGACAAAATAGTTGCCAAAGCTAAAGGGGAAAAGAAGGAAAGTTAAATCATAACGGAACAAGAAAGAATTGTTACTGATGTTGGACTCATTTTACCAAGATTGTCATGGCCAGACAGAATATTTGCGAGGCTGGCATTTCCTCTATTTGCAATCGCATGCAAAGCTGCATTAAGGAACGATAGCCAATTTAAGAATGAGCCAGAATTACGAAAACAGGCGGAAACTCTCATAAATGATGTGAAGATTCTCTTCGATGTAATAGGTGATTTCGAAAGACACAGGATTTCAGGACACGTAATCAGATCAAATGAAGGTGGGGTGACCCAACCCGATCCCGATTTTGATATTTTAACATTAATAAGAGCTCGACAAAAAGCAAAGAAAAGAAAATTATCGCAATAATTTATTGCGTTTTCGCCTCTTGCATTTTCTTACCCCAATAGTATAAACTATGCTCTACCAAAGCTCACTTAGTGGGTCTTTGATCTTTGTTATCTTTGAGGTTAAATTATGTCAGAAGGAAAATTCGAAAGAACTAAACCACACGTTAATATCGGCACCATCGGTCATGTCGACCACGGTAAAACCACGCTGACAGCGGCTATTACCCGCGTGCTTTCAAAGAAAAACCTTGCCAAGGAAAAAACGTTTGATCAAATCGACAACGCTCCGGAAGAAAAGCAACGCGGTATTACCATCAACATTACTCATGTTGAGTACGAAACAGCTAAACGTCATTATGCCCATATCGATGCCCCCGGCCATGCCGACTATATCAAAAACATGATCACCGGAGCGGCGCAGATGGATGGCGCCATTTTGGTTGTTTCTGCTCCCGACGGTCCCATGCCTCAAACTCGAGAGCATGTACTTTTGGCTCGCCAAGTCAATGTACCGGCAATTGTTGTTTTCCTTAACAAAACTGATATGGTCCAAGATGTTGAGCTTTTAGATTTAGTCGAGCTGGAAGTTCGCGAGCTTTTGGATAAATACGAGTTCGACGGCAAAAACGCCACCATTATTCGCGGTTCTGCTAAAAAAGCGCTTGAGGATGATGCCGAAAGCGTTAAGGCAATAGAAGAGTTGATGGCCGCAGTTGATGAAAAAATCCCTACACCCACAAGAGATCTAGATAAGCCATTTTTAATGCCGGTTGAGGACGTCTTTTCTATTAAGGGCAGGGGGACAGTTGTTACGGGTCGTGTTGAACGTGGAGTTGTCAAGATTAATGACGAGATTGAAATTGTCGGTATTAGACCAACCAAAAAAACTGTAGTCACCGGTGTCGAAATGTTCAGAAAAGAACTGGACCAAGGTCAAGCCGGCGACAATATTGGTGTGCTTTTGCGGGGTGTCGAAAAAGGTGATGTGGAGCGTGGGCAAGTTCTGGCTAAACCGGCAAGCACCACTCCTCATACCGAATTTGAAGCAGAGGTTTATATTCTGACCAAAGAAGAAGGCGGTCGTCATACTCCTTTTTTTACAGGTTACAGGCCTCAATTCTACATCCGCACCACCGATGTTACCGGTGAGGCAACCCTGCCGGAGGGAACCGAAATGGTTATGCCCGGTGATAGCATCAAGATGAAAGTTAAGTTAATTTCACCAGTAGCCTTAGAAGAAGGTCTTAGATTTGCAATCCGCGAAGGCGGCCATACCGTTGGCGCCGGAGTCGTCAGCAAAGTAATAGCCTGACGAAAAACCCCTACTAGGCTTGCCGAATGGGGATTTTTTTTGGTACAATGGCTCGCTTAGCTAAGGCTGATGCAATTCGCGAAAGGTCTAACCTGCCCGACAATGCTTACGACTTCAGTCGTTGGCAGGCGGGCGACTAACGCATGAATTTAAAAGAAGTAAGAAGCGTTGTTTGCGAAGCTAGATTGATAATGAAAAGTCGTATGCTTATCAACTTTCACAAAAGATTCTAGCCTCCAAGCCTCAAACTTCTTAAAAATTCATTCACGTTAGACTTTAGTCATTAGTTGCCTGCCCGTTGTAGCTTTAGCGAAGTCGGGTTTTGGGTTTATTGTAAAAATCAGTTTCTGTCCAGGAAGAGGTGACTTATTAATGGAAAGAAAAATGCCAGATATAGCGATAGATGAAATTCAACAAAGGATGGACAGAGGAGAAAACTTTGCGGTAATTGAGGGTAATTGCGATGGTTACATTGATTTTCAAGGGAACCCTTTTATTTTTAGCTGAAGAATCATTGGGGAACCCTTGGCCGCGACGGAGGAAGTGGCTTTTATCCAGCAAGAAATTAGCAGACTGGAGTCATTAGGGCTTATTAAGCCAGAAGAATAAACTAAGAATTTTGAACTTTGCACTTTAAATTAATTAAATATTTATGTCGAATATCCAACTCGTCATTCTGATCCCGAGTTTATCGAGGCCGAAGAATCTAGATCCTTCGCTAACGCTCAGGATGACAGTGAGTGAGGTGAACTTAATATCATGCCTAAAGGAAGAATCAGAATAAGACTTAAAGCTTACGACGCGCGGGTAATAGATGCGGCGTGCCGTGACATTATCAATACGGCACTTTCAACAGGTGCCAAAATTTCCGGTCCGATTCCTCTGCCGACGAGAATCGAAAAATTTACGGTTCTAACGTCTCCACATACCGATAAAGACGCTCGTGAGCAATTTGAGATTAGAACTCACAAAAGGCTTATCGATATTATCGAACCGACGAATAAGACAATAGATTCGTTAACACACTTGGATCTTCCGGCAGGGGTGGATATAGAACTTAAGATGTGATAACAGTCGATGGGTCAATCTATTGTCTTGCGAGAGCTGCGCAACTATCAAAATCGAGTGTTTTGATAGCGCTCCACTCTCTAAAAACAATTGACCCTTTAACATATTTGGATCTTCCGGCAGGGGTGGATATCGAGCTCAAAATGTAAACGTTAGGCGTGATTGGGTTACGGTAACGATGCCCGCTTCGCGAGGCGAGCCCGTTTCGTCAAGCGGTTACAGCTAACGCCCACGATAGACGACACTGGCTTCGTAACCGATTAACGCTAAACGTTCTAATCTAGAAAACCGGAGGTATTAAAAACAATTAAAGAAGCAAAGCTTGCGGTCCTCGTCCTTCGACTTCGCTCAGGACTGTGGGCCTAAACAATAAGCCATTAACAATCAATAATAAACGATTGTTAAGGCGGGGCACCTGAAGACATCTAAGGAGCCCTGCTTTTTTGCTGTTTAACAGACAGAGGTAGGAAAGAATATGATCAGTACAATACTTGGAACTAAAAGGGAAATGTCATCTAGGTTTACGCAGGCCGGCCAGCAAATTCCGGTTACTTTCATCGCGGCCGATTCCAATGTCGTAGTGGGTATTTTGCAGGATAAAGTTATTTTGGGCTATGGCCAGAAGAAGAAAGCCAAGAAAACAGAAAATGCGTACCTTAAGGCAGTGGGTTTTGCTCCAAGATTTATTAAAGAAATAAAGCTTAAGACACCAAAAGACCAAACACTTCAAGACCCAACCCTCCAAACTCCAACACCGCAAGACACCACTCCCCAAATAAATGTAGGCGACAAAATAACAGTTTCTATATTCGCTCCCGGTGATGAGATTAAGGTAACAGGTGTAACTAAGGGCCGTGGTTTTGCAGGCGTTGTAAAACGCTGGGGTTTTGCCGGTGGCCCCAAGACCCATGGCCAATCCGACCGTCATCGAGCCCCAGGTTCAATTGGTGCTGGTACTACCCCCGGCCGTGTTTTTAAGGGTAAAAAAATGGCTGGTCACATGGGCGCCCAACAATTGACCATTCGTGGCTTGGAAGTAATAGAGGTTGACACAGCGAAGAACTTATTAGTTGTTAAAGGTTCTGTTCCCGGCACCCAAAATGGACTTTTAATAATTGAGAAAACCGGCAAGGTTAAAGGTTATACACCGCCACCGCCACCCAAAGAAAAAGCCGCCGAAGGCGAGCCCCGCCAGGAAGGACGGGAGCAGGAAGAAGAAAAGGAAGAAACCAAGGAGCCAAAAGAGTCAGAGTCTGTTGAAAAAAAGGAGGAAAAATAAATGCCGAAAAAAGCAAAGACTGGAAAAACTAAACGAGCCAGACCTAAAAAGGTCGATAGAAAGTCTGCGACCCAAACCGTAAAGAAGTCAGCTGCTGCAACCAAACCTGGCGGAAAAGTTGCTGCTCAAAAAACAAGCACAAAAATTTCATCATTGACTGCCCAGGTATATGACATTAATGGTAAAAAACAAGGAACTATCAGCTTGCCCAAAGAAATATTTGCCAAAAAGCCAAATCAAAAACTCATCGCCCAGGCGCTTCATGTCTATTTTACCAACAGTACTGCACATTACGGCTCAACCAAAACCCGTTCCGAAGTTCGTGGAGGTGGCGCCAAACCTTGGCGCCAGAAAGGCACAGGCCGCGCAAGAGCAGGATCGAGGCGTTCTCCGCTGTGGGTCGGCGGCGCCACAACATTTGGCCCAAAAGCAAGATATGTTCAGCTAGCTTTGCCTAAAAAAATGAAAAGATTAGCGCTTGTGACAGCACTTTCCGAAAAAGCCGAAGATGGCCAAATTAAAGTGATTTCCAATCTTGAAAAGATCGGACCCAAAACAAGAGTCGTTGTTAATTTCTTAAAAAAACTGGAATCAAAAGGTTCAACCCTATTTGTTCTATCTTCAAAAAATGAAAACGTCAAATTGGCAACACGTAATATCGAAAGTGTAACAGTCAATGTTGCAAATAACCTTAATGCTTATGAAATCGCCAAAAATCGGAATATTTTTCTCTCAAAGGAGGCCCTGGCCAATCTACCTGCTGGCAGATAGACAGTTATCATGAAGCGATCATTTGTAATTAAACAAGCAGTTCTTTCGGAAAAAACCTATCGGCAAATGGAAGATGGTAAATACACTTTTTTGGTTAACAGATATGCCGACAAGAAGGCAATCGCCAAGGCTGTCGAAAATCAGTTTTCGGTAAAGGTAACAAAAGTCAATGTTTTGACTAAAGCTTCCAAAACGAAAAGAATCGCCAGAACGAGAAAAACAGTCAAAACTGCAAGCGGCAAGAAAGCCGTAGTCTATTTACAAAAGGGCCAAAGTATCACAATGCTCTCACCAAAGACTGCCGCCAAAGATAAAAAAGCAAAGGTTGACCAAGATAAGTCAAAAGACAAAAATGAGGACAGCAGAAAGACGAAGTAACTATGCCACTTAAAGTTTTTAAACCAAATACACCGGCGCAAAGATTTCGAACTCAAATTTCCTTTGGGGAAATTACTAAAACCAAACCTGAGAAATCTCTTCTTCAAAAACTTACAAAAACAGTTGGCAGATCAAAAGGCCGAGTTACAGCAAGGGGAAGAGGTGGTGGCCACAAAAGAAATTTAAGAGTTATTGATTTCAAACGAGACAAAAGAGATATTGCGGCCCTTGTAGCTGCTATCGAATATGATCCAAATCGCAGCGCCAACATTGCCCTTTTGCATTTTCAAGATGGCGAAAAAAGATATATTTTGGCACCGGATAGTCTTAGGGTTGGCGATAAAATCCAAGCTGCCCAGAAAACAGAAATTAAAGCCGGCAATGCTATGCCACTGGGCAATATGCCAATTGGGACCTTGGTGCACAACATCGAGTTAATGCCAGGTGCTGGTGGGGCAATAGTTAGAAGCGCTGGTACTGCCGCTGTTGTTGCTGCCCGTGAAGGCACATGGGTTCATGTTAAGTTACCTTCAAAAGAAGTTAGAAAAATTCACGTCGCCTGTTTTGCTACCATCGGCCAAGTAGGCAATTTAGATTGGAAAAATACAACTATCGGCAAAGCAGGTAGAACTCGCAATATGGGTAAAAGGCCGAAAGTGCGTGGAGTGGCGCAGGATCCAAGATCTCACCCCCACGGTGGTGGTGAGGGGAAATCCGGTACTGGTATGAATCCTAAAACGCCGACCGGCAAACCGGCATTCAAAAAAACCCGAAATCGCAACAAACCATCAAGCAGGTTCATTTTACAACGAAGGAAGTAAAATATGAGATTGCGAAGCAAGGCTAATATTTTATCTAGGAGGAAATGAAATGACGACTAGAGAAAATATCAAAGGAGCGCGAATTGCGAGGACGAAATCTCGCAATGCGACCTGCTGATATTTTGCAAAGGAGAAAGTAATGTCACGATCTAGTAAAAAAGGTCCGTTTGTGGATCCAAAACTATTAAAAAAGGTTTTGAGCCAAAAAGCGTCTGGCAAAAAGGAAGCCATCAAAACCTGGGCCAGGTCTTGTCAAATTCCGCCGGATTTTGTCAATCACACTTTTGCCGTCCATAATGGCCGAACGTTTATATCCGTTTTCGTTTCAGAACCGATGGTTGGTCACCGCCTTGGCGAATTTGCACCGACCAGAACATTTCGGGGACACGGCAAAATAACCGAAAAATCATCAGCCAAAAAGTAAATTGTATGGAAGTAACAGCTACAGCAAAATATGTTCGAATATCGCCGCAAAAGGTGGGACTTGTTGTGGACCAAATAAAAAAAATGCCACCGTCAAAAGCAGTTACTATGCTTGATTTTATCAATAAATCGGCGTCACTTGTTTTAAGAAA
>MFBQ01000022.1 GCA_001776475.1 Candidatus Curtissbacteria bacterium RIFCSPLOWO2_01_FULL_41_18
CTGCCTGACGCCAGACGGTCTCCGATTGTGATTGGACACCTTCTTCTGCATCTAAAACAGTGACACCGCCATCTAAAACTCTGAGAGATCTTTCGACTTCGGCGGTGAAATCGACATGGCCAGGAGTATCAATGATATTAATCCTAGTTTCAACGTTTTTAAAAGGACCGGTGGTGGGGCTCCAAAAGGTTGTTACAGCGGCCGAAACTATTGTAATACCACGTTCTTTTTCTTGGGCCATCCAATCGGTGACGGTCGTACCCTCATCGATGTTGCCGAGTTTGTAAGTTTTACCCGTGTAGAAAAGAATCCGCTCTGTGGTTGTGGTTTTACCAGCATCAATATGGGCAATAATCCCAATGTTTCTGATTCTTTCGAGCGGATACAGACGTGAACCTTTATCGGCCATATGTATATCTTGCGATATTTTGTATGAGAGTTGACAATGATTTTCTGCTTGGCAAGGCAATCATAAAGGTAACTTACTTAGTTTTGGATGGGTTAGGTTTTTGTAAAGTTTGTGAGCCTTGGTGTTCAAGATTTCTGATTTCCGTTTTAACTTCGGCAATCATAGCGCGAAACACTGAAATCTCTTCATCGGCAAGTTCCCAGGCAGCATTCTCTTGCCAGGCACTGCCAGACTCTTGATAAGCCTCACCATACTTGGCCAGCGCCTCTTTGAGCTTGACCTCTTCAAGCTCGGAAAGCTTACTTTTGAGTTGTTTTAATTTTTGAGCTTTTGATAATGCCATCCTTCGTCCTTTCAGGCCTCAGGACAAGTATTTAAACCTAAATTTTATTAGAGCAGAAAAGGCGTTGTTTTTCAATAATTAAGCGAGGATTATACCAGCAGGTCGCCTTAACTGCAAGCAGTTGACAGCGCTCCTCTGATATATCAGGGACAGTGAAGTTGTCAAGCTGTTACCAACGGAAATAGGCAAACGCTTTTAGATAGTTATTACCCGCCATTGGCGGGGAACTATTGCAAGGATTGAGCTCACCATCTAAAGTGAGCAAAAGCTTTATTTGCCTCGGCCATGCGGTGCATTTCTTCTTTTTTGGCAACAGCACGACCTTCACCTTTGGACGCTTCTAGTATCTCTGCCGTGAGTTTGGCAATCATCACAGGTTTGTTTTTTGGCCTATCGGCAAACTCTGGCAAGGGTCGGTTTCTGGCCGCCGCGACCAACCATGAAATTGCCAAAGATTGGCGACGAGAACCGCGAACTTCCATCGGTATCATGTATGATGCTCCGCCAACTCTTCTTGGTCTAACCTCCATTCTAGGTGAAACATTTTCTAGTGCTTTTTCTAAGGTGTCAAGGGGGTCTTGACCCGTTGGCTTAATGTTTTCTAGAGACTGGTAAACAATTTTTTGGGCTACTTGCTTTTTACCGCTTACCATAATCTTATTGATAAGTTTGGCAATAATTTGACTCGCGTAAAGCAAGTCTGGTTGAATTTTTCTTCTTTCGACCTTTCCGCTCCTTGGCATTATTGCTCCCTTCGATCACAAAGTGAAAAGTGAAAAGTGAAAAGTGAAAAGTTATTGAGGCTCATCTTATGGATCCTTAATTCTAAATTTACATTTTTCATTTTGATATTTGATATTTAATTTTTTATTTATGATTCTGGTGCTGGTCGAGTCTGAGTAGTAGCTGTTGCCTGAGCTCCAGTCACAGCGCCAGATTTTTTGGTTCCGTAAAGCGAACGGCCTTGTTTCCTGCCAACAACTCCGCTGGCGTCGTATTTTCCCCTAACAACATGGTACTTTACACCTGGTAAATCTTTGACACGACCACCTCTAACCAAAACTATTGAGTGCTCAGCTAGTTCATGGCCAACACCCGGAATATAGGCTGTGATTTCTTGCTTGTTTGAAAGTCTGACTCTAGCAACCTTTCTTAATGCTGAATTTGGTTTTCTGGGAGTCATAGTTTTAACTACAACACAAACACCGCGTTTCTGGCTTGATGGGTAGTAGGCATAACGGTTAGCAACGCTGTTGAAGGCACGACGAAGAGCGGTTGCGCGAACCCTTTTAGCCTTCGATTTTCTCCCTTTTCTAACAAGTTGATTAATGGTCGGCATAATTCAAAATGCAAAATTTTGTCAGAGAATTATATCATATCTTTTAAATTACGACATATAAACAGTTTTATTCTGCAAAAAAAATGACAAGTCAAATGCTAGCTGATATTTCTATAATTTTTATCTTTGATATTTGATTTGTTGATTTGCTTACTTTATAGCGGCTCTTTCGGGGCTAGTCGGTATAAGTCTTCCAATAATGACGTTTTCCTTAAGACCAAGAAGTTTGTCGACTCTTCCCTCAATAGCTGCATCGGTTAAGACTCTGGTTGTTTCTTGGAATGAGGCGGCAGAAAGGAAGCTTTCAGTGTATAGAGCAGTTCGGGTAATTCCCAAAATAACTACTTGGGCTGTTGCCGGTTCACCGCCTTCTGCTAAAACTTTGGCATTTTCTTCTTGGAAGCGGTTCTTGTCGATCAGCTCACCGGGCAGAAGTACCGTATCACCGGACGACTCAACTCTGACTTTTTCGCTCATCTTTTTGACAATAACCTCGAAGTGTTTATCGTTGATGGCTACGCCCTGGCTTTCATATACTTCTTGAGCGCCATCAATAATATATTTTTGAGCATTCTTGAGACCAGAAACAGCAAGGACCTCCTTGATATCAAGATAACCTGCTGAAAGAGGAGCACCGGCCGCTATCAGTTGCCCTTCGGCAACAGTCAACTCGGAAGTAGGAGGGATAAAATATTCTCTTTCGACAGGAGGCTTCAGGTTGGTACTTTTAACTTTCAGGGTATATCCTTCTTCAGTCTCCTCTATCTTAACCTTGCCCGCAATCTCAGAAATTTGAGCCACATATTTAGGCGTACGCGCCTCGAAAAGTTCTTCCACACGAGGCAGACCTTGAGTAATATCTAAACCAACAATACCACCAGTATGGAAAGTTCGCATTGTAAGCTGGGTGCCAGGTTCACCTATACTTTGCGCTGCAATTACGCCAACGGGGGTTCCAATAGTAACGACCTTACGAGTAGCCAAGTTTTTACCGTAACAAGCGGCGCAAAGCCCATATTTTGCCTCGCAAGTAAGTGGTGAACGAACCAAAACCTGATCGACACCGTTTGAGTCTATCGCCTGGGCAGATTTTTCATCAATTAAGATATTGGCACCTAAAAGGACTTTTTTATTCTTCAGTGTGATAGGGACTGAAGTGACTCGTCCGATTATTCTAGCTATAAATGGCGCCTGGCGTTTGTCGGTTTTGGAGATGAATAATCCAAGGGACGTGCCACAATCTTCAATTCTAATAATAGCATCGTGGGCAACATCAACAAGCCTTCTGGTCAAGTAGCCCGATTCAGCGGTTTTAATTGCTCTGTCTGCCAGCCCCTTTCTGGCACCACGGGCGCTGGTGAAGTATTCAAAAACGGAAAGACCTTCCCTAAAATTAGATTTAATAGGCAGTGGAACAATTTGTCCTGAAGGGTCTGTCACTAGCCCTCGCATCGCTGACAATTGTTTTACTTGCTCGGCTGTTGCACGGGATCCTCCCGAATCAGAAATAATTTTAATAGAATTGTCCGCCCTTAAATTTTTCCAAGTTAAGTCTGCAAGCTCATTAGTTACTGAAAGCCAGACCTCCTGAGAAAGACGTCTTTGCTCATCTTTAGTGATGAGGCCTAGTCTAAAGTTCTTTTCAATAGTTTCAACCTCTTTTTCAGCTTTTTGAATAATGTCGTCTTTGCTGTCAACAACCACACAATCAAAAACCGAAACCGAAAGACCAGAAAAAGTGGCTCCTTCAAAACCTAAACTCTTGAGTTTATCGATCAGGCTTGTTACCTGCTCTTCGGGAATTTGATCAATTGCCAAGTTGATAATTTTCTTAATCATGCTTGCCGAAATGGTTTCATTAATGAAGCGAAAACTTTCTGGAAGTAGAAGATTAAAAAGAACTCTGCCTGGCGTCGTTTTGGTAATCCCAATCCCATCTGCCGTTCTGAGGTCGATTTGTTGCCTTGCCTTAATCTTTTGGCAGCCGAGGGCCAATATAACCTCGTTTTCAGAGGCAAAGACACTTTTATCGTATGGAGGAATGTTGGGATCTGGCAATGTCAAGTAATATACTCCAAGTGCCATCTCTTTGTTGGGTAAAGTGATGGGTGAACCATCTGCTGGTCTGACTAAGTTTCTGGCAGCCATCATCAGTCTTTGAGCCTCTTCTTTTGACTTCTCCGAAAGTGGAACATGAATTGCCATTTGATCCCCATCGAAGTCGGCATTAAATCCGGCACAAATACACGGATGAATTTGTATTGCATCTCCATCGATTAAAAGTGGATAGAAAGCTTGAATACCCAAGCGGTGCAGAGTGGGTGCACGATTTAGAAGGATTGGGTGGTTCTTGGTAATTTCTTCTAAAATATCCCAGACTTCGCCACTTCTTCTTTCTAAAAAGTGTTTGGCACTTTTAACATTGGGTGCAAAACCTTGGGCGATAATTTCCCTAAGGACAAATGGTTTAAACATCTCCAGAGCCATCTCTTTGGGAACACCGGCTTGATTCAGTCCGAGTTCAGGACCAACAACAATAACTGATCGACCAGAGTAATCGACTCTTTTACCCAAAAGGTTTTGTCTAAACCTCCCTTGTTTCCCCCGAAGCATATCGGACAGTGATCTTAGGTCTTGAGATGCTCTTGTTGATCTAACGCGTTGTGAGTCAATGAGCGCATCGACTGCTTCTTGTAACATTCTTTTCTCATTTCTCAAAATTATTTCTGGTGCTCCGAGCTCAATTAGTTTTTTAAGTCTGTTATTCCTGTTAATAACTCTTCTGTATAGATCGTTAAGGTCTGATGTTGCAAATCTACCACCAGATAACTGGACCATCGGTCTTAGGTCTGGAGGAAGAACTGGTAGTATTTTTAGGGTCATCCATTTTGGAGAAATGCCAGCTTTGCGCATACTCTCGACAACTCGCAAGCGTTTGGTTGCTTTAATATGTTTTTGACCGGTTGTCTTGACTATTTCAGCCCGCAAGGAAACTGCCAATTCGGAAAGATCAATTTTCTCCAGTACCGCAAGCACTGCTTCTGCGCCCATACCGACTTTAATACAAGGATGGGCATCATAATCTGTAAGTTTAAGATATTCCTCTTCCGAAAGCAGATCCAGGGGTTTTAACGAATTGACCATGTCACCTATATTCTTGTAAATCTCCTCGAGTCTGGCGATTTCTTGGGCAGTATCTTCTCTTAGTTTTGCTTGTTTTTGACGCATAACAAGCTGAGTTTCCTCTATTTTCAGCTCAAGATGCTCTTTGACTTTGCCTTTGGCCTTAATGGCAGCAATTTCTTTCCTAACCTCTTTTTCTTCGTTTTCGAGTTTTGATTTAAGGAAACTCTGCTGCTCTTTTCGCTTTTTTTCAAGTTCATCCTCAAGTTTTTTGATTATTTCTTTCCTTTTTTCGGTGTCAATCTCAATTGCTAAATAAGAAGCAAAATAAACTACCGCATCAAGATTTCTTGGGGAAATATCTAGGAGCAATCCCAGTTTTGAGGGGCTGCCTTTGAAAAACCAATTATGGACTACCGGCGCCGCAAGAGAAATATGACCCATTCTTTCTCTTCTGACCCTAGACTGCGTGACTTCGACACCACATTTATCGCAGATAATACCTCGATATCTAATTCTTTTATATTTACCACAATAACACTCCCAATCCTTTGTAGGCCCAAAAATTCGCTCATCAAAAAGTCCATCTTTTTCGGGTTTTAAGGTACGGTAATTGATAGTCTCGGGTTTGGTTATCTCACCAAACGACCAAGTTTTAATATCCTCGTTAGAGGCAAGTGTCAGTTTTAATGCTTCAAAATCGATTAGTTCATTCATACCCTTTGACTGGTAACATCTTCTATCTCCGTCAGATTACCTTCTTTGACTATTGCAGATGGACTTACGATCATTTCCTCACCTGAAGCTTGAGCCAACTCGCGAGCTTTTTGAGCTTCTTCCTCCGTCTTGGTGTCTACTTTTTCAACTTGGGCGGTTTTTGCACCGATAGTTTGGACATTAAGACTTAAGCTATTTAACTCCTTGACTAAAACCTTAAACGATTCCGGAATCAAAGCCTGTGGAATCTCCTCGCCCTTAATGATAGCTTCAAAAGCCTTGGCGCGGCCTACGACATCATCTGATTTTATTGTCAGCATTTCTTGCAAGGTGTAAGCAGCTCCATAAGCTTCAAGAGCCCAAACCTCCATTTCTCCAAGACGCTGACCACCCATTTGAGCTTTGCCTCCAAGAGGCTGTTGAGTTATTAAAGAGTATGGGCCGGTCGAACGGGCGTGTGTCTTATCCTCAACCATGTGGGTAAGTTTCAAAATATAGGCACACCCAACGACAATCGGTCTGTCAAAAGGTAGTCCTGACCTGCCATCATAAAGTGTGGCTCGACCGTCAGTTGGCAGACCAGCCTTTTTGAGTTCAGTAACAATTTTGTCCTCTGAAACTCCTTCAAAGACAGGCAAGGCAACTTTATAACCAAGTTTTTGTGCTGCCCAACCCAAATGAGTCTCCAAAAGCTGGCCTAAATTCATTCTCGATAGCACGGACAGCGGACTAATAATAATATCAATCGGGGTTCCATCTTCCAGATAAGGCATGTCTTGCGATGGGACAATTTTTGAAATGACCCCTTTGTTTCCGTGACGGCCAGCGAGTTTATCGCCGACTACGACCTTTCTCATTTTGGCGACCTTGACGACTATTTTAGACAGGGCTCCATGCTCCAGCTCATCACCTTTATCTCGGGATAAAATCTTGACGTCGATAACTGTCCCTTTTTCACCATGGGGCATTCTGAGCGAAGTGTCACGGACTTCCCGGGCCTTTTCGCCAAAGATAGTTCTTAAGAGTCTTTCTTCTGCGGTTAATTCGGTTTCACCTTTTGGAGCAATTTTACCTACCAGAATATCATTTGGGCCAACCTCAGCACCGACAACGATAATGCCATGTTCATCAAGATTGGCCAGATCTTCCTCAGAAACGTTAGGAATATCTCGAGTTGTTTCTTCCGGACCAAGCTTGGTCTCAACTACGGATGTTTCATATTCTTCGATATGAATTGAGGTCAAAACATCTTGTTTAACAAGCCGATCCGAAATAACAATGGCATCTTCATAACCTAAACCGTCAAAACTCATGTAGGCGATTATTAAGTTTTGGCCAAGGGCAAGTTCCCCATTATCAGTTGCCGAACCATCTACTAAGATATCGCCTTTTTTGACTTTTTGTCTTCGCGCAACCCGTGGTCTTTGAGAATAACACGTACTTTGAGAAGATCTAGTGAATTTTTGGACTGGGATTGTTATTTCCTCAGATTTATTCTTACCATTTGATTTAGTTTTCATGACAATTTTTTTACTGTCCACATAGATAATTTCACTATCCTCTTCTGCCCTGACAACCCGGCCCATATTGTTACCAACCACTTCTTCCATGCCCGTACCAACGACTGGGCTTTCCGGTTTTATTAATGGGACTGCTTGACACTGCATATGGGTGCCCATCAAAGCACGATTGGCCTCGTCGTGAGACAAAAATGGAATTAGTGAAGCAGAGGTACCGACTACTTGCCTTGGAACAACATCAATAAAATCAACCATATTTTGGGATGCGGATGTAAATTCACCTTGGTAACGAACCGGGATTCTTTCCAGCTTAATATAATCCTTTGCATCAAGCTCAACTTGGGCATGGGTGATATAATATTCTTCTTCATCGTCAGCTGCAAGATAAACTATTTCGTCCGTAACCTTTGATCTGCCATTTTTCTCTTTGACTACTCTGCGGTATGGAGCTTCCATAAAGCCGTATTCATTAATCCTGCAATATAGGGACATATAGGTGACCAATCCGATATTTGGCCCTTCCGGTGAGCGAATTGGGCAGATTCTTGAGTATTGGGAATGATTAATATCTCTTATGGAAAAAGCAGCTCTTTCTCTGGCTATTCCTCCTGTGCCCATGACAGTTAGCCTCCTTAAGTTATCTAGCTCTGAAAGTGGGTTGGTTTGATCAAGAATTGTTGAAAGCTGAGAAGAGCGGAAGAATTCGTTGACAGCGGAAATTATTGGCCTAGCATTAATAAGTGATGCAGGTGAGGGCACTCCTTCATCAACCGGGGTCAGGCTCATTCTTTCTTTGACTACTCTTTCAAGTCTAAGGATGCCAATTCTGAAAGCATTTTGGGCGACGAGCTCACCGACTCTTCTTAAGCGTCTGTTGCCAAGATGGTCAATATCGTCAATTTTGCCTTTGGCGGCCGCCAGATCGAAAAGGTAAGCAATTGAAGCAACGAAGTCGGAGGGTGTTAATATTTGACTGTCTCTTCCATCATCCAGGTTTGTCAGTTTATCTTTTAATTGCTTCAAGCGTTTTTGGACTTTATATCTACCGACCTTGCCAAGTGAATATCGTCTTTGGCTGAAAAACATGTTTTCAATTAACGCTTTGGCGTTATCCAATATCACATGATCGCCTGGACGCATTCTTCGGTAAATTTCTAGTAACGCTTCTTCTTGAGTTGTAGTGTTATCTTTAGAAAGAGTATTTTCAATGAGCTTTCTGCCTTGTTCATCAGCAACATTTTCGAAAAGCTTGAGGATCTGGTCATTTTCAGAAAATCCAATGGCACGAAGCAAGGTGCTAACTGGAAATTTCCTGCGTCTGTCGATCTTAACGGTAATAAGATTGTTTTTAGTAATTGCAAACTCCAACCAAGAACCACGTAGTGGTCTAATCTCGCAGTTATAAAGAAGTTTTCCAGTCGAAGGATCAATTTCTGCGGAATAATATACCCCGGGAGCGCGCACTAATTGAGTAACGACTGCTCTTTCAATACCGTTGATGATAAAAGAGCCTTTGGGAAGCATAATCGGAAGGTCACATAAAAAAACTTCCTGCGTATTTTTGGCTCCGGTTTGTTTATTGACGACAGTGGCTTCTACCTTCAGTGGTGCATCGTAAGTGATACCTTTTTTTATTGCTTCTTCGGCAGTACGCTTAGGTTTGCCAAGAATATAATCACCAAATATCAAGGTGAAATTTTTGTTGGTAAAATCTTCGATGGGTGAAACTTCGTCCAGGACTTCCCGAATACCAGTTTTTAAGAACTCACCAAAGGAGTCCCTCTGAACCTTAACAAGATCCAAGGGGGGTAACTTGATACTTGTGATTTTACCCCAAGAAATACGGTTGGCCACAGGCGTTTTACCTATCTTGTAAAAATTTTGCTAATTAACAAGAGGGATCGACCCTTAGACGGGAAATATGCGTCTTGCGAATATAGTTGTTGGGATGATCCACAGGAACTTTTCAAAAAACAACAAAACAAAGAAGGTACAACAAATACCTCCTTCAAAAGGCTATATCAATAATATTTATAACATCCCTCGACTAATTTGTCAATACTTGTACAGTATCAGGGTTTCGTTTACATCAGCACCTTGTAAGTATGACGGATTGTTGATGATGTAATCCTCGATTCTTTCTTGTGGGGTTCTGCCGTTCATGCCGTAACCTCCATGTCTGCGTTTGGTATTGTACCAACTAAGGTAACGGCTGAGCCAATACCTTGCATAATCAAGATCATCAGGTTTTGCACCAACTCTCCAGAAACATTCTTCCTCAATTGTTCTATGCAGTCTTTCAACCTTACCGTTTGATGTCGGATGATGAACCGGGTTTCTGATGATTCTGATTCCAAGTTCCTGACAAGTTGTGATGAAGTGCTTCTTAAATTCACTACCATTGTCAGTTCTCACAGCATGTATCGGGAAAGGAGCTGACATAACCATTCTTCTAAGAAAGTCAGCAGCCTGATCACTCTTGTTGCCAAAGTAACAGTCTCCCATACCCCACCTGGAGAAGTCATCAACTGCCGTAATCAGTGTAGGACCTGATTTACCCAGTGGCTCTGTTGTATCAATCTGAACCTCTTCTCCAGGGTAACCTTTAGTGTAAAGATGAACAGGTTTTCTTGCCTCTTTACACTTGGGTACAACTAACCTCCTTCTGACAAGTATCCTGTAGACTGTTGCTCGGGACACGATAATCCCACAGTCTTCTAAAAGCCAGACCATACGGTCTGGGCCAACACCATAAAGGTTAAACAGTCTCTCAACTGTTTGTTCAATCCATATGTCTGTCCTGTTGTGCGGCCTATGCCATGACTTTGGACCTCGTTTCCTGCCACATACTGACTCCAGACCATACTCATTAACCTTCCTTCTCAACTTCCAGAAGCCTTGTCTGGACATACCTAAAATCCTGGCACCGACATCAACTGACAGATGTCTTTGGTTTACGTCCGTCACCACCCTTTTCCTGGTCTCGACCAGATTCTTGATGGTTTTCTCACTCACGTATGTCTCCTTTCTTAGAAGACAATA
>MFBQ01000023.1:0-5501 GCA_001776475.1 Candidatus Curtissbacteria bacterium RIFCSPLOWO2_01_FULL_41_18
ACCGCAGACTGAAACTCGAATAGCAATGCTCTTTTGAGGTGTAAGGGAAGCGACTTAGGGCAGCTAAGTTGCTTTCCTTTTTTAGATTAGAACAACTTGACGAGTCTTGTCAATAGGCAATTTTATAAGTTTCCAATACAGACCAATTTGAGGCTATTTTAGAAGATATTGAGCACTAATAGTTGGAAATAATGGGTAAAAGGATTATTCAAAAATTTAATTGTTAGTTTTTGACAGGATTTGACAGCCGTCTAGTAAATAGTGTATATTCCCCACACGAATAATTTGTATCGAGTTTGACCACACCAAATGTGGCTTTGCTCGATTCTGCCCCAAAAAACTGCCCCATGTAAAGTTGGATAGATTGATAGTTAGGTAGATGGATAGTTAAATATCCATCTATATCCTGTAGTACTTGACAAAAGAAATTGTTTATGATATAGTTTGCGATTACAATCTAGACCTATAATTCTTTTAGTCTAGATTAGCTGTAGCTGTCTAATATGCCCAAAGAAGGATCACCAACATCAAGAAGAGCGGCTAGAGTATCGGCTCAATTAACTGCCGAGGTTTCTCGCCGCCCCAGTGAGCGCAGTGAGGCTAAAAGATCTCCAGCCGAGAAAAGCTTCTTACAAAGATTAACTTCATCTAAATTTTCACTTTATAGTACTGCAGTTACTGCTGCTGCGGCAGGAATGACTGGGGCTTACATTGAGCATCAAGTGACCCATGATGCTGATTCCAACGGAAATACTGCTATTGTCAGGACTTTGGAGCAAGTGGATGCTTCTATACATCAAGATTTTGAGAAGTTGAGCACAGAAGAACAGGCAAGGCAGCAAGCATTAGATGCTCAGGTTGCCGAAATTGATGTCCAGCTTAAAGCTATTTCGGAAAAGTTGAATCAACCTATAAATTCAGATTCTGTTAAGCTTCCTAATACTGGCCACGGAGGCTTACACGAAACATCATCCGACCTTTCCTTGAATGAAGCCAAAGCTGCTTTGGACACAAGTGACGATGTAGAAGACGGGAAATTGACTCTTAAGATTGATTCCGGTGATAGTGTTGACGGCAAGTTGCAAGAGACACTCAATTTGTCAGCTGAGGCGAGCTGGGATAATACTGTTGCTGGTGGAGGAGGTCAATTCGGCACTGTTTATAGGGGAGATAAGGTCCCGCTTGATGTTAACGATGCGTTTGCACAGGCGTTTATCGATGATGGTGTTGAATTGCCGATAGAGCACAAAGGTCTAATTCCCGAGGTTTCGGATAGTGCGGTTGTTCCGGGGGGCAGTTACGAGCAATCTGAGCCTGAGAGCCGCTCAGCAGGCGCAGAAGGCGAGAAACAAGCTGCTGCTGTACAACAAGACTTGCATCAGGATTCGGCAACAGTCGGTTCTGCCGAAAACACCGGAGTTTTGCAAGATCAAAAAGCGCAAAGCGCGGGAGAAGTAGCCGGCTTGCCGGATTTTCCGGATGATACCGTAGATCAAGCTACTCCTACACCCAGAGGTATAACACCGATTCCTTCACCAACGGGAGAACCATTTCCGACATTTCCACCTGAACCAACCCATCCGGAAGAGCCAACAACTACTCCTACGCCCAGGGGTATAACACCGATTCCTTCACCAACAGGTACACCACTGCCGACTTTTCCACCAGAGCCAACTCATGAAGTACCTACTAATACATCAACGAGGACACCTACAGCTCCGGCAACTGCAACCGAGAAACCGACAAATACGCCAACCAGAACACCGACCCGAACGCCGACAGCCACATCGACGGAGACCAGTACACCTACAAGAACAGCCACACCAATTGAAACACCGACACCAACTGCGACCGAGACGGTGACTAATACACCAACTCGAACACCAACGAGAACACCAACCGGGACTCCATCTGCAACACCAACTGCAACCAGAACACCGACCCGAACGCCGACAGCCACATCGACGGAGACCAGTACACCTACTAGAACAGCCACACCAACTGAAACACCGACACCAACTGCAACCGAGACGGTGACCAGTACACCAACCAATACGCCGACCGAAACCAGCACGCCGACAGCTACAAACACGCCTGAATCCCCAACACCGGCAGACACGGCTACTCCTCCAAAGAAGGAATCACCAACACCAACCGATACGGCTACGCCAACTAAGACAAAAGAAGTCAAGAAACCACCAACACCAACAGGTACCAGAACGCCGGAGATGCCTAAAGCTTTGCCACCAACCGGGTTTGGCTATGAACAGTCGCAAGGCGACAGGGATAATACAGCTCTTGGTTGGTTAGTAGGTGCGCTTTTAGCTGCCGGTGCTGCAGGAATTGCGGTTTTTGGAGCATTGAGATTACGTATAAGAAGACAAGAAGATTTATTGAGAAGCCCTCACAGAGTTGATCTTCAAGGTGAAGATGATGAGGATGAAGAAGAGGAACAGGAGGAGGAGTCAAGTAACAAATAAAGTCCGCCTTTGGCGAGACTTCGGCGGGACGAGGGGGTGAAAAATAAACTAATATGAACAATCAAATTAAATTAATAAAAAAGATCTGGAAAACCGGTGCCATTTCGTTAGTTGTTTTAACAATGGTGTTTGGAGGTCTGTTTTTAAACCTTTCAGCTATTAATGCTACAGGTACACCAGCTCCAAACATGACTATCAATCATTTAGCTTCAGGTCCTTCAAGTTCAAGCTGGGGTGATAGCGTTACTTTGAGTCCAGGGGACGTGGTTCATTTCTACGCTGGGATTCATAATACTGTCGTTGGTTCAACGGCAACCGGTGTTGTTATCAGCGCATCCGTTCCTAGCGGAACATTCACTGATGGTACAAGTACCGCTACAGTAAGAGCAAATAATGCCAATACTGCGAGCGACAATGTCTCAATTCATATCAATGGAGGCGGAAGTTTAGAAATTGTACCTGGTACTACTAGGATAACTTGGGACGTTGATGGCGACGGTAATAAGGAGTATGACAATACTTTTATCGCCGGTAGTCCACTCGAAGGTTCAGGGATATTACTCGGTGACCAGAAGGGCTGCAATGAATTTATTATTCAGATAGGTTGGTCGGCCAGAGTAGTTGGTGGACCAGAGCCAAGTCCAACACCGACACCGACACCGGTAGCATCACCAAGCCCAACTCCGCCAACTGGTGGGGATATAAATATCACGAACACGAACACCAATACCAATACTAACACTAACACTCAAAATCAGACTGTGAATGTGGCTGGTGTTTCCGTTCCTGTTAAGCAGCCGGAAACTGGAGTCGGAGTTTTGGGGATGGCCAGCATGTTTGGTGCGGGGCCCCTAGGACTTGCATTATCAAGGTTTGGTCGAGGTAGATTATTGGTTGGTAGGGAAGAAGAGAATTTGGCAGAGGAAGCCAGCAATTTAGTTGCAGATAGAATTGGTAAGAGTAAGTGCGTGTAATTTTGCGCTTGGACCGTATGTAGATATATAAAGATACGGTCCTTTGATGGGGACGCATGTAGGGCAGGCATGTGTCCCCTTTAAAGTATGATTTGTTTGGCGGGGGTTAGACGGGGGTTTGACAAAGTTATAAGTGTAGAGTAGAATCGGTTTTGGTACTTCGGTAAACTCAGTATCATACTGAGTAGGGTCGAAGTATGGCTTCTACAAATGTTCCCTAATTAAATTGATAAATTGCTTGATTGCTGCATGGAGAAAAGTATTAACACAAACATATTATGCCTAAACCTCTTGTATCCGTAAAAGTTAAAAGTAAAATTGGCAAAGTCGGGGAAAAAGATGATATCAACCTTTCCGAGGCGCCACTTAAGAGCGTTATTGATTTGAGAACTGAGTCCCAAGCAAAGGTAGAAGATGAATATGGCACTTTGCCTGTTGCCGAACCCAGCTTGAGTGATAACAGCGCAAGACTTAGCCAAAACGCCACGCAGAATGGTGGCAGCGCTCGCAGTTTTGCGAGCGGTGAGGACAAATTTTTCGATAACGGCATACCCAATACCTCGGGTAGAGACGTGCCTACCCAGGAAGTTCATGGGATATTGGATATGGTAGGTGACGGCCACGGGTTTTTGCGCCCCAAGTTTAGGCCAAGCGATGAGGATGTTTATATCTCGGCATCGCAAATTCGCAAATTTGCGCTAAGAGCCGGTGATGATGTAGTTGGACTCGGAAGACCGCCTAAGGAGAGTGAGCGTTACTTCGGGCTTTTAAAAGTAGTCAAGATCAATGGTTTCGATGCTGAGAAACAGGGTAGCCGAGTCAGATTTGAATCTTTGACTCCGATATACCCTGACGAAAAGCTGACGCTGGAAACCGGCAAAGCGCCTCTTTCAACCAGAGTTATCGATCTAATTGCTCCCATTGGTAAAGGTCAGCGGGGAATGGTGGTGTCGCCACCTAAAGCGGGCAAGACAACGATACTTAAAGATATTGCCCGCGGCATATCGGAAAATTACCCCAAGGTCCATTTGATGGCCTCCTTAATTGGTGAGAGACCGGAGGAGGTTACCGATATTTCCAGGTCTGTTAAGGGTGAGGTAATTGCCTCAAACTTTGACGAGCCGGCTGAATATCAAACGAGAGTTGCCGAGATTACTTTGGAGCGTGCAAAAAGACTTGTTGAGAAGGGACTTGATGTAGTTATACTTCTTGATTCAATTACCAGACTAGCTCGTGCCTACAATCTTTCCGTACCGCCATCCGGAAGAACCTTGACCGGAGGTTTTGATCCCGCAGCCTTGTACCCGCCAAAGCGCTTCTTTGGAGCCGCCAGAAATTGTGAAGAGGGTGGTTCTTTAACAATTATTGGTACGGCCTTAATTGATACGGGTTCGAGAATGGATGATCTTATCTATGAGGAGTTTAAGGGTACGGGTAACATGGAGCTGCACTTGGACAGACGCCTTGCCGAGCGCAGAATTTACCCTTCAATTGATATTGAAAGATCTTCAACCAGGCAAGAACAGCTTCTGTTTGGCGATGAGGAGTATAAGAAAATTATAACGATGAGAAGGATGCTTTCGGTTTTAAATCCTGATGAGCGAACCGAAATTTTGATAGACAGACTTTCCAAAACCGCATCGGATAAGGAATTTTTAGAAAGTTTATCAAAGGATATAAAGTAAATCTAAAAATTCCTTGCGCCCGCCTTTGGCGGGTCTAAAAGAGTTTTTAGATTCACTATCTTATAAAATAAAATGCAAAATGCAAAGTTGAGGGAGTTAATTTCATCAGCTTTTTATTTTAGGTTTAAGAAATTGCAATTTTTAACTTTTCACTTTAAACTTTTAAGTTGATACCGTGGATCACGACCCCATATATCGCGAGTTTGGGCATTTTATTAAGGCGCTTTTTAACTATACTTTTCATCGACTTCGAAAATCCGGACTTCGTTTTGAGGCGGTTAAGGATTTCGTAGTTGACATTTTGATGGTCAGACGGGGTGCCAATACCTCTTTATTTGTTCACGGATCAATTTTGGGACTGG
>MFBQ01000023.1:5571-7299 GCA_001776475.1 Candidatus Curtissbacteria bacterium RIFCSPLOWO2_01_FULL_41_18
ACCGGCCAATCCGCTGGTGGCTACAGACGGGGGTGGCAACCCAGATGTAGGTGTAATTTCCTCATCGATTACTCCGGTAACCGTAATTTCCGATAAGCCCAGAGATAAAATTGTTGAGCATGAAGTCAAGGAGGGCGAAACTGTTTCCTCAATTGCCAATGATTTTGGAGTTTCTGGCGAAACGATTCTTTGGGAGAATGACATGACAGTAGCCGAGAATATTAAAGTAGGACAAAAATTAAGAGTATTGCCAGTTTCCGGTATTGCCTATAAAGTTACTTCCGGAGACACAATTTACTCGGTTGCCAAAAAATACAGAGCCAGTGCCCAGGCAATTATTGATTTTCCTTTCAACAATATTGGTGATGATTTTGCGCTGACAACAGGTGATTTATTAATTGTGCCGGATGGTGCTTTGCCTGAAAAACCCAAGCCGGCACCGACTCAGTATCTGGCTCGCGAAAATATTCCGGTTGCAGATCTGGGCACGACCCAATTTATCTGGCCGGCGTCGGGCGATCTTTCCCAATACTTTTCCTGGTATCATCCTGCTATTGACATTTCTAATTTAGGAGGGGGTCCAATTAGAGCCTCGGATGCTGGCACAGTAATTGTCGCTGGTTGGCCGGATAGCTATGGTTACGGTAATCGAGTAATAGTTGACCATGGTAACGGTTACACGACTCAATATTCCCACCTTTCGGCAATCTATGTAACTGTGGGTCAAAAAGTATCAAAAGGTGATGTAATAGCAGTAATGGGATCAACAGGCAGGTCGACAGGAGTCCATTTAGATTTTATAATCCGCAAGGACGGTACAGCCTTAAACCCACTCGCGCTTCTGGGTAAATAGCTCCTTGTATTTAGTATCCGGTATTTAGTATTTTGTATTGGTGGAAGGTTATATGATAGACTACGCCCTTCGATACATTCGGCAAGCTCAGTACAAGCTGTGCTCAGGGTAAACAAAAATTAACTTAAACCAATTACATGATTGATTACGCCAAGATTTCGGTTAAAGCGGGTGATGGAGGTTGGGGATCCGGATCCATGATGAAAATTCGCGGCAGGCGCTACCCAAAAGCCGACGGTGGCGACGGTGGGGGTGGCGGCAGCGTATATTTTGAGGGGACTTCTGATTTAAACACACTTGCGTCTTTTCGTTTTGTTAAGAAGTATGAGGCTAAAGGCGGGCAGGCAGGGCTTTCGAAAAAGCGCAGAGGTGCAGATGGGGGCGATTTGGTGATAAAAGTGCCGGTTGGCACGGTAATTAGGTCATTAGGTAACTGGGCAATTGGGTCATTAGGTAAACAAGAAGAACCTAAAAACCTAACAACCCAACAACCTAATAGCCCAATCTTCGATCTTACCGAAGACGGCCAAAAGGTTCTGGCGGCCCGTGGTGGAGGTGGCGGAAGAGGTAATGTCCATTTGAGAGATGAGTTTGGAAGAAGGCCAAGAAGCGGCGAGGAAGGCAGCGCAGGGGAAATATTAAACTTGACGCTTGAGCTTAAATTGATCGCCGATATTGGAATAATCGGCCGGCCCAATGCCGGCAAATCGACACTTTTGGCAGCTTTAACTTCGGCCAAGCCCAAAATTGCCCCTTATCCTTTTACTACGCTGGAGCCAAATTTGGGAGTGGTAGATACTAGGCTATTAGGTCGTTGGGCTATTGGGTTACTAGGACAAAAAACCCAAAAACCTAAAAACCTAAAAACCGAAGAG
>MFBQ01000024.1:0-508 GCA_001776475.1 Candidatus Curtissbacteria bacterium RIFCSPLOWO2_01_FULL_41_18
CAATGTCTGTGTTTTTCATCCTTAATTTTTCAGTCATTGCGAGGAGTTTATGACGAAGCAATCTTGTTGTTTTAGATTGTTGCGCTCGCCTTGTTCGCTCGCAATGACAAATTTATTGTTGATCTTCAAAGATTGCCCTTCGATGTCACTCTGGACTGTTTTCTGTGAAAACAGCCCTTCGGTGTTACTCAGGACCATTTTCTTCGAAAATGGCGTCTACTTCAAAAAACCCGTTATGAGTACGGGGTGCATTTTTTAAAGCGTCTTCTTGTGGTATGGAGGGTGCGGTTTTATCCTCTCTTACTACATTTACCAGTCCGGTAATTTGTCCTATAGCTTCAACGTTTTTGGTATTTACTTCATTCAGCTTGCTGATGTATGCAAGAACACTGCCAAGCTGTTTTTCGAAAGTTTTCTTTTCGGCGGGGGAGAGGCTTAAGTTTGCCAATTTTGCTGTGTGGTTAATATCGATTTTTGATTTTTGATTTTTGATTTTTGATTTTTGCAT
>MFBQ01000024.1:522-10629 GCA_001776475.1 Candidatus Curtissbacteria bacterium RIFCSPLOWO2_01_FULL_41_18
TCGTAGGGCCTTGATGCGCTCTTCAATCGGCGGATGAGTATTAAAAAGACCTGCAAACCAGCTAACAGCCCCTTTTTGACCTTTAAATGGATTGACTATGTATAGATGGGCTGTGGCTTTGTTGGCAGCCTCCAGCGGTTCGGTATCTTTGGAGATTTTTAAAAGGGCACTTGCCAAAGAGTCAGGGTTACGCGTTATGAGCGCTCCTGCGGCATCGGCCAGAAGTTCCCTTTTCCGGGAAATTGCCAGCTGAATTAAGATGGCAATTATTGGTGAGAGGATTGCAAGAACGAGCGCTGCCACCATAATGATTCCGCTACCCGCTCCCCTGTTATCGTTATCCCTTGAGCCGCCACCCCACCAAAGAATCCTGATAAACCAGTCGGCAAGAAGTGCAACAAGACCCACAAGTACCGAAACAATGGACATAAGCCGAGTGTCGTAATTGCCGACGTGAGAAAGCTCGTGGGCAGTGACTCCTTCAAGTTCAAGTTTATCTAGTTTTTGCAAAATGCCCGTTGTAAAGCAAATTGAGGCGTGTTTGGGGTCGCGACCGGTTGCAAACGCATTAGGAGCGGTATCGTTTATGATATAAACTTTAGGCATTGGAAGACCCGATGCAATACAGAGATTTTCTACAGTTCTAAACAGTGTGGGGTTATCTTTTTTTTGTATTTGTTTGGCGCCGGAAATAGCCATAACAAGCTTGTCGCTTGAGTAGTAAGCAAAAAAATTCATTATACCGGCGATAATTAGAGCAATACCGCTAAAACCAAGTGCAGAAGGCCCACGGTAGCCAAGAGCCTGGGTAAAAACGTAGACAACAAAGGTGACAAAGGCGGCAAAAACAAACATGATTAGCCATGTTTTAAAGCGATTAGCGGAAACTTGCGTATAGGCTGTCATGTGAATAGAATTATATCAGCAGGTCGCCTCAACATAAATGTTGATGGCGCTCCTCTGATGTAATTCCTTTCGCTTTGCTCAAGAAATTATACCTTAAAGGAGCTCTATTTCGAAGATATCTAACTTGATAATTTATGACAGATATTATATTTTAATTAGCAGTAAACTCCATCAATGAAGGCATTTTTAAAAGAGTTAAAGTTTGATTCGACCAAACCAACGTACCTTCTAGATATTACCGAAGATATCAATAGGGCAATTAAAAAAACCTCCACTCGTCAAGGTTTTGTTTTTGTTAATACTAAGCATACTACTCTCGGTATCGTAATTAATGAAATGGCAGAGCCTAATTTACTTAATGATATTCTGCATCATACGCTTCAATCAATTCCTGAAGACAGAAGATCAACTAGGGTATCTAAAAACTATAAATATCCAGTCACCGACTATAAACATCGATGTCAGGATAATCCTTATTGCAACGAGATTGATGATGATTACAATGCCGCCGCTCACATAAGATCTTTAATATTCTCTCATCCAAGTGTAGTTATCCCAATTTTAAATGGCAAACTCGAACTTGGAAAATATCAACAAGTGGCAGTCTTTGAATTTGACGGTCGGGATGGCTCTGGGAAAAATCCGGCACGCAAAAGAACAATTCAGATTTGGGTTTGTCCTGCAGAAAGTGTAAAAAAAATTAGCTAAACCCTTAGAGAGTTTTTAGTTTTCCCTGAAAATCTGAAAGTTTTTTGTAGCCTTTTTGTTTCATAAAATCTTTTAGCTCATTTTGCACTTTTCCGAAAATTTTTGGGCCTTTTTGGATAAAAGCAGTACCAATTTGGACGGCTGACGCTCCTGCTAATATAAACTCGAATGCGTCGATGCCACTGTAAACACCCCCGACTCCAATCACTTGAATTTTACCATTAAATAGTTCGTAGAATTTTCTAACATTGGCAAGTGCCGTGAATTTTATGTATTTGCCACTAATACCACCTAAGCCTCCTTTGGGTTTGATCAATGGTTTCTCTTTGTAAGGATCGATAGCTAAACCATTGCCTACAGAGTTAATGCAAGTCACAAACTTAACAGGATATTTTTTAATGACATCGGCAATTTGTTCAAAATGAACAAGATCAAAATATGCTGGCAGTTTGACACCAAATGGCTTTTTGCAAACTTTTGAAACGGAATCAAGAAGCCTGTCCATTTCTTGTGTATCGTATCCAACAATGGGTTTACCTATGGTATTTGGAGAGCCGGGATTAAATTCTATTACATCGACAGGGGAATCGTTAAATGCTTTGAAAATAACAACATTGTCTTTTAAAGTCATTCCGGAAATACTTGCAACAACCGGTTTGCTGTATATCTTCTTTAGGATTTTTGCGAATTTTATGTATGCTCTATAGCCTAAATTAGGCAAGCCCATTGAGTTTATCGAGCCAAATTCAAGATTTGCATATCGTGGCGGGGGATTACCCCTTCTTGCTCTTAGCGTACAAGACTTCATCATGACTGCCGAGGATTTAGACTTAGCCAAATTTTCTAAATCAGTTAAAGTTTCGTCTCTAGGTCCTGAAGCATTGAAGATACATGTTTCAAGTTCAACGCCAGTAATTTTTGTGGAGATATCAACAGATTTTTTATTCATACCCCATTTTCTCGCTCCAACTTTTCGGATCTTTTACCCATTGTAGAATTATACTAACTTGATCTGGCTTCAAAAAGCCCAAATTCATAGCCACTCTGGCAACGGTTTTCGTATCTGTTAAATAATGTAACTTTACCTTGACTTTGTTAAAATTTTTCTCGGCTTCTTTAAGGTTATGAGTGAAAATTGCAATTTCATCTTCAACAATCCCTCCTAATTTTCTGATTGCTTCAATTACCCTGGCTGAAGAACCGGCTGTCGATACTAAATCTTCAACAACAATTACTTTCTGGCCTCTTTTTATACATCCTTCTACTTGTTTGCCCCTGCCGTGATCTTTTGGTTTTGGACGCACAAAGATCATCGGCAGGTTGAGCTCTTGGGCAATCCAGGCTGCATGGGGAATTCCTGCAGTTGCCACCCCAGCGACTACATCGAATGGTCCTACCTTTTTTTTTATCAAAGATATTAAAGCTTTAAGGATTATTTTTCTTTCCTTAGGATAAGAAATTAGAATCCTGTTGTCGACATAAACCGGACTTAAGATTCCAGAATCGAATTTGAACGGTCGATTACGACTGAATGTAACTGCTCCTATATCTAATAATATTTGGGCTATTTTTTTAGATTGATCGGTATTTGTTGATTTCATCGCGTAAGTTTTTGGCAGCTTTTGCCGGATCCTGAGCATAAATAATTGACCGACTAGCGTTAAAAATAATACCTTTTTTTTGTTTGTCAACGCCAGCTTTTACGCTCCTTTCAAGATCTGCGCCTTGAGCGCCAACACCGGCGGAAAGAAGGATCTTGTCAGGAAAAATTTCCCTTATGCCCTTTAGTTCCTTTGGGTAGGTTGCGCCAACAAAAATACCTATATTTTTTCTATCCCATTTTTTAATCTCTTTTGCAAGGGCAAGATAGTAAGGGCCTTTTTCCGTTTTTAAGTTTTGAAAAGTAACAGAATCGAGATTAGAAGTTTTAACAAGTAAGAATGTGTAATTGTTTATATAAGATAAAAACGGTTCGATAGAATCCAGTCCGAGGTGGGGGTAAACGGTTGTTGCATCTGCACCCCAGTAATCAAACATCGATTTTGCATACATCTTAGCAGAATTTGCTATATCGGTTCTTTTTGCATCCAGAATTATCGGAATTTGAGGATATTCATTTTGCAAATAGAGGAAAATCTTCTTTAATTGATCCAATCCTTCTAAGCCATACGCTTCAAAGAAGGCAATGTTTGGCTTGTAAGCGCAGACTAATTTCGCAGTTTTGTCGATAATCCACTTGCTAAATTCCAACAAGGATTCTCCTTTCCCTGTGAAGGAGAATCCTTTACGGGGTGAAAGTTTCTCGATCTCAGGATCAAGACCAATACATAAAAGACTATTGTTTTTGACAATGATTCTATCGAGCTTATCTGGAAATTTCACTAGATTTCTTGCAGAAGACAATTGGCAAAAAGGCCTGCTACTGAAACATTCTGAATTTTATTATTTTTAATTCTGTTTGCAATACTATCGGTGACAAATATTTTATCGATCGGGCTTTTTTCAAGATTTTTAATAGCATTGAGGGCAAAGACACCGTGGATGGCGCAGACGATAATTTTTTTAACGCCTTTTCTTTTTAAAACTTGGGCGCTTTCAATAATCGTACCACCCGTTGAAATGATGTCATCAACAATAATAGCCGTATCCCCTATCAGCTCACCAGTAATAGAAAGAACTTCGATGGCATCACGCTTGTTTGTCTGGCGATGTTTTTCAATGACAGCTAAAGGTGCATTAAGATATGCCGCAAAGTTGCGGGCCCGCCTGACTCCCCCAACGTCTGGAGCAACAACAACTGGAGATGAGAGTTTTTCCTTTCTGATGCGGTTTGCCAAAGTTTCAAGAGCAGAAAGATAAATAACCGGTACGTTAAAAAAGCCGACGATTGCGTCGGCGTGGAGGTCAAGGCAAATAATCTTATTGATGCCTGATGATGTAATTAGATCAGCAACTACTTTAGCAGAAATTGGTTCACCGGGACGGGACTGTTTTTCTTTACGACTATAACCGAAATACGGGATAACTGCTGTGATTTTGTGTGCTCCTGATCTTTTAAGTGCATCAGCGATTAAAGCAAGTTCTACTATATGCTTATTAACTTCAGTCGAGTTTGACTGCAAGATAAACACGTCCGAATTATTAACATCATTTTTAACCCAAACGTCGACTTCTCCGTCTGAAAAATTTCCAAGTTCAATATCACCTAGTGGAATTTTTGATTTTTGGGAAACTAGTTTGGCTAAATTGGGATTTGAAGAGCCGGCAAAAATCTTGGGAGAGTTCATTTAAAAGCAATTAAAACTTCACCTTTATTTCTTTTTCCGCTTCCTCT
Source organism: Candidatus Curtissbacteria bacterium RIFCSPLOWO2_01_FULL_41_18 (assembly GCA_001776475.1). Classification (GTDB taxonomy): domain Bacteria; phylum Patescibacteriota; class Microgenomatia; order Curtissbacterales; family GWA2-41-24; genus 2-01-FULL-41-18-A. The sequence goes on from MFBQ01000024.1 coordinate 5,471, forward strand.
TCGGCATCGAAAAAGACTTCTTCGCTAAAGCCTAAAAGCCTGGCAATAAGCACATTCGGAAAAACCTTAATTTTAGTATTATAGTCCAAAACATTAGCGTTATAAAATTGACGAGATGCGGCAATTTTTGTCTCGGTATCAGAAAGTTCTTCCTGCAACTGCCTAAAGTTGTCAGATGCTTTTAGATTTGGATAAGATTCGGCAACAGCAAATAAAGTTTTAAGAGCGCCAGTTAGCATATTGTCTGCCTTGGCTGCCTCTTTGGGGGTTTTGGCGCCGAGCATTTCCGACCGGGCTTTAGTCACGTTTTGGAAGACTTCTTTCTCGTGCTTCGCATAACCCTTGACCGTTTCAATCAAGTTCGGAATGAGCGAAGATCGTCTCTTTAGCTGGACTTCAATTTGCGACCAAGCTTCCTTAATGCGAACACGAGCTGTAACCAAACCGTTGTAAAGAAACCAAAGGTATACACCTATAATTAGAATAACAACGACAACAATTACTGCCGGCGACATGGTGGTGTAATCATACATTAAAAACCTTTTAAAATCCAGATTTAATTGCACTATTGTCCTGAGCTCTTCATTCAATCGTTTTTGACATTGAAAAACTTTTTAAACTCGTCCCATGGCAAAGTATTTATTATGTCTTTCTTTTGTGCCCAGCCGCGGCGGGCAACGGCAACACCGAACCGCATGTTGTCCATTTGCTCGACTGCATGCGAATCGGTATTAATGACAAATTTGATTCCGTATCTGATAGCATCACGGACTAAAGTATCAGGTAAATCTAGTCGATTTGGCCAGGCATTGATTTCCAAAATCGTGTCGGTTTTTTTGCAAGCTTCAAAAACAGCTGGCCAATCTATGTCGGATGACTCTCGCTGCATCAGTAATCTATTTGTTGGATGAGATATGACTTGCACATAGGGACTATTGATAGCAGTAAGAACTCTTCTGGTGATAGTTGTTTTGTTCTGATTATGACTTGAATGGATTCCGGCTATAGCACCATCAAGAAGTTTCAGGCCTTCTTCGGGTACAGATAATGTTCCATCTGTGCGTATGTCTATTTCGAGCAAATTTAGTACCCTGACACTTTTATTTGAGTTTTTAAGTTGTCCAATTTTAGCTGTTCTTTTTTTGATTAGGTCAATTATTTGTTTTTTGCTGTGAGTAGAATACCCGGGTGAGTGATCTGATAGGCCGATGTATTCATACTTTAGAGACTTTGCCTTGGCAATTATTTCTTCAAAAGATCCTGTACCTAAATCGTGGCTGGGTTCAATAGGGTAGTTTGAATGCAGATGGATATCGCCTTTAATATCTTCAAGTTTGATTAAATTTGGTAGGTTTCCTTTATGAGCTGCTTCAATCTCGCCAGTGTCTTCACGTAGTTCCGGCTCCATCCATTTTAGGCTTAAAAACTTATAGAACTCATGTTCACCTTTAAACTTACAGAGCTTATCTTTGTATTTGATACCGTACTCCGAAAGCGACATCTCCTTTTTTAGGGCATATTCTCGTAGGTGGATGTTATGGTTCTTGGAACCGGTGAAGTGTTGCAAGAGTGATCCGAATGAATCAGTCGGCAATACTTTAAGGTCAACTTGGATACCGTTTCTCAAGATTACCGAAGAAGACATTGGGCCGGCACCTAATACTTTTTGGACTTCTTTAAAGTTTTTAAATGCTTCGATTATTTTTTGAGGATTTTTCGAAGCGACAGCGATATCAATATCTCCCACCGTTGCCACCATACGGCGAAGCGAACCGAGTGGCTCCGCCCTTTCACATTCTTTAAGTAATCTTAGGTAGTTAAGAACCCTTTGGGCAGCTGCAAAAGCGAAAGGCAAAAGATATCTACCTGGTCTTTTTTTAAAAAGACGTATTGAATCCAATATATCTTTTTCACTTTTTTCACCAAAGCCGGCAAGGTTTCTGATTTTACCAGCTTTGGCCGCTTTTGCTAGATCATCGATATTCTTAAGTTTCAGAACTTTAGCCAGTTTGTAGGCAGTTTTTGGACCCAGACCACCAATATCCAAAAACTCAAACATGGCTGGCGGTAAGCCCTTTTTAACTTGATCAAAATGTTTGATGTGTCCAGTTTTAAAAAGTTCATCAAGATGGCTCCGCATGCCAGGCCCTAAACCGGAAACAGTCTCAAGCTTTTGGTCATCCCAAAGATCTTTCATTTCAACAGTTGAGTGCTTGACGCTGTCAGCAGCCTTATCGTAAGCAACGATTTTGAAATAATCGCCGCCGCGAACTACATAAGCTGCGGAGACAGATCTAAAAAGTTTGGCGATATCTTTGTTGGAGAAAAACTTCATTGACACTCAATTCTTCTAAGTGTAAACTAGCATGGCTATTGGATATAATCAAGGTCGCGTAGTGTAGCCTGGTTAACACGTCACCCTGTCACGGTGAAGATCGCCGGTTCGAATCCGGTCGCGACCGCTTCATCAAACGCGGCACCAGATAACATTTCTGCCCTTATCAATTCTCTGTCCAGAAAGGAGAACATGATGCCAAGAAAAAATAAGAAGAGTTGGCAAGATAACTGGGCAAGCCTTATTCTTGGAGCAATAATTGTAGTAATCTTAGGTCTTTTGGTTGCTAATTTTATCACGAATAAAGATGGTATGGTAAACGACGGCCAACAAATTGATTTGACAAAACAGGAAGAAAATCCTCAAGAACCAAAACAATATAAAGTCCAAGCAAATGATTCACTGTCTGCGATTTCTGAGAAATTTTATGGCGACCAAAGCTTCTGGCCCGTTCTGGCAAGAGTCAATAAAATAACCAGTCCTAATATTATTTTTGTGGACTCAACGCTTGAGATTCCCACAAAGGAAAATGCTGAGACAATAAGAAACCAGATGGCTGCAACTTCATATAAAGTTGAGGAGGGCGATACTTTGTTTAAAATTGCCCAAGAAATGTACCAAGACGGATCGAAGTGGACACTTCTGGATAAGGCTAATAATGTGGGAAGACTTGCTAACGGTAATCCACTAATATTTACCGGAAGTACACTAACTATTCCCCGATAGTTTTGACAAAGCTGTTAAACTATTATCCGCACAGAAAAATGCGGGTGTGGTTCAGTGGTAGAACGTCTGCTTCCCAAGCAGAAGGTCGTGGGTTCGATCCCCATCACCCGCTCTCGTCTTTCGCTAAAGCTACAGACGATTCGCTGCTCAATTACGTTTAGAGACAATGTATTACGTTTATATACTTCGAAGTTCAAAATCCGACATTCTTTACTACGGATATACCTCCGATTTAAAGAAGAGATTCAAAGAACACAACAGCAGTAAATCCAAATTCACAAAAGGACATCTTCCATGGAAGCTTGTCTTTTACTGTGCGCTCACTGATAAGCAAAAAGCCAAAGATTTTGAACTACACCTAAAATCAGGTTCTGGCAAGGCATTTGTATACAAAAGATTGGTCGATCGTAGTTTTAGCGAAAGACGTAAGGGTGATGAATAAGTGTCCGAAGCTTTAGCGTAGGGCACCATCACCCGCTCACAAAGCCCTATAGTTGACAAATCAATTGTGAGAGATTATAATCCTACAATATGAGTACAGATAGAAAAACTGAATGGCCAAATCCGACCATTGATCAGGCTATAAGTGCCGGAATGGCTCTTGCCACCTATTATGGAAGAACTTTTGGCAAAATAGATACTGGTGAACAAGAGGAGTATCAGCCTATAACTGACCAAGAAGCAGAACAAAGACTTTTAAACTTAGCAGATGGCATAATGAATGGAGAGGTTACTTCTCATCGTGATGTTGCAAGGGTTATACAGAGTCTAGGAATGCTAATGGGTCCCATGGGTAGTGCAAGTACGGAAATTGATTTAGCAGCATTTAGAGTTAGCCACGCTGTTCTCCAAAAACAAACTTCTTTTTCTGACTACACTCCTGCATAATTAGTAAAGCCTACCATTAAATGATTGTTCAACGCTTCAAGCTGGAACGCTGGAACGCTAGAACCTTAGCCTCTTCATTGTTATCATTCAGCAAACGAGCGAGTCCGACCCGAATACCGTCTCCCGCTCCAAGTAAGTTTCGCCTATTACAATAATAAAACCGAAAATATCTAGAGTTGCTCAATATTGACATAATACACTGTCAGGTCTAAATTACACTTTGTGACTGAAAGATCATTTGAAGCTGACGATTTTTGGAAAGAAATTTATCCTGACAAAGATAGACGTGGCAAGGTAAAGGCTTTTGTGAAAGGCGTCTCTGAGGATATAGAAAGACTTGAAAAAGTTCTTCTTATTAGATTTGAAAATGGTGCTGAAAGGCTTTATCTCTTTTTTAATCCGTTAATACCAGTTGATAGCGTGGAAAGAGATGGTGGGTTACATGGAGTAGCTCGCTTGACAGGCCCAAGAACCCTAAGTCAGATTAAAGGCCTCTATATATCCGGAAAAGATGGTAATAGTATTTCTGATCATGCTAATGATAATTTTTCAGATTCCGGCTGGGAATTTAAAGACTGGCCGTGGCCATTTGGATTTACAGAAGATCTGTATAAATCTACATTAGCAAATAACAAATCTATTAGAGATGCTAAGAAATTTATTCTTTGGGAGAGACAGGAAGAAGCTGCTCAGGTCTAACATGTGATTTCTAGTAGCGTAAATTACACAAAAGACCTCTTAATGTAATGCAGAAAACTCAGCGATTTCTCATAAACTAACTCAGGATAACGCTAGAATTTTAGCTTCGTAATTGTTACCGTACAGCAACTTTTGGGATCCGACTCTCTGAAGAACAGAAAGATTAGACTCTTTGATTGATAACGTAATAGTCAATCAAACGTCGGATCATAGCTTGGTAAGATGCTCCGTGTTTTTTGGCTGCACTTTTGAAAAAAACTAAACTTTTATCTGTAAGGGTCAATGTAACTCTAGTTTTTTTCTCCTTAAGAATTAGGTTTTCCGGACTTGGTAAAAAATCACTTACTACACGAGCCTCAATTGGTTCGTCACTGTACTTGATTGATCTTTTCATAAATTTGTTTGCCGCGTCTCCAGTAACCCGCTCCGATTATTCGAATGCGGTTGTGGCGATATGTAAAGCGGACAGTTAAAACACCTCCTTTCACTTTTCCGAAACAATAATAGCGTT